>CP043652.1:3675380-3981662 GCA_014218215.1 Geodermatophilaceae bacterium NBWT11
GGACGGGTGCGCCGAGCGCCACCGGCTGGGCCCCTTCGACACCCGCGAGGAGGCTCAGGCCGCGCTGCAGACGGTGGCCGAGCGCAACGAGCAGGCCGACGCCGCCGACCGCGCCTGGGAGCGGGACGGCGAGCGCTGACCCGCCCTGCTGGGCAGCCTCCCCGGGGGCATGATCGAACCGAGGTGGCCGCGTCCGGGCGCCCGTGACACGAGGAGACGACCCAGGTGACGGACACAGGACAGACCACCGAGCGAGCCGTCGAGGACCTCGTCATCGGGGTGCTCGGCGGGACCGGGCCGCAGGGCCGGGGCCTGGCGGTCCGCTGGGCGGCCGCGGGTCAGCGGGTGCTGCTCGGGTCCCGGGACGCCGACCGCGCTGCCGAGACCGCCCGCGCCGTCGCCGCACGCGCCGAGGCGGCCGCCGGCGGCGTGGAGGTGTCGGTGCAGGGCGGGTCCAACACCGACGTCGCGGGTGCCGCCGACGTGCTCGTCGTCGCCGTCCCCTTCGCCGGGCACGCCGACACGCTGGCCGAGCTGGCCGCACCACTGGCCGGCAAGGTCGTCGTCGACTGCGTCGTGCCGATGGGCTGGGACGAGCTGGGCGCCTACGTGCTCGACGTGCCCGAGGGCAGCGTCACCCAGCAGGCGGCGGCGCTGCTGCCCGACAGCTCGGTGGTCGGGGCGTTCCACCACCTGTCCGCGGTGAGCCTGGAGGACCTCTCCCACCCGACGCTGGAGGGCGACGTCATGGTGGTGGGTGACGACCGCGCCGCCACCGACCTGGTGCAGGCCCTGGCCGGCCGGCTGCCCGGCATGCGCGGGGTCTACGCCGGCCGGCTGCGCAACGCCCGCCAGGTGGAGGCCCTGACGATCAACCTGGTCTCGGTCAACCGCCGGTACAAGGTCCACGCCGGCATCCGCGTCACCGACGTCTAGGGGGACGTCCGGCCTAGAACGAGTGCTCGGGGCCGGGGAACTCCCCGGACCGCACCTCGGCCGCGTACTCCTGCGCCGCCCGCAGCAGCTCACCGCGCAGGTCGGCGTACTTCTTGACGAACCGCGGGACCCGGCCGCCGTTGAGCCCGGCCATGTCCGGCCAGACCAGCACCTGGGCGTCGCAGTCCGGGCCGGCGCCGATGCCGACGGTGGGGACGGCGAGCTCGGCGGTGACCCGGGCGGCGACGTCGGCGGGCACCATCTCCAGGACGACGGCGAAGGCCCCGGCGTCGGCGACGGCGCGGGCGTCGGCGAGCACCTGCTCGGCGCCGTCCCCGCGACCCTGCACCCGGAAGCCGCCGAGGGCGTGCTCGGACTGCGGGGTGAACCCGACGTGGCCCATGACCGGGATGCCGTTCTCGGCGAGCAGCCGCACCTGCGGGGCGACCCGGGCGCCGCCCTCGAGCTTGACCGCCTGCGCCCCGCCCTCCTTCATCATCCGCACGGCGGTCTGGAACGCCTGGGTGGGCGAGGCCTCGTAGCTGCCGAAGGGCAGGTCGGCCACGATCAGCGCCCGGGAGGTCGAGCGGGTGACGGCCTTGGTGAACAGCAGCAGGTCGTCCACGGTGACCGGGACGGTCGAGCTGTGCCCCAGCACGACGTTCCCGGCGGAGTCCCCGACGAGCAGCACCGGGATGCCGGCCTCCTCGAACACCCGGGCGGCGTAGGTGTCGTAGGCGGTGAGCATCGCCCACTTCTCGCCGGCGGCCTTGGCGGCCTGCAGGTGGTGGATCCGCACGCGGGCGGTGGAGGTGCCGCCGTAGAGGACGGACTCGGGCTCGGGGGAGGACGTCGTCGTCACGCCGTCATCCTGCACCCGGAGGTGACGGGACAGACCTGCCAGTGGATCGGCGGATCTCTCGTCGGTTCTCGACTCCAGTCGTCCGGGACCCTTGCGTTTCGCATGTCAGACTCTGGGTGAACCGGGGTGTCGCCCGGCCCGACCGACAGACGCACGAGGTCACGCCATGCCCGGTGTTCGCCCGCTCCGCACCCCGCTCCTCGTCCTCACGGTGCTCTCGGCCGTGCTGCTGTCCGGCTGCCAGTCCGGCACGGAGACCGACGCCGCGGCACCGACCACGACCACGGCGGCCGCACCCAGCACCGCCGAGGTGCCCACGGCCGTGGTGAGCGTCGACCCCCCGCTGGGCTCGACCGAGGTCGACCCGGTCACCCCGCTGCGGGTCAACGCCGGCCACGGGACGCTCACCTCGGTGACGGTCACCGCAGCCGACGGCACCCCGCTGGCCGGGGCCCTCGATCCGACCGGGGTGACCTGGACCGCCGCGGCCGACCTCGCCTACGCCACCGAGTACTCCGTCTCGGCCACCACCACCGACGCGGCGGGCCGCACCGGCACCACCAGCGGCACGGTCGGCACCGTCAGCCCGCGCACCCTGACCATGCCGACGGTGTTCCCGAACGCCGACACCGGCGTCGTCGGCGTGGGCCAGCCGATCGCGATCACCTTCGACGAGGACGTCACCGACCGGGCCGCGGTCGAGCGCCGGCTCTCGGTGGTCACCACCCCGGCGGTCGCCGGCTCGTGGTCGTGGCTGTCCGACCGCAGCGTGCACTACCGGCCGGCCGAGTTCTGGCCCGCGTACACACACGTCGCCGTGGACGTCGACACCTACGGCCTGGACGTCGGTGACGGCGTGCACGGCGAGGCCAGCAAGCACGTCGAGTTCGACATCGGGCCCAAGCGGGTCGGGGTCGTCGACGCCGACGAGCTGGTGCTGCGGCTGTACGTCGACGACGCGCTGGTGCGCGAGATGCCCACCTCGCTGGGCAAGGACTCCAGCCCCACGCCGAGCGGCACCTACGTCGTCATGCAGCAGTCCCGCGAGTACACGATGGACTCCTCCACCTACGGCGTCCCGATCGACCAGCCCGGCGGGTACCGCACCCCGGTCCAGTACGCCTCGCGGCTGAGCAACTCGGGCATCTTCGTGCACGGTGCGCCGTGGTCGGTGGGCGACCAGGGCCGCCGCAACGTCAGCCACGGCTGCCTGAACGTCTCGGTGGCCAACGCCGGCTGGTTCTACGAGAACTTCGGCCGTGGGGACGTCGTCCAGGTGAGCAACGCCGGCGGGCAGCTCGACGCGACCGACGGGTTCGGCGACTGGAACGTCTCCTGGGAGGAGTGGGTGGCCGGCTCCGCCTTGCCCCCGCCCGCCGCCTGACCCACCCCCGCGTAACGACCCGGACACGCTCGGAGGCGAGGATGACCGGCATGGACCGACAGCAGGAGTTCGTCCTGCGCACCCTGGAGGAACGCGACATCCGCTTCGTGCGGCTGTGGTTCACCGACGTCTCGGGCTACCTCAAGGCCGTGGCGGTCGCGCCGGCCGAGATCGAGGCCGCGTTCGCGGAGGGCATCGGGTTCGACGGCTCGGCGATCGAGGGCTTCGCCCGGGTCTACGAGTCCGACATGCTCGCCAAGCCCGACCCGGGCACCTTCCAGGTGATGCCCAGCGCCAAGGGCGGGGTCAGCGAGACCGCCCGGATGTTCTGCGACATCACGCTGCCCGACGGCTCGCCCGCCTGGGCCGACCCGCGGCACGTGCTGCGCCGCGCCCTGGGCAAGGCCGCGGACATGGGGTTCACCTTCTACACCCACCCCGAGATCGAGTTCTTCCTGCTCAAGGACCTCCCGGACGACGGCACGCCGCCCACCCCGGCCGACACCGGCGGCTACTTCGACCTGTCGACGCACAACGTGGCCCACGACTTCCGCCGCGAGGCGGTCTTCGCGCTGGAGGCGATGGGCATCTCGGTGGAGTTCAGCCACCACGAGGTCGCCCCCGGCCAGCAGGAGATCGACCTGCGCTACGCCGACGCCCTGTCGATGGCCGACAACATCATGACGCTGCGGCACGTGGTCCGGGAGGTCGCGCTGGCCCAGGGCGTGCACGCGACCTTCATGCCCAAGCCGTTCACCGACCTGGCCGGCTCGGCGATGCACACCCACCTCTCGCTGTTCGAGGGCGACCGCAACGCCTTCCACGACGCCAACGACCCGATGCGGCTGTCGACCACCGGCAAGCAGTTCATCGCCGGGCTGCTCCGGCACGCCCGCGAGGTCACCGCGGTCACCAACCAGACGGTGAACTCCTACCGGCGGTTGCTGGCCGGCACCGAGGCCCCGACGGCGGCGACCTGGGGCAAGGCCAACCGCTCGGCCCTGGTCCGGCTGCCCTCCTACAAGCCGTCCAAGGCCAACTCGGCCCGGGTCGAGGTGCGCTCCCCGGACAGTGCCTGCAACCCGTACCTGACCTTCGCGGTGCTCCTGGCCGCCGGGCTCAAGGGCATCGAGGAGGGCTACGAGCTGCCGCCCGAGGCCGAGGACGACGTCTGGTCGCTCACCGACACCGAGCGGCGCGCCGCCGGGTACGAGGACCTGCCGGTCAGCCTGGGCGAGGCGCTCACCGCGATGGAGAGCAGCGAGCTGGTCGCCGAGACCCTCGGCGAGCACGTCTTCGAGTTCTTCCTGCGCAACAAGTGGGAGGAGTTCAACTCCTACCGGCAGAACGTCACCCCCTTCGAGCTCAGGCGCTACCTCCCCGGGCTCTAACCTGTCGGGGTGACCCGCCTGCTCGTCGTCGTCCCGTCCGACACCGACCCGCCGGGGCGGTTGGGGCAGTGGCTCACCGATGCCGGGCTGGAGCTCGACGCCCGGCACCTGGACCGCGGCGACGAGCTCCCGGTCGACCTGTCCGGGCACGACGGGCTGCTGGTGCTGGGCGGCCCGCAGTCCTCGCTGGACGATGCGGCCACCAGCCCCGAGCTGGTCGGCGTCCGCACGCTTCTCGCCCAGGCGCTGGCCGACGACGTCCCCACGCTCGCGGTGTGCCTGGGCGCGCAACTGCTCGCCCAGGTCGGCGGCGGCAGCACCCGGGTCGGGGCCGAGGGGCCCGAGGTGGGCGCCACGCTGGTGGCCAAGCGGGATGCCGCCGACGTCGACCCGGTGTTCACCGGCCTGCCGCTGAGCCCCGACGTGCTCGAGTGGCACCACGACGAGATCGACCGGCTGCCGGCCGGGGCCACCCTGCTGGCCAGCAACCCGGCCTACGAGAACCAGGCCTTCCGGGTCGGCCGGCACGTCTACGGCCTGCAGTTCCACATCGAGACGACGCCGGAGATGGTGCGCACCTGGGCCACCGGCGACCCGGTGGGCGTCGCCTCCACCGGCCGGGACGTCGAGACGGTGTGCCTGGCCGCGACCGACGTGCACCCCGACCTCGAGGAGGTCTGGGCCCCGTTCGCCGGCCGGTTCGCCGCCCTCGTCGAGTCCCGCGCCAGCACCTCCGCGGGCTGAGCGCGGTGACCGAGCCGACCGAGATCCCGCGTCGGGCCGTCGTCCGGTTGGTCCGGTTCGGCTTCGAGGACGGCGCGCGCGCCGCCCGACTGCTGTCCCACCCCGACCTCGGCCTCTGGGACCTCGAGCGCAACGAGCCCGCCGACCCCGAGGCCGCGCCGGTGGTGTCCGCGCTGGCCCGGGCCGGCGACCCCGACCTGGCCCTGCTCTCGCTCTCCCGGTTGGTGGAGGCCCTCGACCGGGAGGACCCCTCCGGCGAGCTGGCCGCCCAGCTGCTCGCCCGGCTGCGCGGATCGGCGCTGCTGCGCGGCCGGCTGCTCGCCGTCCTCGGCGCCAGCGCGGGGCTCGACGACCACCTGGCCGGGTTCCCCGAGGACTGGGTCGTGCTGGACACCGAGCCGGGGCTGGCCCGCCCGACCCCCTACGCCCTGGAACAGCAGATGCTGCTGGCCGTCGGGGCCGATCCCGACGACCCGCCGTGGGGCGTCGGGCTGGGCACCCCGGCGCCCGACGCCGACGTCTCGCGGGTCCGCGACCTGCGCCGCGCCTACCACCGGGCGGTGCTCTCGATCGCCGGCCGCGACCTCGGTGACGGCGTCAGCGCCGAGGAGGTGGCCGGCGAGCTGGCCGACCTCGCCGCGGCCGTGCTCACCGCAGGCCTCGCCCTGGCGCTGGCCGACCAGACCGCCGCGGCCACCCCCTGCCGGATCTCGGTGATCGCGCTGGGCAAGGCCGGGGGCCGGGAGCTCAACTACGTCAGCGACGTCGACGTCGTCTTCGTGGCCGAGCCGTACCCGGCAACGGGGGAGGAGCCCGACGAGGCCGGCGCGATCGCCACCGCCACCCGGGTCTGCAGCACGCTCATGCGGGTCTGCCACGAGGCGGCCTGGGAGGTCGACGCGGCGCTGCGCCCGGAGGGCAAGGCCGGGCAGCTGGTGCGCACCCTGGCCCACCACGTCGCCTACTACGAGCAGTGGGCCAGCACCTGGGAGTTCCAGGCGCTGCTGAAGATGCGTCCGGTCGCCGGGGACCCCTCCCTGGGCCGGGAGTACGTCGACGCGCTGTGGCCGCTGGTCTGGACCGCGGGCGACCGGCCCGGCTTCGTCGCCGACGTGCAGGCCATGCGCCGCCGGGTCGAGTCGCTCATCCCGCCCGCCCAGGCCGGCCGGGAGCTGAAGCTGGGCCGCGGCGGGTTACGCGACGTGGAGTTCAGCGTCCAGCTGCTGCAGATGGTGCACGGCCGGGTGGACGTCGCACTGCGCACCGGCGGCACCATCCCGGGGCTGCTCGCGCTGTCGGCCGGGGGCTACGTCGGCCGCGACGACACCGCCACGCTGGTGGCCTCCTACCGGTTCCTGCGCACCGTGGAGCACCGGCTGCAGCTGCTGAAGCTCCGGCGCACCCACCTGCTGCCCACCGACCAGGTCCAGCTGCGCTGGCTGGCCCGCTCGATGGGCTACAAGCCCGACCACCGCGGGGACGCCGTCGCGGTGCTGCGCGCCGAGCTCGCCCTGCACACCCGCGAGGTGCGCCGGATCCACGAGAAGCTCTTCTACCGCCCGCTGCTGTCGGCGGTGGCCCGGGTGCCCGGGGAGCAGCTGGCGCTGGGTCCGCAGGCCGCCGGCGCCTGGCTCCGCGCGCTGGGGTTCGCCGACCCCGAGGGCGCACTGCGGCACCTGGCCGCGCTCACCGGCGGGGTGTCCCGCTCGGCGTCGATGCAGCGCTACCTGCTGCCGGTGCTGCTGCAGACCCTGGCCTCCTGCGCCGACCCCGACGCGGGGCTGCTGGCCTACCGGCAGGTGTCGGAGTCCCTGGGCGGGAACCAGTGGTACCTGCGGCTGCTGCGCGACGAGGGGCAGGTCGCCGAGCGGCTGGCCCAGCTGCTGGGCTCCAGCCGCTACGTCTCCGGGCTGCTCACCCGCACCCCCGAGGCGCTGCGGCTGCTGGCCCGGGACGAGGAGCTGGTCCCGCGCAGCGCCGATGCGCTGGCCTCGGCCTGGCGCCAGTCGGTGGCCCGCGCCGGCACCGCCGCCGAGGGCGTGCGGGTGCTGCGCGCGCTGCGGCGCACCGAGCTGCTGCGGATCGCCTGCGCCGACCTGCTGGGCATGCTCGACGTCGTCGCCGTGGGGGTGGCGCTGCGCGACGTCGCCGTGGCCACGCTGCGCGCCGGGCTCGACGCCGCCGTCCGCAGCTGGGCGGCCGACGCCAAGGTGGCCGTCGCCGACGTGCCGGTCGACATGGCCGTCATCGCCATGGGCCGGCTCGGGGGAGCCGAGATGAGCTACGGCTCGGACGCCGACGTGCTCTACGTGCACCGGGTGCGCCCGGGCGCCGAGGACGCCAAGGCCGCCGCGGCCGCCAACGCCATCGCGCACGCCCTGCGCCGGCTGCTCGGCGAGCCGGCCCCCGACCCCGCCTTCGACGTGGACGCGAACCTGCGACCGGAGGGCCGGCAGGGCCCGATGTCGCGCAGCCTGACCTCCTTCGGCGAGTACTACGACCGGTGGGTGTCGGTGTGGGAGGTGCAGGCCCTGCTGCGCGCGGAACCGGTCGCCGGTGACGAGGAGCTGGGCCGGCAGTTCTGCGACCTGGTCGACCCGCTCCGCTGGCCGGTCGACGGGCTCACCGACGCCCAGGTCGCCGAGATCCGCCGGATCAAGGCCCGGGTCGAGAGCGAGCGGCTGCCCCGCGGCGCCGACCCGGCCACGCACACCAAGCTCGGTCGGGGCGGGCTGGCCGACGTCGAGTGGACCGTGCAGCTGCTCCAGCTCCAGCACGCCGGCACCCACCCCGCGTTGCGCACCACCCCGACCACCGACGCGCTGACGGCGCTCGGGGCGGAGGGGCTGCTGGCCGCGGAGGACGTCGACGCCCTGCGGGAGGCCTGGGAGCGGGCCAGCCGGGCCCGCAACGCGGTGTTCCTGGTCCGCGGCCGGCCGGGCGACCAGCTGCCCCGGCCCGGCCTGGAGCTCTCCGGGGTGGCCCGGGCCAGCGGGTACGGCGCCGACGTCGACCCCGGGGAGTTCGTCGACGACTACCGGCGGGCCACCCGGCACGCCCGGTCGGTGGTCGAGCGGGTCTTCTACGGCATGGAGCCCGACGCGTCCTGACCCGGGAACAGGACACCCGGGCCGTGCGCTGGCCGAGGGGACGACGTCGCCAGCCACCGGGAGTCACCATGCCGATCGAGTTCCTCGGGATCGCCGCCACCAACGACGCGTCGGAGACCACCCCGCGCTCGGGGGCGTCCTTCGACCGGGAGTACACGATCCGGCTCGGCCGGGCACACGAGGACTTCGGCTGGGACCGGGTGCTGTTCGCCTACGGCTCGGGCGCCCCGGAGCCCTCGGCGGCGGCGGCCTGGCTGCTGGCGCACACCGAGACGCTGCAGGTGCTCCTGGCCCACCGGCCCAACGTCAGCTACCCGACCTTCGCCGCGAAGACCTTCGCCACGCTGGACCAGATCGGGCAGGGCCGGTTGACCGTGCACGTCATCACCGGCGGCACCGACCACGAGCAGCAGCGCGAGGGCGACTTCCTCACCAAGGACCAGCGGTACTCCCGCACCCGGGAGTTCATGCAGATCGTGAAGAAGGCGTGGACGTCGCACGAGCCCTTCGACTGGGACGGCGAGCACTACCGCTTCGCCGACTTCGTCTCCGACACCTTCCCGGTGCAGCAGCCCCGACCGGACCTGTCCTTCGGCGGCTCCTCGGAGGCCGCCTACGCCGTCGGTGGTGCCGAGGCCGACGTCTTCGCGCTCTGGGGCGAGCCCCTGGAGGAGACCGCGAAGCAGATCGAGCGGGTGCACGCCGCCGCCCGTGCCGCCGGGCGCACCGAGATGCCCCGCATCCAGGTCGCCTTCCGCCCGATCATCGCCCCCACCGAGGAGCTGGCCTGGGAGAAGGCACACCGCACGGTCGCGCGGATCGAGTCGATGCGCTCGGGCACCGGGCGGGCGCCGCTGTCGATCAGCCGGCCCCCGGCCGACGGCCCGGAGAACACCGGCTCGCAGCGCCTGCTGGAGATCGCCGCCCGCGGAGAGCGCTTCGACCGGGCACTGTGGACGCCCACCGCCGCCGCCAGCGGGGGAGCGGGCAACTCCAACGCCCTCGTCGGCACCCCGGAGACCGTGGCCGCCGCGCTGCTGGACTACGTCGACCTGGGCGTCGACATCATCTCGATGCGCGGTTACGACCTGCTCGGCGATGCGATCGACGTGGGCCGGTACGTGATCCCGCTGGTGCGGGAGGAAGTCGGCAAGCGGGACGCCGCCGCTGCCTGAGGTTCGGCCTGGGTGCGGCCGGGCACCGTCCTGTCGTGCCCGAGGACCGCGAACGCGCCACCATCACCCCCTACCGGGACGGCCCGCTGATCGTGCGGGGCGACTTCCGGCTGGTCGACACCGACGGCAACGAGATCGACCCGGGCCGGGACACCGTCGCGCTGTGCCGCTGCGGCAAGTCCGGCCTCAAGCCGTTCTGCGACGGCAGCCACAAGAAGGCCGGCTTCCACGCGCCGTCCGCCCCGCGCAGCGAGCGCCCCACCACCCGGCTCGAGGCGCTCGACACCGAGTGAGACACGACGGAGCCCCTCCCCGCCGCAGCGGGGAGGGGCTCTGTCGTGCGTGCGTCAGACGTGGACGGCGACCCGGGCGCGCAGCGCGCTGCGCCCGGCTGTCCACTCCTGCAGCGCCAGCGCGCCCGCGCGGGCCTCGAGCTCCAGGGCCACGGCGGCACCGAAGAGCAGGTCGGCCCGCAGCGACTCGTCGTCGGCGACCAGCGAGCCGCACATGTCCACCGAGGCGACCTGCTCGTGCACCGCGTCGGCCTCCACGTGCTCGTCGTAGAAGAGCGTCGCGTCCTCGCCCTTGCCCAGCCGGCGCAGCCCAGAGGCGTAGCGGCGGCTGGGCACCGTGGAGGTCATCTCCAGCGCCGCCAGGTGACCGACGGTGGCTGCGCGGTGCCGGCGGTGCAGCCCGAAGAAGCTCATCGCGTTCAGCGTGGCCAGCTGCTCGGCCGGGGCGACGTCGACGTGCGCGCCGTGCGTGGCGTCCAGCCCGAAGGCGCCCATGACCCGGGCGAAGAGCGCCGAGTGCATCCGGACGGCGGAACCGCCGCCGTACTCGTCGGCCTGGATCTCCACCACCGCGGCCTTGGCCCGGCCGTCCAGGCGGGGGATCACCCAGGTGTGCGGGTCGGCCTCCTTGAGGTGGTAGACCGAGCGCAGGGTGAGGAACTCGGCCCACTGCGTCTCGTCGGCCCGCTTGGCCATGTGCTCGGACATCGACGGGCCGTCGTCGGCGGCGACCATCGCGGCCAGCTGACGGTCCACGGAGTCCGCGGGGTCGACGAAGGAGCGCACCCACGGGTCGGCCGCAGTGTGCAGGCCGGCCTCGAAGGCGTCCTCGAGCACCGCGCGCAGGCCCAGCAGCGTCGGGTCCCACTCGAACCGGTCGTCGACCTCGGGGAAGCCCCGGTAGTGCAGCTCGTAGCAGACGTAGAGCGCGATCTGCAGGTCGTCGTCGGACAGCGGCACGGGGGTGGCGGCGGCCTGGTCGGCCAGGGCGAGGGTGGCCGGGGAGATCGTGGCCCCGGTCGTCAGGTCGGAGAAGAGAGCGTCGGACAGCGGCCCGCGGGGCGTCGGCAACGGCATCATCGGTCCATGCCCACCCCCCGGGGGGTCCGGAACATCCGGTTCCGCTGGTCGGAGGGGTTTCAACCCTCGAACGCGGTGGCCATCCGGGCCTGTTCGGCCAGCACGTCGTCCATCCGGGCCTGGACGGCGTCCAGCCTGCCGATCTGCCGGCTGGTCTCGGCGATGCCGGCCGACACGGCTCGGGTGGTCTCCTGCATCCCGGTGACCTGGGCGGCCACCCGCTTGGTGGCGCCGGCGGTCTCCCGGGCCAGCTCCTTGACCTCGTTGGCGACGACGGCGAACCCGCGGCCCAGCTCACCGGCCCGGGCGGCCTCGATGGTGGCGTTGAGGGCGAGCAGGTTGGTCTGGTCGGCGATGCCGGAGATGATCCGGATCACCTCCCCGACCGCGGCGGAGGCGGCGTCCAGCGCCTGGACCTCGGTGGTCATCGACCCGGCCTGCTCGACCGCGCCGACGGCCACCCGGCCCGCGTCGTCGGCGGCCTGCCGCAACCGGGTGACGGTGTCCAGCAGTGCCCGCGCGTTGGCGGCGTCGCTGTCGCTGCGGCGCAGCACCTCCATCCGCTGGGAGACCAGCTGGGCCACGTTGCGCAGCGCCGAGGCCCGGGAGTCCGACAGCTCGATGGTCTCGGTGGTGAAGAAGTCCATCGTCCCGATGACCTGGCCGCCGACCGTGACCGGGAAGCAGACCCCGGAGCGCACCCCGGCCCGCTGCGCGGCCGGTGCCCGCACGCAGTCGGTGAGCTCGGCGAGGTCGGAGACGAAGACCAGGTCCCGGGCCCGCCAGGCGCGCCCGGACAGGCCCACGCCCTCGGCGAAGCTGGCGGCCAGGGTCACCTCGCGGAACTCCGGCCCGGCCGACCCGGACTCGGTGTCGAAGCGCAGGACGCCGGTGCCGGTGTCCAGGGCCCAGTAGGACCCGTACGCCCAGCCGAAGGCGGTGCGGACGGTCTCCAGCGCGGTGCGCAGCGCATCGGACTGGCTGTCGGCCGCGCCGATCTCGGTCACCACCGTGGTGACGGCGGCCCGGTCGTGGATGGTCTCGGTCAGCTGCGCCTCCACCAGGGCGCGGCGGTGGGCCTGCGCCGTGATCCGGGCGACGGCCTGCCAGGTCCCGACGCTCGGCAGGTCGGCCCGACCGAGGTACTCGTGCACCGCGACCACCTCGTCGTCCACCAGCACGGGGAGGACGCAGCCCTGCCGGGCACCGGCGGCGACGGCGGCGGCCCAGCGGGCGCACCCGGCGGGGTCCGTCGACGGACCGGCGAGCACCGGCTCCCGGCGCAGCAGGGCCTGCCCGCCCAGCCCGCCGGCCGCGGCCAGCGCGGTGCCGGCCATCGCGGGTGCCAGGGGTCCGGTCTCGTGGGCGAGGGCGAACCCGCCGCGCACGGGCAACCATACCGCGCCGTGGTCCAGGGCCAGGGCGTCCACCAGGGCCGCGACGACGACGCGGTGGGCGTGCGCCTCGTCCGGCACGCCGGCCTCGAGGGCGGCGAGCACCTGCTCCAGGGCCTCGAGCCCGCGGGGCGGGGCGGTGACCGGGGTGTCCTTGGTGCGGCGCAGCACGGTGTCTCCTCGACGGGTCCGGGTTGGCCGGGGAAACCAACAGATCTCGTATCGGAACCGGACCGGGGGAGTTGAGCCGAGCCCCCGACGCACTGCGGCCCCCGACCTCGGGTGAGGTCGGGGGCCGCAGGGGAGCGGTGGATCAGATGTCGTAGTACATCGCGAACTCGTGCGGGTGCGGGCGGAGGCGGATCGGGGTGATCTCGTTCTCCCGCTTGTACTCGATCCAGGTCTCGATCAGGTCGGGGGTGAACACGCCACCGTCGAGCAGGTAGTCGTGGTCGGTCTCGAGCCGGTCGAGCACGGCGTCGAGGGAGGCCGGGACCTTCTCGATGCCCAGGGCCTCCTCGGGCGGCAGCTCGTAGAGGTCCTTGTCCACCGGGGCCGGGGGCTCGATCTTGTTCTTCACGCCGTCCAGGCCGGCCATCAGCATCGCCGAGAAGGCGAGGTAGGGGTTGGCCGACGGGTCGGGCACGCGGAACTCGATGCGCTTGGCCTTCGGGTTGTCACCCGAGATCGGGATCCGGGTGCAGGCCGACCGGTTGCGGGCGGAGTAGACCAGGTTGATCGGGGCCTCGAAGCCGGGCACCAGGCGGTGGTAGCTGTTGACCGTCGGGTTGGTGAAGGCCAGCAGCGACGGGGCGTGCTTGAGCAGACCACCGATGTAGTGCCGGGCCATGTCCGACAGGCCGGCGTAGCCGGTCTCCGCGGCGAACAGCGGGACGCCGTCCTTCCACAGCGACTGGTGGCAGTGCATGCCCGAGCCGTTGTCGCCGAACAGCGGCTTGGGCATGAAGGTGGCCGACTTGCCGTGCGCCCAGGCGGTGTTCTTGATGATGTACTTGAAGAGCATCAGGCTGTCCGCCGAGCGGAGCAGCGTGTCGAACTTGTAGTTGATCTCGGCCTGGCCGCCGGTGCCCACCTCGTGGTGGCCACGCTCGAGCTCGAGGCCGGCGTTGGCGAGGTTGACCATCATCGCCGAGCGCAGGTCGCTCTGGTGGTCGGTCGGCTCGACGGGGAAGTACCCGCCCTTCTGCCGCGTCTTGTAGCCCAGGTTCGGGCCGACGCCGTTCTCACCGGTCAGCGAGCCCGAGTTCCAGGAGCCCTCGACCGCGTCGATGTGGTAGTAGCCCTCGTTGATCGAGGTGTTGTGGCGCACCGAGTCGAAGACGTAGAACTCGGCCTCGGGGCCGAAGTACGCGGTGTCGGCGATGCCGGAGCTGGCGAGGTAGGCCTCGGCCTTCTTCGCCACGTTCCGCGGGTCACGGGAGTAGGCCTCACGCGTGATCGGGTCGTGGATGAAGAAGTTGACGTTCAGCGTCTTGTAGGTGCGGAACGGGTCCACGAAGGCGCTGTTCGGGTCGGGCAGCAGCAGCATGTCCGACTCGTTGATGGCCTGGAAGCCACGGATGGACGAGCCGTCGAAGCCCAGTCCGTCGGTGAAGGTGTCCTCACCGAAGGTCTCCGCGGGGATGGTGAAGTGCTGCATGACGCCGGGGAGGTCACAGAAGCGGACGTCGACGAACTTGACGTCGTTGTCCTGGATGTACTTCGTGACGTCATCGGGACTGGTGAACATCGATCCTCCGAGGATGGGCGGACGGCTGGCAGGGAAGCTACGAGCGGGGAGTTGCCCGCCGGTGTCTCGCGTGTTTCCGAGCGGTAACACCGGCCCCGGCGTGTCGCGGGTCTCGATCGGCCCGCCGGCGGGCGGCACGCGCGGTCGACCCTCTTACGCTGGGTGCATGGTCAGGGACGAGACACCACCCTCTCAGGGCCGGGTGCGCGGCGCCTCCCTGGGGCTGCCCGCCGAGGGACCCGGTTCCGTCGCGACCTTCGGCGTGCGGGCGGTGGCGTTCCTGGTGGACGCCGCGGTCTCCGCCGCGGTCGCCGCAGTCGTCGTCCAGGGCATCCCGGCCAACTGGAGCCTGCTGTCCTTCGGCCTGATCACCGTGGTCTCGCTGGTGCTCGTCGGCCGGACGCCGGGGCAGGCCCTGCTCAAGCTGCAGCTGGCCCACCCGCGCCCCGAGGCGCGGGTGGCGCTGTGGCGGGCGGTCGTCCGCACCGGTCTGCTGATGCTCCTGGTGCCGGCCCTGGTGGTCGACGGCGACGGCCGCGGCCTGCACGACCGGCTGACCGCGACGGCCGTCATCCGGACGACCTGAGGGCTACCGCCGGCGGAGCTGCCGCTGGCTGACCGACATCTGCTTGCCACCGGGCATCGGGCCGCCGGGAATCGGCATCCGCGCGCCACCGAGGGCGTTCATCCGCTTGCCCAGGCTGTTGACCTCGGCGCCGTCGAGGTTGCGGGGCAGCTTCATCACGTGCGAGCTGAGCTTCTTCAGCGGGACCTGGCCCTCGTCGTCGCCGACGGTGATGTCGTAGATCGGGGTGTCGCCGACGACCTTGGCGATCCGGCGCTTCTCCCCGGCGATGAGCGGGCGGACCCGCTGCGGGGAGCCCTCGGCGACCAGGATGATCCCGGGCCGGCCCAGCACCCGGTGCACGGCGTCCATCTGCGGGGTGCCCGCGACACCGGAGCTGACCCGCCAGTCACCGCGCATGCCCTCGAGCACCCAGGCAGCAGCACCGGGCTGTCCCTCGACCTGGCGGTAGGCCGAGCCCTGCGCCCGGCGGCCGAAGACGACCAAGGCGGCGAGCAGGCCCAGCAGGACCGCGATCGGGATGAACAGCAGGGGAGCCCCGAACAGGACCGCCACTAGCTCGACCACGGCCGCGACCACCACGAAGGCGATCAGCATGACCCACGGGAGCTTGGGGTCGTTCTTGTACGTGAGGGTGTAGGCCTGCTTGATCTGGCCGCCCTGGGTCTTCATCCGCGTCCAGCGGCCGACCTTGGGCTTGCCGTCCTTGCCGAGCTTCGGGGCCTTCCCGGCCTTGGCGCTCGTCGCGCCCGCCTTGGTGGACCCGGTGGCGCCCTTCCCGGCCTTCGTCGGCGGGGTGGGGGGGTCTGTGGGCTTGCTGCGTGCCATGACAGGAGGGTAAGCCCCCGGGGTGGGACCCCGGGGGCACCCGCCTCAGACGGCCGGGGTGAGCCCGCGGGCCTCGACGGCCTGCTGGTAGAGCCGGCCGGCCCGGTAGGAGCTGCGCACCAGCGGCCCGGCGAGCACACCGGGGAAGCCGATCTCCTCGGCCTGGGCGGCGAAGTCGACGAACTCCTGGGGCTTGACCCAGCGGACCACGGGGTGGTGCCGCGGGCTGGGGCGCAGGTACTGGGTGATGGTCAGCAGGTCGCAGCCGGCGTCGTGCAGGGCCTGCATGGTCTCGGTGACCTCGTGCGGCTCCTCGCCCATGCCCAGGATCAGGTTGGACTTGGTGACCAGACCGGCCTCGCGCGCGGCGGTGATGACGGCGAGGGACCGGTCGAAGCGGAACCCGGGCCGGATGCGCTTGAAGATGCGCGGCACCGTCTCCACGTTGTGCGCGAGCACCTCGGGGCGGGAGGAGAAGACCTCGGCGAGCTGGTCGGGGTCGGCGTTGAAGTCCGGGATGAGCAGCTCGACGCCGCAGCCGGGGACCTGGGCCTTGATCTGGCGCACGGTCTCGGCGTAGAGCCAGGCGCCGCCGTCCTCGAGGTCGTCGCGGGCGACGCCGGTGATCGTGGCGTACTTCAGCGCCATCGTCGCGACGCTCTCGCCGACCCGGCGGGGCTCGTCGCGGTCGAAGTCCGCGGGCTTGCCGGTGTCGATCTGGCAGAAGTCGCAGCGGCGGGTGCACTGGTCACCGCCGATGAGGAAGGTGGCCTCGCGGTCCTCCCAGCACTCGTAGATGTTGGGGCACCCCGCGGACTCGCAGACCGTGTGCAGCCCCTCGCTGCGGACCAGCGACTTCAGCGCGGTGTACTCCGGGCCGGTCTTCAGCTTGGTCTTGATCCACTCGGGCTTGCGCTCGATGGGGGTCTGGGCGTTGCGGACCTCCAGGCGCAGCAGCTTGCGACCCGCGGGGTCGATGCTCGCCGTGCTCGCCGGGGTGGCTGTCGTCGGCGCGTCGCTCATGGTCTCGACGGTACTCCCGGGGCGCTCGGCCCCGGACGCGACGGAGGGGCGCCCCGCGTGCTGCGGGACGCCCCTCCTGGGTGCTGTGGCTGCTAGGCCTGGTGCTTGCCGCCTTCGGTGTCGTCGGCCTCGCGGCCCAGGGCCGGCTTGGCCAGCGTCTCGGCGGAGGGGACGGTGTTGACCTGCGGCGGGGTGTCGTCGCGCGAGTCGGACTCGGCGGTGTCCTCGTGGCCACCGTCGCGCCAGCCCAGGTCGGTGTTGGCCGGGGTGGCGTCCCCGGCGGCGTCCTCGGCCGTCGAGACGGCGGTGCCGCCGTCGGTCTCGGTCACCCCGGTGTCGGCCGGGTTCTCGTCGGAGGTGCTGGGGGCGTTGCTGCTCGGGCTGCTGGGCACGGGGTCCTCCCGGTAGGCGGGGACGGGGCCGTCGCCGGTGGGCGCGGGCGTCCAGGGGTCGTTCGAGGAGGTCGAGCGACGGACGACGGCGAAGACGGCGCCACCGACGGCCAGGGCGAGGAGCACCCAGGGCCAGCGACGCGGCTGCTTCTCCAGGCCGACGGACCGCTTGACCGAGGTCGAGGTCTTCTCCAGGTCCTTGCCGGCCTTGTGCGCGGCCTTGGCGAGCTCCTTGCGGCGCTTGTCCGCCTTCTTCGAGAGCTTGTCGGCCTTCTTGCTCACGGCCTTGCGGTTGCTGTCGGCGGCGTCGCGCAGGGCCGCCACCCGGGCGGCGGCCTGGTCACGGGCGGCCTCGGCGGTGGCGACGGCGTCGGCCCGGGAGGACTTGGCCCGCTCGGCGACCTTCTCGGCCTTCTTGCCGGCGTCCTTCTGCAGGGCGGCGGCCTTCTTGCCGGCGTCCTTCTGCAGGGCCGCGGCCTTCTTGCCGGCGTCCTCCTGCAGGTGACCGGCCTTCTTGCTGGCCTCCTGCGTGGCGGCGGCGATCGTGCCACCGGCGGCAGCCAGCTGGCCGCGGGCGTTCTCCAGCACCGGCGTGGCGGCGTCGCGGGCAGCGGCGACCCGCGGGGCCGCGTAGCCCACGGCGGACTCACGGGCCGCCTCCAGACGGGGGGTGACGTCCTTCTCCAGGGTCTTCTGCGCGCTCTTGACCGCCGACTCCAGCTTCGGACCGGCGGTCTCGCGGACCTCGGCGAGCTTGGGACCCGCGGTGGCGACGGCCGTGGCGAGCCCGGCCGCGGCGGTGCCGCGAGCGGCCTCCAGGCGCGGCACGAGGTCCTTCTCGTAGACCTTCTGGGCGTTCTTCAGCTGCGGGGCCAGCGTCTTCTGCGCGGCCTCGATGCGGGGCTCCAGCGCGTCCCGAGCGGCCTCCAGCTTGGGGCTGACGGCGGCGACGGCGGCCTCCAGCCGCGGCGTCACGTCCTTCTCGAGGGTCTTCTGCGCGGCCTTGCTGGCGGCCTCGTAGCGCGGGCCGAGCTGCTCCGCGGTGGCCCGACCGGCCTCGGTGACCGCCGAACCGATGTGGGCGAGGCCCTCTTGCAGTTCTGCGCCGATGACCTGGGCATGGCTCTTCTTGCGGAACACTGACGCACCTCCGGGTTGATCGTCTCGGCGGCCATCCTGCCCGGATCGGGCTCCGGGCACACCCCGAAGCGCCAGGTGTGACCCGTGGCGCTGCCGGGGCGGGCGCCCAGGCGTTCGGCGGGCCGTCCGTGCCGGGGTAATCTCGCGGCGTGTCCGGTGGACTGCTCCTCCCGAGGCCGTGCTGACCGCTCCCGCCCAGGTCACCACGGTCACCCCTCCTGCGTGAGGGGTTTTTTTCTGCCCACCCACCGGCACGCAGCCCCCAGGAGTCCCGCGATGAGCCAGCCCAGCCCCGACGCCGTCCCCGCGCACCGCTACACCCCGGCGCTCGCCCAGCAGATCGAGCTGGCCTGGCAGGACCGCTGGGAGGCCGAGGGCACGTTCCACACCCCGAACCCGACCGGCCACCTGGCCGCGGGCTTCGAGCGCGTCGCCGACCGGCCCAAGGCGTTCGTGATGGACATGTTCCCGTACCCCTCGGGGGCCGGGCTGCACGTCGGGCACCCGCTGGGCTACCTGGGCACCGACGTGACCAGCCGCTTCCTGCGGATGGACGGGCACAACGTGCTGCACCCGATGGGCTACGACGCCTTCGGTCTGCCGGCCGAGCAGTTCGCCGTCCAGACGGGGCAGCACCCGCGGGTCACCACCGAGGCCAACATCGCCGCGATCTCGGCGCAGCTGCGCCGGCTGGGCGTCGACCACGACACCCGCCGCACCTTCGCCACGATCGACCCGGGCTACTACCGGTGGACCCAGTGGATCTTCACCCAGGTCTTCGGTGCCTGGTTCGACACCGCTGCGGACAAGGCCCGGCCCATCGAGGAGCTCGTCGCCGAGCTGGACGCCGGCACCCGCGAGCCCGACACCAACCCCTTCGACCGCCCCTGGGCGCAGCTGACCGAGGTCGAGCGCCGGCAGGTCGTCGACCTGCACCGGCTGGCCTACCTGAACCAGGCCCCGGTCAACTGGTGCCCCGGGCTGGGCACGGTGCTCTCCAACGAGGAGGTCACCGCCGACGGGCGGTCCGAGCGCGGCAACTTCCCGGTCTTCCGGCGTCCGCTGACCCAGTGGATGATGCGGATCACCGCCTACTCCGAGCGGCTGCTGGCCGACCTGGACCGGCTGGAGTGGTCGGACTCGCTGAAGCAGATGCAGCGCAACTGGATCGGCCGCTCCACCGGCGCCCGGGTCCGGTTCGGTGACATCGAGGTCTTCACCACCCGCCCGGACACCCTGTTCGGCGCCACCTACCTGGTGCTGGCCCCCGAGCACCCGCTGGTCGACGCACTGACCGCCGGGTCCTGGCCCGCGGACGCCGACCCGCGCTGGACGGCCGGCGCGGCCACCCCGGCCGAGGCGGTCGCGGCCTACCAGCTGCAGGCCTCCCGCCGCTCGGAGATGGACCGTCAGGCCGAGGGCCGGGACAAGACCGGAGTCTGGCTGGGGACGACGGCGGTCAACCCGCTGACCGGCCGCGACCTGCCGGTCTTCATCGCCGACTACGTCCTGACCGGCTACGGCACCGGCGCGATCATGGCCGTGCCGGGGGAGGACACCCGCGACTTCGAGTTCGCGGAGGCGTTCGGGCTGCCCGTGGTCCGCACCGTGCAGCCCCCGGAGGACTTCGCCGGCGGTGCCTACACCGGGTCCGGCCCCATGATCAACAGCTCCAACGACCAGCTGTCGCTGGACGGGCTGGACAAGGCCACCGCGATCGCCACCGTCACCGAGTGGCTGGTCGCGGGTGGGCACGGTGAGTCGACGACGACCTACAAGCTGCGCGACTGGCTGTTCAGCCGGCAGCGCTACTGGGGCGAGCCGTTCCCGATCGTCTACGCCGTCGACGGTCCCGACGCCGGCCTGCCGGTCGCCGTCCCGGCCGACCAGCTGCCGGTGCTGCTGCCCGACGTCGACGACTACTCCCCGAAGACCTTCGCCGACGACGACGCCACCTCCGCCCCCGAGCCGCCGCTGTCCCGGGCGACCGAGTGGACGACGGCCACCCTGGACCTGGGCGGCGGGCCGCGGGAGTACCGGCGCGAGACCAACACGATGCCCAACTGGGCCGGCTCCTGCTGGTACTACCTGCGCTACCTGGACCCGGCCGACGACGAGCAGTTCGTCGACCCGTCGCTGGAGGCCTACTGGATGGGCCCCCGCTCCGAGGGCGACGTCGGTGGCGTGGACCTGTACGTCGGCGGTGTCGAGCACGCCGTCCTGCACCTGCTGTACGCCCGGTTCTGGCACAAGGTGCTCTTCGACCTGGGCCACGTGTCCTCCGAGGAGCCCTTCCGCCGGCTGGTGAACCAGGGCTACATCTCGGCCTACGCCTACACCGACTCCCGGGGCTTCTACGTGCCCGCGGCCGACGTCGTGGAGCGGGACGGTGCCTTCTTCTACGAGGACCAGCCGGTCGACCGTGAGTACGGGAAGATCGGCAAGAGCCTGAAGAACATGGTCACCCCCGACGAGATGATCGGGGCCTACGGCGCCGACACCTTCCGGGTCTACGAGATGTCCACCGGTCCGCTGGAGCAGTCCCGCCCGTGGGACACCAAGGCCGTCGTCGGGTCGCAGCGGCTGCTGCAGCGGGTCTGGCGGGTGGTGGTCGACGAGACCACCGGTGAGGTCCGCGCGGGCGAGGACGCCCTGCCCGTGGACACCGCCAAGGCCCTGCACCGCGCGGTGGACGGGGTCCGGGACGGGCTGGCCACGCTGCGCTTCAACGTGGCCATCGCCCGGATCGCCGAGCTGACCAACCACCTGACCCAGGCCTACGGGCAGGCCGGGCCGGTGCCGCGGCAGGTCTGCGAGTGGCTGACCCTGCTGGTCTCCCCGCTGGCCCCCCACGTGGCCGACGAGCTGTGGTCGAGGCTGAGTCACGACGGGTCCGCTGCCTGGACGCCGTTCCCGGTCGCCGACCCGGCGCTGCTGGTGGACGACACCGTGACCGTGGTCGTCCAGGTCAACGGCAAGGTGCGGGCCCAGGTCGCGGTGCCGGCCGACGCCGATGCCGCGGCACTGGAGGCAGCAGCCCGGGCCGACGAGCGGATCGTCGGTCAGCTGGAGGGGAAGACCGTCCGCCGGGTCATCGCGGTGCCCGGGCGGCTGGTCAACTTCGTGGTGGGCTGACCTCGGCCCCCTCGGGGGCCGGGTCGGCCGGGCGGACCTCGATGCCGACGCCGAGCGGCCCCCGGCGCCCCGCGCGCCGGGCCGCCAGGCTCGAGCCGAGCCGGGAGAGCCGGTACTGCCACCCGTAGCGGTCGGCCATCGCCGCGTCCAAGCGGGGCCAGGCGTCGGCGGGCAGCAGCGTCGCCGTGCCGCGCACGTGCGGCCCGCGGACCCGGCCGCGGGCGTCGCAGTCGGCGAGCAGCACGTCGACCGTGTGCCGGATCCGCTTGACCTTGCCGGCCCCGGGGTTGGTCCAGACCAGGCGCGCCTCGCCGTCGAGGGCACACCAGACGGGGGTGGTGACGGGCGTCCCGGTGCGGCGGTAGGTGGTCAGCGCGACGTAGCGGCCGGCCGGGAGCCCGCTCATCCGACGAGAGTCGGGGTGAGCACGGCGCGCATCGCGGCCTCGACCGGGTCCAGCAGCTCGGCCACCGGGACGTCGCGACCCAGCTCGGCGGTCAGCGAGGTGACCCCGGCGTCGACGATCCCGCACGGGATGATGCTGCCGAAGCCGGCGGACAGGTCGGGGTCGCAGTTCAGCGCGAAACCGTGCATGGTCACGCCCTTGGCCACCCGGACGCCGATCGCGGCGATCTTGCGGTCGGGCCCGCGCTCGTCGGCCCGCACCCACACCCCGCTGCGGCCCTCGACCTGCTCGACGGTGACGCCGAGGTCGGCGCACACGCCCATGAGGGCCACCTCGAGGCGGCGGACGTGGGCCACGACGTCGACCGGGTCGGGCAGCGCCACGATGGGGTAGCCGACGAGCTGACCGGGGCCGTGCCAGGTGATCTTGCCGCCCCGGTCGACGTCGACGACCGGGGTGCCGTCCTGGGGCTTCTCGTGGTCCAGCGTGCGGCGGCCGGCGGTGTAGACCGACGGGTGCTCCAGCAGCAGCATCGTGTCCGGGCCGGTGCCGGCCACCCGCGCGGCGTGCAGCTCGCGCTGGCGGGCCCAGGCCTGCTCGTAGTCGACGGTCCCTGCCCGCACCACCTGCAACTCGGTCACGGGGTCCAGCCTAGGCCCGGCCCGAGGCCGGTGGGCCGGGTCACCGCAGCCGCCGGGGGACGATCCGGGTCTCGGTCACCTCGGTGCCGTCCTCGGGTTGGCCCGGGGTGCGCTCGACGTGCCAGCCCGAGACGCCCGGCCGGTCGGCGACCGCCTCGACGAGCTCGGTGCCCATGTAGACCAGACCCACGCCGTCCTCGCTGGCGTACCCGGCGGGCAGCGTCCGGTCCCCGACCCACTGCCGGTAGCGCGGCCTGCGGTGGGGCTCGGAGTCGTGGTGCACCGAGGTGGAGAACGGCAGCAGCCCCAGGGCGTCGGTCACCGGTGCGAGGTCGGGGCCGAAGGAGTCGGTGCTGCCCCCGGTGTGCCAGCAGATCGCCCCGGCGGACACCCCGCCGAGCACCACCCCCGCCCGCCACGCCTCGGCGAACACCTCGTCCAGCCCGTGGGCGCGCCACACCGCCAGCAGGTTCACCACGCTGCCGCCACCCACCCACACCACGTCCTGGGCGAGCAGGTGCGCCCCCACGTCGGCCACCGTCGGCATCGGGAACAGGCTCAGGTGGGAGACCTCGACGTCCCGGCCGGCGAAGGCCGCGTAGAAGGCCCCCACCCGGGCCGGGTCGTCGCCGGTGGCGGTGGCCAGGTGGCAGATCCGTGGCCGGGAGGGGGCTCCGGCCAGGGAGAAGGCCAGGTCGAACACCGGCCCGGGGGACCAGTCGTACGGGCCGCGGCCGCGGGAGTCGAAGCCGATGCTGGTGGCCAGCACGGTCGGGGCGGACGCCGTCACCGGCCGTCCCCCACCGGTCGCAGCCGCCGCAGCACGGCCCGCGCCGTCCGCGCACCACTGGCCATCGCGCCCTGGATCGACGGGGTGTCCCGGTGGTCGCCGCAGACGTAGAGCCCACCGCCCAGGTCGATCGGCTGCCGGGAGCGCAGCGGGACGGTGACCGCCGGCTGGGCGCCGGTGACGGTGACGCTGGTGAGGTGCTCGAGGTCGGCCACGGACACGCCCTGGGCCTGCGCCACCTCGGCCCGCACCTCGGCCTCGCTGGTGGGGGCCAGCGTGGAACTCGCGACCAGGGCGCGCCCGTCGGGGCTGTAGGCCGGCTGGGCGTCGCTGACCACGACGGAGTTCACCAACCGCCCGCCCGGCTGCCCCAGCACGATCAGCGGCTCGTCCCACGGTGAGGCGGGCAGGACGTGCAGGTGCGTGGTGACCTGGCGGGGTGCCGAGGCGGGCAGGGGGGCGAGCAGGCGGGCCGCGGTGTCGGGGTCGGTGGCGACCACGACGGCACCGGCGGTGATCGTGCCGGCGCTGGTGCGGACCCGGTCGCCGGACACCTCGAGCACCTCGGTGGACAGGTGCCGGACCTCGGGGGGCAACCGGTCGGCCAGCTGCTCGCCGATCGCCCGCATGCCCCGGGCGGGCAGCCCGATGCGGCCGCGGACGAAGCTGCGCCACAGCAGGTCGAGGTAGCGGCTGGAGGTGGTCAGCTCCGACTCCAGCAGCACGCCGGACAGGAACGGCCGGAAGAACCGTTCCAGGGCGTCCTCGCCGACCCGGGCCCGGCGCAGCGCCTCCTCGGCGGTGCGCTCGCGGGCGTGCAGCAGCCGGTCGACGGGCAGGTACCCGGCCCGGGCGGAGAACGCCCCGATGGCCGCCTCCTGCAGCAGGTTGCCCAGGGGGGCGCGCACGGTGTCCAGCGTCGCCTGCGGGTGCTTGCGGGGGTCGACGACCCGGTGCGGGGTGCCGTCCACCCGGACGATCGCCCCGGTCCAGAACCAGCCCAGGTCCAACGCGGTCAGGTCGAGGTCCGCGGCCACGCGGGGGTAGCCGGTGTTGAGCACCTGGAAGCCGCGGTCGACCAGGAAGCCGTCGACCTCCTCGGTGGTCACCCGCCCGCCCACGTGGGCGGCGGCGTCGACCAGGTGGACGTCGCGGCCGGCCGCGCTCAGCCGGGTGGCCACCGACAGCCCGGCGAGCCCGGCACCGACGACGACGACCTCGGCACGACCAGGCAACGACATGCCCCGAACCTAGGCGTCCGGACGCCGGACGACCTCCCGGCGCAACCGGTCTGTGGACGGCGCCGGGACCTGTGGACGACGGACGACGGGTGTCTGCCCGGGGCCCTAGCGTCCGGCCGGTGTCCACCCCTGAGGCTCCCGACCCGGTCCGGCGCCGGACCCCCGTCGTGCCCGGCTACGTGCTGGAGGAACGGCTGGGCCGCGGCGGCACCGGGGAGGTCTGGCGGGCCCGCCCCCGTGGCGGTGGACCCCCGGTGGCGGTCAAGGTGCTGGTACGAGGCGACCCCGACCGGCAGACCCGTGAGGCCGAGCTCCTCGGGCAGCTGGACCACCCGCACCTGGTGGCGCTGCACGAGGTGGTCCGGCGCGAGGTGCGTGGCGGCCCGGCCGAGGTCTCCCTGGTGCTGGACCTCCTGGAGGGCGGCAGCCTGGCCCAGCTGCTGGCGCGGCGGGGCCGGCTGCGCCCGGGGGAGGTGGTCACCGCCGTGGCACCGGTCGCCGCGGCGCTCGCCCACGCCCACGAGCGGGGCATCGTGCACGGGGACCTCGCGCCGGGCAACGTCGTCTTCACCGCCGAGGGGCGTCCGGTGCTCACCGACCTCGGCGTCGGACGGGTGCTGGGGGAGGACGGTGACACCGGGGGCGTCACCCCGCCCTACGTCGACCCGGTGGTCGCCCGGGGCGGGGCACCGGGTCCGGCCTCGGACGTCTTCGGGGTGGCCGCGGCCGCCTTCCACGCGCTCACCGGGGTGCCGCCGTGGAACGCCGCGGGGCCGGCGGACACCCTCACGGTGGCGGCGGTAGGGGAGGTGCCCGACCTGGCCCTGCTGGCCCCCGAGGCGCCTCCCGAGCTGATCGCGGTGGTCGTCCGCGGTCTGTCACCGCACCCGCACCTGCGGGGAACGGCAGCCGCGTTCGCGTTGGACCTGCGGCACGCCTGCAGACCCGAACGGATCGCCATGCCCCGCACCGGGGTGCCCGACGCCGACCTGGCGCGCACCGGGCAGGTCTCCCGGACGGAGCTGACCCACCAGGTCCGGCGGCCCCAGCGGGCGCACGCAGCCCCGGCGGGGGAGGGGCGGGTGGCCCGGTGGCGGCGGACCGGTGCCGACCGGGTGGACGGACCCCGGGTGGTCGCGGTCACCCGCCGCGTGGGCGGCGCCCTGGGGGCGGTGGCACTGGTGGTGGGTGCCGTCTGGCTGGGGGTGCAGTGGGGAGGCACCGGCCGGGCCGACCCGGTGCCGGCGGCGCAGCAGGCCGCGGTGGCCCCGACACCGACAGCGAACCAGGCCACCACGAGCGCACCCGCTCCCACCCCGGGGCCCGTGCCGACAGCCACCCCTGCGCCGGCCGACGACACGGCGACACCGACGGACGAGGCGGGGTGGCGGGCCGTCCTCGAGCAGCTGTACCAGCGCCGGGCCACCGCCCTGGTGGACGGGACCGCGGACCGCTTGGACGGCGTCTACACGGCTGACAGCCCGCTGGGGGCCCAGGACACCGCCTGGCTGGAGGAGCTGACGGTGTCGGGGGCGGACCTGCAGTCGTTCTCACCCCGGGTGCTGGCGGTGACCGGCGTCCAGGTGCTGCCGGACGGGTCGGGGGCCACGGTGCAGCTGGTGGACGAGGTGCCCGGCTACGCGCTCCGGGGTGCCGACGGCGCGCACCAGGACGTCGCTGCCCGGGGAGGGGCCGCGGTGGCCCTCACCCTGGCCCGCACCCCGGACGGCTGGCGCATCGACACCGCGGTGGCCACCGGGTGACGCCGCCGGGGTCAGGACTGGGCGACGGCCCAGCGCAGCGCGGACTCCACGTCCCCGTGGGTGAACGTGTAGCCGGCGTCCATGAGGACGCGGGGGAGTGCCCGCTGGCCGCCGAGGACGCCGGCCTGGGCGAACTCACCGAGCACCAGGGACAGTGCGAAGCCCGGGACCGGGATGAGCGTGGGCCGCGAGAGCACCCTGCCCAGGGCCGCGGTGAAGGCCGCGTTGGTGACCGGCTCGGGACCGGACAGATTGACCGGGCCTGCGGCCTCCGCGGTGAGCAGGAAGCGGATCGCGTCGACCTCGTCCCGCAGGCTGATCCAGGGCCACCACTGGTCGCCCGAGCCGAGCTTGCCGCCCACGCCGAGTGCGAACAGCGGCTTCAGCTTGGCCATCATCCCGCCCTTGCCCAGCACGAGACCGGTGCGCAGGTGGGCCACCCGGATGCCGGCCTGCTCGGCGGGCTCGGTGGCGGCCTCCCACTGCACGCAGACGTCGGCGAGGAAGTCGCCCCCGGCCGGGGAGGTCTCGTCGAGCACCTTGTCGCCGCCGTCCCCGTAGTACCCGACGGCCGAGGCCGAGAGCAGCACACGGGGGCGCGAGGGGTCGGCTGCCGCGGCCTGGGCGAACGCCGAGCTCACGGTGCGGGTGCTGTCGACCCGGCTGGTGACGACCTCGCGCTTGTAGTCGTCGGTCCAGCGCTTGTCCCCGATGCCCACTCCGGCGAGGTTGACCACCGCGTCGACGTCAGCGAGGACACCGTCGTCGAGCTGGCCGTGGGAGGGGTCCCACCGGTGCTCGTCGGCCGTGCGGGGGGTGCGACGGACGAGCCGTCGGACGTCGTGCCCGTCGGCGCGCAGGGTGCGGACGAGCTCGGTACCGACCAGACCGGACGAACCGGTGACCGCGATCTGCATGGTGGGGAGGACCTCCGGGGCGGGGACGGGGCTGGGGTCGTGCGGCGCGGCACCGGGCCGGACGGTGGTGAGACCCGTTCGTGCCCGCGGCCGCCCGACCTGACACCTCGGGCCCCGGCAGTCGACTGCCGGGGCCCGAGGTGTGCGGTGCGGGGTGGCTCAGCTCAGGCCGAGCTCCCCCTGGAACTGACCGGCCTCCAGCCGCTCCTTCACCGTGGTGAGGAAGCGGGCGGCGTCGGCGCCGTCGACGATGCGGTGGTCGTAGGACAGGGCCAGGTAGACCATCGACCGCACGGCCACGACCTCGCCGAGGTCGGCGTCCTGCACGACGACCGCGCGCTTGACCACCGAACCGGTGCCCAGGATGGCGACCTGGGGCTGGTTGATGATCGGGGTGTCGAACAGGGCGCCCCGGCTGCCGGTGTTGGTCAGCGTGAAGGTGCCGCCACCCAGCTCGTCCGGGGTGATCTTGTTCGTCCGGGTCCGCTCGGCCAGGTCGGCGATCTTGCGGGCGATCCCGGCCAGGCTGAGGTCACCCGCGTCGGCGATCACCGGCACGAGGAGACCCCGCTCGGTGTCCACCGCGACGCCCAGGTTCTCCGCGTCGTGGTAGGTGACCGTGCCGGCCTCCATGTCCAGCGAGGAGTTCACCGTCGGGTGCGCCTTGAGGGCCTCGATGGCCGCCTTGGCGAAGAACGGCAGGAAGGACAGCTTGACGCCCTCGCGGGCGGCGAAGTCGTCCTTGGCCTGGGCGCGGAGCTTGGCCACCCGGGTGACGTCGACCTCGACCACGGTGGTCAGCTGGGCGCTGACCTGCAGCGACTCGACCATCCGCTTGGCGATGACGGTCCGCAGACGCGACAGCTTCTCCGTGCGACCGCGCAGGGCGGACGCAGCGGGAGCCGGGCTCCCACCGGCGGCGGGCTTGGCGGCCGCCGCCGGGGCCGCCGCGGCCGGGGCAGCGGGGGTCTCGACGGGCGCGGGCTTCTCGGCCGCGGCGAGCACGTCCTGCTTGCGGATCCGCCCACCGACGCCGGTGCCGGTCAGGGTGGACAGGTCCACGCCGTTCTCGGCAGCCAGTCGCCGGACCAGCGGCGTGACGTACGCACCGCCGCCGTCACCGGAGGGGGCCGGAGCCTGCTTCGGCGCCGCGGCCGGGGCGGAGACGGCAGCGGGGGCGCTGGCCGCCGGTGCCGGCTCGGGCTCCGGCTCGGCCTGGGTGGTCTCGGCCGAGGCCGGGGGACCGCTGTAGTCGTTGGTGCCCGAGGCGTCGGTCGCCGAGGGCTGCTCGGGAGCGGCGGGCTTCTCGGGCTCGGCCGCCGGGGCGGACTCCGACGACCCACCCGACCCACCCGACCCGCCGATGATCGCCAGGTCGGCGCCGACGTCGACGGTCTCGTCCTCGGCGACCAGGATCTTCGTCAGCACGCCGGCGGCGGGCGAGGGGATCTCGGTGTCGACCTTGTCGGTGGAGACCTCGAGGAGGGGCTCGTCGAGCTCGACGGTGTCGCCCTCGGCCTTCAGCCAGCGGGTGACGGTGCCCTCGGTGACGCTCTCGCCCAGGGCCGGCATGGTCACCGGGGTGCCCTCACCGGACCCTCCGGAGTCGCCACCGGAGGCAGCAGCCGGTGCGGCCGGTGCCGGCTCGGGCTCGGCGGCGGGCTCCTCGGCCGGGGCCTCGGCAGCCGGCTCCTCGGTCGCCGGCTCGTCCGCAGCGGGCGAGCCGCCGTCCTCGCCACCGATCACCGCGAGCTCGGCGCCGACCTCGACGGTCTCGTCCTCGGCGACGACGATCTTGGTCAGCACACCGGCGGCGGGCGACGGGATCTCGGTGTCGACCTTGTCGGTGGAGACCTCGAGGAGGGGCTCGTCGACCTCGACGGTGTCACCCTCCTGCTTGAGCCAGCGGGTGACGGTGCCCTCGGTGACGCTCTCGCCCAGGGCGGGCATGGTGACGGACGTCGGCATCGAGTGCAGTTCTCCTCAGGTCAGGGGTGGGGTGGGGCAGGGTCAGCTGTGCGAGTGCAGCGGCTTGCCGGCGAGGGCCATGTGCGCCTCGCCCATGGCCTCGCTCTGCGTGGGGTGCGGGTGGATGAGGGAGGCGACCTCGTCGGGCAGGGCCTCCCAGTTGTAGATGAGCTGGGCCTCGGCCACGAGCTCACCGACCCGGGCGCCGACCATGTGCACGCCGACGACGGGGCCGTCCTTGGCGCGGACGAGCTTGACCGCGCCGGCGGTCTTGAGGATCTGGCTCTTGCCGTTGCCGCCCAGGTCGTAGGTGAGCGCCTCGACCTCGCCGTACTTCTCCTTGGCCTGGGCCTCGGTGAGACCGACCGAGGCGACCTCGGGCTCGGAGTAGGTCACGCGGGGCACACCGGCGTAGTCGATCGGGACGACGGGGAGCCCGGCCAGACGCTCGGCGACGAGGATGCCCTCGCCGAAGCCGACGTGGGCCAGCTGCAGGGTGGGGATGAGGTCACCGACCGCGGAGATCGTCGGCACGTTGGTCTGGCAGTACTCGTCGGCGAGGACGTAGCCGCGGTCCATGGCGACCCCGGCCTCCTCGTAGCCCAGGCCCTGGCTGACCGGGCCGCGGCCGACGGCGACCAGGACGATCTCGGCCTCGTAGGACTTGCCGTTCTCCAGCTCGACGCTGACGCCGTTCTCGGTGGTGGCGACCTTGGAGACCCGGCTGCCCAGCGAGAAGTCGATCTTGCGGCGGCGGTAGGCGCGCTCCAGCAGCTTCGAGGAGGACTCGTCCTCCAGCGGCACCAGGTGCGGCAGGCCCTCGATGATGGTCACGTCGGCGCCGAAGGACTTCCAGACGCTGGCGAACTCGCAGCCGATGACGCCGCCCCCCAGGATGATCACCGAGGCGGGGACCCGCTCGAGCTCGAGGGCCTGGTCGCTGGTGATGACCTTCGTGCCGTCGATCTCGATGCCGGGCAGGCTGCGGGCGTAGGAGCCGGTGGCCAGCAGCACGTGCTTGCCCTCGTAGGTGGTGTCCCCGACGGCCACGGCGGTGGGGGAGACGAGCTTGCCCTCGCCCTCCACGTAGGTGATCTTGCGGCTCTTGATGAGGCCCTGCAGGCCCTTGTAGAGCTTGGCGGTGACGCCGGCCTTGTAGGCGTTGACGCCGTCCATGTCGATGCCGGCGAGGGAGGTCTTGACGCCGAACTGCTCGCCCTCGCGGGCGCTGTCGGCGACCTCGGCGGAGTGCAGCAGGGCCTTGGTGGGGATGCAGCCGCGGTGCAGGCAGGTGCCGCCCACCTTGTCCTTCTCGACGAGGACGACGGAGAGGCCGAGCTCGGCGCCCCGCAGGGCGGCGGCGTACCCACCCGATCCACCACCGAGGATGACGAGGTCGGCGGTCTGGTCGGGTGCGCTCACGGGGTCTCCTCGGTGCTGGGCGGCTCGGTCGGCGACGCGCAGGTCGTGCTCGTCGGACCGGTTTCGGGCCTGTGCTCGCCCCATCCTGCCACCTGCGGGGAACGGGCGATCGGCCTGCTCCGTTGACCGGCCGGGTGCCGTGTCGGCACCCGCGACGACGACGGTGCGAGCCGGGTCGGCGCCGGGTGGGAGGAGCACGTCGGTGGGTCTCATGGACAGGCTGCGGGGCAGGCGACCGCAGAGCGGGCAGGGCCCGACGGGCGACCGCAACCGGACGCTGGACCGGGCCTCGGGGAAGGCCGACCTCGCCCACCTGGAGCAGTTCGTGGCCACCCGGCGCGGCGTGGAGGGCTTCGTCGAGCCGCGCACCGCGGTCACCGAGACCACGATCGTGCTGGTCGCGGCCGACGGCGAGTGGACCCGGCGGCGGATCGACGGCCCGGGCGTGGCCCGCAGCCTGAGCAAGGACCTCGCCGTCCCGGTGTACGACGCCCAGGTGACCGGTTACCCGCAGCGGATGCGCGACTGGAACCGCGACCACAAGCGGTGACCCCGCCCGGGGGCAGGGTCACCGCCGGGGGTCAGGCGATCAGCGCCTCGATGGTCGCCAGCAACGTGCGCACCGGGACGCCGGTGCCGCCCTTGGTGGTGTAGCCCCAGGGCGAGCCGGTGTTGTAGGCCGGTCCGGCGACGTCGATGTGCGCCCAGGGCAGGCCGGCCGGGACGAACTCGGACAGGAAGTGCCCGGCCACGAGCATGCCGCCGAGGCGGTCGGCGTTGGCGTTCACGAAGTCCGCGGTCGGGGAGTCCAGCCCGCGGCGCAGCTCGGGCGGCAGGGGCATGGCCCACATGGGCTCACCGGAGCGGACGCTCGCCGCGACGACGGCATCGCGGAGGTCGTCGCTGCCCATCACGCCGGACGTGCGGGCACCCAGCGCCACGGTCTGGGCGCCGGTGAGGGTGGAGGTCTCCAGCAGGAAGTCGGGGGAGTCCTCCGCCGCACGGGCGATGGCGTCGGCCAGGACGACGCGACCCTCGGCGTCGGTGTTGGTGATCTCGGCCTTCTTGCCGTTGCGGAAGGTGACCACGTCGGCAGGCCGGTAGGCCGAGCCCGAGGGCAGGTTCTCCGCGATCGGCACGGTGGCGGTGACGTCGACGGCCAGGCCCAGCTCGGCGACGAGGCAGACGGTGGCGATCACGGCGGCCGCACCCGCCATGTCGCTCTTCATGTCCTCCATCTTGGCGGCGGGCTTGATCGAGATGCCGCCGCTGTCGAAGGTGATGCCCTTGCCGACCAGCGCGACCGACGTGCTGGCCCGGCGGCCCTTGTAGGTCAGCCGCAGCAGGCGGGGACCGCGGGTCGACCCGCCGCCTACGGCGAGGATCCCGCCGTAGCCACCGGCGGTCAGTGCGGCCTCGTCCAGGATCTCGACCGACAGGCCGGCCTTCTTGCCGGCGGCGGCACCGCGGGCGGCGAGCTCGGCGGGGTACAGGTCGTTGGGCGGGGTGTTGACCAGGTCACGGGTCAGCGCGACGGCGTCGGCGACGGCGCGCACCCGGGCCAAGGCGGCCTTGGCGGCGCCGGCGTCCGGGACGACGAGCTCCACCGAGGAGGGCGGGGTGGGGCGGTCGGCGGGCAGGTTCTTGTAGGTCGTGAACTCGTAGGCGCCCAGCAGCGCGCCCTCACCGACGGCGTGCAGCCGCTCGGCGTCCGGGGGGCCGCCGACGGCGGCGAGCAGGCTGACGACCGAGGCCCGGCCGACCAGCGCCCGGCTGGCAGCACCGGAGGCACGGCGGACGGCTTCGGCCGGGTACCCGCCGTCGGCCTGCGGGGCACCGAGACCGGCGACGGCGACCACCGGGAAGGGTCCCTGACCGAAGGTGGGCAGCCGGGTGACCTCGTCCTCACCGCCCCGGGCGCCGAGGTCGGCGAGGGCGGCGAGCAGCTTGCCGCCCAGGAGCCGGTCGACGGCGTCGGCACCGGGGGTGGTCAGCAGCCCGTCGGGGCCCTTGCCGACCCCCACGACGACGGCGTCGGCGGAGAGCTTCTCAAGGGGGCGGTCGGTGGCAGAGATCGTCGGCGGCACCAGGGCAGCTTACGAGGACACCGGTGGTCGGCGACCTCGGCGATACGGTCGGGGCATGAGCCCCCTCACCTCCCCGCTGCACGACCGGCACCTCGCGGCCGGCGCGAAGCTCGCCGACTTCGGGGGCTGGTCGATGCCGATCGAGTACGCCGGCGGCGGGGTGATCAGCGAGCACACCGCGGTGCGCGAGGGCGTGGGCCTGTTCGACGTCTCGCACCTGGGCACCGGCACCGTCCGGGGACCCGGTGCCGCGGCGTTCGTCGACTCCTGCCTCACCAACGACCTGTCCCGCATCGGCCCCGGTCAGGCGCAGTACACGCTGTGCTGCCGCCCGGACGGCGAGGAGCACGCCGGTGGCGTCGTCGACGACCTGATCGTCTACCTGCACGGTCCCGACGACGTCCTGCTGGTGCCCAACGCCGCCAACGCCGCGGAGGTGCTCGCGCGGCTGGCCGCCGCGGCCCCCGCCGGGGTGACCGTCACCGACCGGCACACCGAGGTCGCGGTCCTCGCGCTGCAGGGCCCACGCTCGGCCGAGGTGCTCGCGGCCGTCGGGCTCCCGGGCGAGCTGGACTACATGGCCTTCGCCGACACCCCGGGCCGCGACGGCGACGAGGTCACCGTCTGCAGGACCGGCTACACCGGCGAGCACGGCTACGAGCTGCTGGTCGCCGCCGAGCGGGCCGGCGCGCTCTGGGACGCGCTGCTGGCCGCCGGGGAGCCCGAGCAGATCCGGCCCTGCGGGCTGGGCTCCCGGGACACGCTGCGCACCGAGATGGGCTACTCGCTGCACGGCCACGAGCTCTCGGTGGACATCTCGCCGGTGCAGGCCCGGGCCGGTTGGGCGGTCGGCTGGAAGAAGGACGCGTTCTGGGGCCGCGAGGCGCTCACGGCAGAGCGCACCGCTGGGCCGGTCCGCCAGCTCTGGGGACTGCGGGCCCCCGGCCGGGGGATCCCCCGCCCGGGCATGGCCGTCCTGGACGCTGACGGCGCTCGGGTCGGGGAGGTCACCAGCGGCACGTTCTCCCCGACCCTGCGGGCCGGCATCGCCCTCGCGCTCCTGGACACGGCAGCCGAGCCGACGCCCGGCCTGGAGCTGGCCGTCGACGTCCGCGGGCGGACCTCACCGGTCGAGGTGGTCAAGCCCCCGTTCGTGCCGTCCCACGTGCGCTGATCAGGCGCTCCGCGCCGACTCCTTCGTGGGGACGGCGGGGTCGGGCAGCTCGTCGGCCACGGTGGCGCGGCGGTCGCCCATCGGCAGCTCGTCGCCCTTGGTCGTGTCCTGCGCCGTCTGGTGCTCGGCCTCGGCGTTGATCTCTGCGCCCAGCAGCACCAGGAAGCAGGTCAGCTGCAGCCACAGCATCAGCACGACGACCCCGGCGATCGCCCCGTACGTGGCCGAGTACGAGCCGAAGTTGCTCACGTAGAAGCTGAACGCGATCGAGACGACCACCCAGGCCACGGTGACGACCCCGGAGCCGAGGCTCACCCACCGGAACTTCGGGGCGTCGCGGTCGGGGGCCACGCGGTACAGGATCGACAGCGCGCCGGCCATCAGCCCGAGCAGCAGCACCCACCGCAGGACCTGCGCCAGGACCGTGCCCACGATGCCCAGCGGCAGCGCGTCCAGCACGATCGGGGTGACGGCGACCAGGGTCAGCGTCAGCAGCACGAAGACGATGGCGCCGAAGGTGAGCAGCAGGGCCAGGGCGCGCAGCTTGATCGCGTTGCGCGTCTCCACCTCGTCGTAGGCCAGGTTCACCGCGGTGATCAGGTTGTTCACCCCACCCGACGCCGAGAACAGCGCGGCCAGGATCGAGATCACCAGGCTCACCGACAGCGCCCCGGTGCCGGCTTCGGCCACCGAGCTCAGCTGGTCGTTGATGATCGTGAGGACCTCTTGCGGCACCGTGCCCCGGAGACCGTCCACCTGCTCCTGCACCGTGGCAGGCGAGGCCACCAGGCCGTAGAGCGAGATGGCGGCGATCAGCGTCGGGAAGATCGCCAGGAAGCCGAAGAAGGCCACGCCGCCGCCGATGATCGGCATGTTGTCGGCCTTGTTCTCCGCCCACGCCCGCTTCAGGATCTGTTTCCACCCCCGGGCCGGGATGTCGGTCGGCTTCTCGGCGCCCACACCGGGCAGACGGGCGTCCTCCGCCGCCGGCCCGGGCCGGGACGACGGCGAGTCGCCGCCGGGTCGGGCGGGGGAGTCCTCACCGGACTCCCGGGCGGCCGCGGCGGCCCGCCGGGCGGCCTTCTCCGCCACCCGCTCGCGGATGCGGTCCACGGCGCTGTCGGGCCGTCGGGTGTCGACCATGGCGTCGTGTCTCCTGGGGTGTGGGGTGTGGGGCGTGCGGGGTGGGCGGGGTGGCTCAGCGCCGGGAACGCCAGACGACGATCCCGACGATCGAGGCCACCAGGGCGACCGCCACGCCGATGACGACCGGCGGGTTCTCGCGGTAGGTCTCCACGGCGGTGTCCCGGGCCTGGAAGGCGGACTCCTTGGCGCGTGAGGGGACGTCGAGCCGGTGGCTGAGCTCGTCCACGGTCGCCGCGAGCTGCTCCCGGGTCGCCTCGATGTCAGCCCTGATCTCGTCCGGGTCCGACGGGTCGAGTGCGGAGCCGTCGTGCGGGGTGGCGGTGGGTCCGGTCATCGGGCTGCGCTCTCCTTCACGGTGGCCACGTCGGCCTTGAGGCTCTCGATCGTCTCGGTGGGCAGCGGGGGCGCGGCCTGCGAGACGTCCTTCTTGCCGATCAGGCCGAGGACGGCGGCGATCAGGAACAGCACGACGGCCACGAGGATCCCGGCCAGCCACCCGGGGATGACGTTCGCCAGGCCGAGGATGCCGGCGGTGATCAGGGCGTTGAGGCCGAGCAGGGCGAGCACTCCGGCACCGCCGAAGAGTCCGACGCCGAGGCCGAGCTTCTTGGCCTTGCCCTTGACCTCGGCCTGGGCCAGCCGGACCTCGTCGCGGACGAGACGGGTCACCAGCTCGGGGAGCTCACCCACCAGTTGGCCGGTCGAGGCCTTTGCGGGGTCGAGCGGCACGTCGGCGCGGTGTGCGCCGTCGGCCACGGGGGACGTGCTCATGGGTGCTCCCGGGTACGCGTGGACAACAGATCGAAGGCGTCCCATGCCCCGGGGGGCGGAGGCTGAACCCCAGGACGCGCGCGGCGTGCTGCACCCCACCTAGGGTGCGGCCATGACCTCACCGTCGATCTGGACCTGGCGCCTGTTCGACCCGGCAGGAGAGACCCTCGACCCCGCCGAGGTGGGCGTGGTGGTGCCCGCCGAGGACGCGCAGTCCGAGGCGGAGTCCTGGCTGGGGGAGCACTGGCGGGAGCTGCTGGAGCGCGGTGTCGCCACCGCGAGCCTGCTGGAGGACGACGAGGTCGTCTACGGCCCGATGGGCCTGGCCGCGAGCTGAGGTCGGGGGCGCCCGCGGGCGCCCCCGACCCGGTCAGCCCCGGCTCGTCTTGCCCGGGTCGCGCTCGACGACGTCGCCCAGCGCGTCGTCGATGCGGGTCATCAGCTCGGCGGGGATCTGCACCCCGGCGGCCTTGACGTTGTCGTGCACCTGCTCGGGTCGGGTGGCCCCGATGATGGCTGCGGCCACGTTGCCGTTCTGCAGCACCCAGGCCAGCGCGAGCTGGGCCATCGTGAGGTCGAGCTCCTCGGCGATCGGGCGCAGCTGCTGGACCCGGGTGAGCACGTCGTCGGTCAGGTACTGCTTCATCGACCCGCCCGCCGTGGGGTGGCCCCCGCGGCTGTCGGCCGGCGGGGCCTGGCCGGGCTGGTACTTGCCGGTGAGCACGCCCTGGGCCAGGGGCGACCAGACGATCTGGGACAGCCCCTCCTGCTCCGACGTCGGCACGACCTCGCTCTCGATGACCCGCCACAGCATCGAGTACTGCGGCTGGTTGCTGATCAGCTGGATGCCGAGGTCACGGGCGAGCGCAGCACCGGCCGCGATCTCCTCGGCCCGCCACTCCGAGACCCCGACGTAGAGCACCTTGCCGGCCCGGACCAGGTCGGCGAAGGCGGTCATCGTCTCCTCCAGCGGCACCGTGGCGTCGTACCGGTGGGCCTGGTAGAGGTCGATGTGGTCGGTCTGCAGTCGCTCGAGCGAGGCGTGGCAGCTCTCGATGACGTGCTTGCGGGAGAGCCCGCGGTCGTTGGCCCCGGGGCCCGTGGGCCAGTAGACCTTGGTGAAGACCTCCAGGCCCTCCCGGCGCTGGCCCTTCAGCGCGCGACCGAGCACGGACTCGGCCTTGGTGCCGGCGTAGACGTCGGCGGTGTCGAAGGTGGTGATCCCGGCGTCGAGGGCGGCGTGCACGCAGGCGTGCGCCGCGTCCTCCTCGACCTGGCTGCCGTGGGTGAGCCAGTTGCCGTACGCGAGTTCGGTGATGTTCAGGCCGGAACGGCCCAGGCGACGTGTGTCCACGACGCCCGACGTTAGACCTCGGCGCCGAGCTGCACCTGGGGCTTGGGGAAGCGCCAGCGGCGGACCATCGTGGCGCGGCTGATGCCGTACCAGATGAGGCCCTTGGTCTTGGTGACGGCCGGGAACCGCTCGGCCAGCTTCTTCTTGATCTTGCGTCCCAGGACGACGGAGTCCGCGATGATCAGCAGGAAGAACGCGAACCAGATGTAGACGGTGTAGCTCTGCACGGCGGTGTTGGGGATGAAGTAGCCCACCAGCACCAGCGCCGCGACGATGAGGAAGAGGCTGCCGGCGTTGCGGCGGGCGTCCACCAGATCCCGGACCAGGCGCTTCTCCGGGCCGCGGTCACGGACCGGCAGCGCGCTCTCGTCGCCACGAGCGGCGGCCTCGCGGGCGGACCCGCGGTTGGCCGCGTTCTGCTCGCGTTGGCGCTTGTAGGCCTCCTTCCGCGTGGTCGGCGGCGGGGGCGGCGGGCCGGGACGGCGCCCCTGGGCCGCACTGCGGCGCGGCGTGGGCCGGCCCTTGCCGACCGCGGTCAGCTGCTGGGCGGTCAGGTCGGTGGTGGCGTCCGGCGTCGACTCGTCGTCGCGGCGGCGGCCGGGCAGGCGGAGCTTCACGGGTGGGAGTCTACGGGGCCGGATCGGCCCTCCGGGCCAGCTCGTCGACCCGACCGACACCGGAACCGACCTCTGGACGCCTACAGTGGGAAGCAGCTCCGCCACGGCGGTGTTGGTCGTACCGGGAGCGTCTGGTGCGACACCGGTGCACCAGCACCTCGATGTGGGAGGACAGAACATGACCGTGCAGGACACCACGACCCTGGACGCTGGTACCCCCGGCGCCACGGGCGTCAGCCTCAGCGACACCGCAGCCGGCAAGGTCAAGGCCCTGCTGGACCAGGAGGGCCGGGACGACCTGCGCCTGCGCATCGCCGTGCAGCCGGGTGGTTGCTCCGGTCTGCGGTACCAGCTCTTCTTCGACGAGCGCTACCTGGACGGCGACCAGACCCACGAGTTCGGTGGCGTCGAGGTCATCGTCGACCGCATGAGCGGCCCCTACCTCGGCGGCGCGACGATCGACTTCGTCGACACCATCGAGAAGCAGGGCTTCACGATCGACAACCCCAACGCCGGCAGCTCCTGCGCCTGCGGGGACTCGTTCTCCTGAGGAAGGACCCCTCCGCCCCCCACGACGTGCTCCGCACGCCGCGGGACCCTGCGGAGGGGCCGTCCCAGCACTGACGTCACGAGGCCCGGTCCCCCCCGGGGGGCCGGGCCTCGTCGCGTGTCAGAGCCGGACGGGGTACACGGTCTCCGGGACGTCGACGACGATCCGCTCCTCCACGAAGATCCCGTGCCAGACCATGAAGACCAGCACCTCCCACAGCTGACGCGCCGTCCGCTTGCTGGGCACCTCGGCGGTGCGCAGCGAGGTGAGCAGCTCGGCGACGCGGGCCCGGTCCAGCCACTGGTCGGTCTGGCTCTCGGCCACGATCTGGTGCGCCCACTCGTGCAGCGGGCCGGCGAGGAACTCCGCCGTCGGCACCGGGAACCCGAGCTTGCGGCGGTGCAGGATCGCCGGCGGCACGATCTGCTCCATCGCCCGGCGCAGTGCGTACTTGGTGGCGTCGGACCCCCGGGGCACCCGCTGGTCCAGCGGGATGGTCCGGGCCAGGTCGAACACCTCGGTGTCCAGGAACGGGACCCTCAGCTCGAGGCTGTTGGCCATGGTGATCTTGTCGGCCTTGACCAGGATGTCCCCGCGCAGCCAGGTGAAGAGGTCCACGTACTGCATGGCGGTCACGTCGTCGTACCCGGCCTCCCGCGCCTGGCGGTAGAGGTCCTCGGTCACCTGGACGTGCGAGACGTCGGCGTCGTGACCGCGCAGCACGCGGGCCAGCTCGGCGCCGGAGAAGTTGCGGGCGTTGCCGTAGTACCGCTCCTCGAGCGGGATCGACGCGCGACGGAGCAGGTCCTTGCCCCGCATGCCCTCGGGCAGTCGGCCCGACAGTGCGGCCATCGCCCGCTTGCCCACCCGGGGCACCCGCTCGGCCCAGGCCAGGCTCAGCGGCTCGCGGTAGATCGTGTACCCGCCGAACAGCTCGTCGGCCCCCTCGCCGGACAGGACCACCTTGACGTGCTTGCGGGCCTCCCGGGCCACGAAGTACAGCGGCACGAGCGCGGGGTCGGCGACCGGGTCGTCGAGGTACCAGACCACCTCGGGGATCGCTGCGGCGAACTGCTCGGCGGTGATGACGACCGGCACGTGCGCGACGCCCAGGTGGGCTGCGGACTCCGCGGCGATGTCGACCTCGGAGGTGGCCTCCCGCTCGAAGCCGACGGTGAACGTCATCAGGTCCGGGTTGTACCGGTGTGCCAGCGCGGCGATGGCCGTCGAGTCGATGCCACTGGACAGGAACGACCCGACGGTGACGTCGGCCCGCATGTGCTTTGCGACGGACTCGTCGAGGGTGGCGGCGATCCGGTCGTAGAGGTCCTGCTCGCCACCCGCCGGCACCGGCCGGGGGGTGAAGGCGGGGTGGAAGTACCGCTCGGTGGCCAGCTCGCCGCCGACGACGGTGAACCGCGTCCCGCTCTCGATCCGTCGGATGCCGCGGTGCAGCGTCGCGGGCTCGGGGACGTACTGCAGGGTCAGGTAGTGCTGCAGGGACGCCGGGTCCACGCCGCCGGCGCCCTCGGAGCCGCCGAGCAGCTCGAGCACGGCCTTCTTCTCGCTGCTGAAGACCAGGCCGCCGTCGGCCAGCCGGGCGGTGAACAGCGGCTTGATGCCGAAGGGGTCCCGGGCGCCGAAGGCCGTGCGCGTCTCGGTGTCCCAGATGACGAAGGCGAACATGCCCCGCAGCCGGGAGACGACGTCGGGGCCCCAGTGGTGGAACCCGGCGACGATGGCCTCGGTGTCGCCCTGCGTGGCGAACTCCGCACCCAGCGCGGCCAGCTCCTCGCGCAGCTCCAGGTAGTTGTAGATCTCCCCGTTGAACAGGATCCGGTAGCGACCGCCGGCGTAGGGGAGGGGCTGGGGGCTGCCGTCCACGTCGATGATCGACAGCCGGTTGAAGCCGAGGACGGCGTTCCCGTCGTCCCAGACGGCGGTGTCGTCGGGTCCGCGGTGGTGCAGGCAGTGCAGCGCGTGCCGCACCCCGCCCACGGTGGACTCGGTGACCCGTTCGGCGTCGGTGGACAGGTAGGCGAGCAGGCCGCACATCAGGCGCAGGTCTCCGGGTGGTCGGCGGGGCGCCCCTCGCAGGGGGCGCGGGTCAGATGGGCTGTCCGGCGCGGACGCGGGCGGTGACCCGGCGCTCGGCCCAGAAGGACAGCAGGGGGACGACTCCGGCCAGCAGCACGAGCAGCGTGCCCTTGGCGGTGAACCGGGCCCGCAGCGCCAGGTCGAACGCGGCGACCAGGTAGACGATGAAGAGGAAGCCGTGGATCGGGGACACGACCATCGACACCTCGGGGATGCCGAAGCCGTAGCGCAGCGGGATGGCGATCACCACGAGGACCAGCAGCATCACGCCGACGACGTAGGCCATGACCTGGTACCGCTTGAGGGCGCCGGGGATCTTTGCCTCGTCCCGCCGGGGGGACCGCGGAGACGACGTCTCAGCTGCCACTTCGACCTCGCAGGGCGCGCTCGTTCAGCTCGGCGAGGTAGGCGTTGTAGGCCGCCATCTCCGGGTCGCCGGTGGTGTCGATGCGGGGTCGCTGGTAGAGCACGACCTCGTTGCCCGGCTCGTCGGCGTCGGGGTCACGGGCCAGCTCGTCCCGGACCATCTTCGAGTAGAACCACAGGCCCATGAAGCCGTAGAGCGGCCACTGCAGGGCGTAGCTCCAGTTCACGGCGCCGCCGCCGTTCTCGGCCTTGCTGAGCTGCCAGTAGCCGAGGAAGAAGGTGGCCACGAAGAGCGCGGCCACCAGCAGGTGCAGCAGCACCCACCTGGGGGTCAACAACCGGGGGAGCACGCCCCCGACTGTAACCGTCACCGTCCTGTGACCGGGCCGCCCCGACCGGTCGCGAGGTGGTCGGTCGGGTGGTTCTCGACACCCCGGCCACCCGCCCTCCGACCAGGGCTCGCCGCGCGAGGGCACTCGGCTACGCTCGCCCCAGACTGTGATCGGAGTGGGACGGACCTGTCGGGACACCGAGGGGCCACCACGTGCCGGACCGCCGGGCGCACGCCCGGTGGAGGAACAAGGAGGCAGCGGGCAGTGGCTCGACAGAGCAAGCTCGCGCGGGGAGCCGCGCTCGGCGTCCTGGCGCTGCTCACCCTCACCGGGTGCGACCTGAACAACGAGTTCTGGCGGTTCGGCTGGCCCGAGGGCATCACCGACCAGGCCCAGGACATGCGTCAGCTGTGGACCGGTTCGGTCATCGCCGCGCTCGTCGTCGGCATCGCCGTGTGGGCGCTGATCTTCTGGTCGGTCGTCCGGCACCGCAAGCGCGGTGAGGAACTGCCCAAGCAGACCGCCTACAACCTGCCGCTGGAGATCGTCTACACGATCATCCCGTTCGTCATCATCGCGGTGCTGTTCTTCTACACCGTGGTCGTGCAGAACCGGGTCCAGGAGCGCAGCGACAACCCCGACGTGACGATCGCGGTGAACGCGTTCAAGTGGAACTGGCAGTTCGTCTACCCGGAGACCACCGAGTCCAACGGGGGACGCCGGTCAGCACCGTCGGCTCCAGCACCGAGATCCCGATCCTCGTGGTCCCCACCGACCAGACGATCCGCTTCGAGGTCGCCTCGGCCGACGTCATCCACTCCTTCTGGGTGCCGGAGTTCCTCTTCAAGCTCGACGTGATCCCGGGCAACGAGAACGGCCGCGACAACGTGTTCGAGGTGACCGTCCGCGAGGAGGGGGCCTTCGTGGGCCGCTGTGCCGAGCTCTGCGGGACCTACCACGCGAACATGAACTTCGAGGTCCGCGCCGTCTCCGGTGAGGACTACGACGCCTACCTCGCTGCCCGCGAGGACGGCCTGTCCACCTACGACGCGCTGGAGAGCATCGGCCAGCCCGGTGCCGCCACCACGACCGAGCCCTTCGACCAGCTGACGGAGTCCCAGCAGCTGGACGCGGCAGGCAGCAACTGACGTGACGACGACCCAGCAGCAGGAGGTCCGGCCGTGAAGGTCGAAGCGCTCATCTTCAACGTCATCGCGGCGTTCTGCATCGTGGCCGCCGTGGTCTACGGGATCTGGTCGCGGGAGCCGATCGGCACCACCGCACTGGCTCTCTCGGCCGGTCTGATGGGCCTCATCGGCGGGTTCTTCTGGTTCGTCGCCCGCCGCATCGACGCTCGCCCCGAGGACCGCAAGGACGCCGAGATCGCCGACGGCGCCGGCGAGCTGGGCTTCTTCTCCCCGGGCAGCTACTGGCCCTTCGGCCTGGCCCTCTCGGCCGCTCTCATGGGTCTGGCCCTGGCGTTCTTCTACGTCTGGCTGATCCTGCTGGCTGCTGCCGCGCTGCTGATCACCATCGGCGGGCTGCTCTTCGAGTACTACACGGGTCAGAACGCCACGACCTAATCCCACCTGCTCGGTCCCCAGGGCCCCTCCCGCCAGCGCGGGAGGGGCCCTGTGGTGTTCCTGGGCCTCTCCCGGTCCTCTCCGGCCATGTCGGGTACGTCCACGTGACGAGGGCCCGCTGGGAGGGCATCCCATCGGGCCGGCCACGACGGGGATGCGTGGGTACCGGGCGTGCCCACGAGACCCACGCAGGCGCCACGTCCGGGTCTCCTGGGTCGACCCACGGGAGCCTCACACGGGTCGGGCCTGGACGACGACCGTGGCTGCCTCTGGGATCCGCGCCCCCGGTTGCCTCCACAGCGGCGCTGCCCGTGCGTCAGGCCCGGAGGCGCTCCGTTCGAGCCTTGCTGGGCATCCCCGAGGACGGGGAGCTCCAGCTGACCGCCGCCGGTCGGCGTCCTCAGGCGGTCGTGCCGACGCGTCTCCTGGCTCGCCGTGACCGGGGGAGGTGGCTCGAGCACCGGTTGCGCCGTCGCGCCCGCTCAGGCGCCCTGTTCGGGTCTCCTGGTCGTGACCGAGCCAGCTGGAGACCCAGAGCCCGGCCTCGGTCGAGCCCCGGTGGGTCATCGACTGGGTCGTGCAGCCGGCTCACGCCCGCGGGGACGGGGTCGGCCGACGGGCCCCCGGGGGGCGCGGCCGGGGGAGCGGCTCGCCGCACTGTCTGGGGCTGGACGCACGAAGGGCCCCGACGGACGATGCCGTCGGGGCCCTTCGTGTGGTGCGGGTGGATCAGTCGCGCGGGTCCTGCGGTCGACCACCATCGGAGGGGCGACCCGAGCCGACCCTGCGGTCGTCCTCGGCTGCCTCCAGGCCACGCTGCTCCTGCTGCGCCTCGAGCTGCACCTGGCTGGGCTGCTCGATCGGCTTGAAGAAGCCCTTGACGGCCCGCCGGGCGCCGCCGACCTGGTTCATCCGCTTGGGCACGGGGGCGCCGCCGTAGGTCAGCTGGCCGTGGCCGTGCTCGTCCACCGGGCCCAGGGGCTGGTGGACCTCGATGAACTCGCCGGAGGGCAGGCGACGGATGACGCCGGTCTCGATGCCGTGCTCGAGCACCTCGCGGTCGTGCCGCTGCAGGCCCAGGCAGATGCGGTAGCTGACCATGTAGGCGATGGGCGGCAGGATCACCACGCCGATGCGGCCGACCCAGGTCATGGCGTTGAGGCTGATGTCGAACTTGTCGGCGATCAGGTCGTTGCCACCGGACATCCACAGCACGGCGTAGAAGGTCAGCGCCATGACGCCCACCGACGTGCGCACCGGGACGTCGCGAGGACGCTGGAGCAGGTGGTGCGAGGCGGTGTCCTTGGTCAGCTTGCGCTCGAGCTGGGGGTACAGCGCGAGCACCGTGAACATCGCGCCGGCGACGACGACCGTGGGCCAGAAGAGCGCCGGGATCGTGTAGTCGCCGGGGAGGTTGATGTCCCAGGCCGGGAACAGGCGCGTCGACCCGTCGAGGAAGCCGATGTACCAGTCCGGCTGGGAGCCGGCGGACACCTGGGCGGGGTTGTAGGGGCCCCACAGCCAGAACGGGTTGATCTGCACGAGGCCGGCGAGGGCCGCGACCAGACCGAAGACGATGAAGAACAGCGCCGTGGCCTTGCCCGCGAAGGCGGGGAAGAGCCGGTTGCCGACCACGTTGTGCTCGGTGCGGCCCGGCCCGGGGAACTGGGTGTGCTTCTGCTTGATCAGCAGCAGCAGGTGGACCGCGATGAGGGCCAGCACGATCGCCGGGATGATCAGCACGTGCGCGATGTAGAAGCGCCCGATGATCACGTCACCGACGAAGTCGCCGTCGAAGACCGCCCAGTGCGCCCAGGTCCCGATGACCGGGATGGACAGGATGATCGCCGAGATGATGCGCAGGCCCGTGCCCGAGAGCAGGTCGTCGGGGAGGGTGTAGCCGGTGACGCCCATGAGCAGGGCCAGCACCAGCAGCACCACGCCGATGCCCCAGTTGGTCTCGCGGGGCTTGCGGAACGCACCGGTGAAGAAGATGCGCATCAGGTGCACGACGATCGAGGCGACGAACAGCAGCGCTGCCCAGTGGTGGATCTGCCGGATGAACAGACCGCCGCGGACGTCGAAGCTGATGTGCAGCGAGGACTCGTAGGCCCGGGACATCTCCACGCCGCGGAGCGGGGCGTAGCTGCCGTCGTAGGCCACCTCGGACAGCGAGGGGTCGTAGAAGAACGTCAGGTAGGTGCCCGAGAGCAGCAGGATGACGAACGAGTAGAGGGCGATCTCCCCGAGCAGGAACGACCAGTGGTCCGGGAAGACCTTGTTCAGCGTGCGGCGCAGCGGACCGGCGACGATCAGGCGCTCGTCGATCTCGGTCGCTGCCTTGCCGATCTTCGTGGCCGGTTGCCCCGGCGAGACCGCAGTCGTAGCCATCAGATCCGCTCTCGGTTCCAGTAGGTGGGTCCCACGGCCTCAATGTAGTCGCTGCGCGCGACGAAGTACCCCTCGTCATCCAGCGTAATCGGCAGTTCCGGCAGCGAGCGGGACGCCGGACCGAAGACCGGCTTGGCACCCTGGATCACGTCGAACTGCGACTGGTGGCACGGGCAGAGGATCCGGCTGGTCTCCTGCTCGTACAGCGACACCGGGCAGCCGGCGTGCGTGCAGATCTTGGAGTAGGCCACGTAGTCGCCGTAGCCGAAGTCGGCCTGACCCTCGCGGGGCTCCAGGACGGCCATCTGCTCGGGACGCAGGCGGATCAGCATGGTCGCGGCGTCCGCGGCCAGGTTGCCGCCCTCGACGGCCGGGAACACCGTCTCCAGCGAGCCGGGCTCCTGGTCGCCGGGGCGGATGGGGCTGCCGTCGTCGCGGACCAGGCGGATGCCCTCGGCCCACGGCGTGGTGCCCAGCGGGTTCCCCTTGTTGGGGTTCTTGATGAGGCCACCGAGCGGGGCGATGAGCATGAGGCCCAGCGCGCCGCCGGCGAAGCCGAGGCTGCGGCCGATCATCTTGCGACGGGGGAAGCCGGTCTTGTCCAGCCCGCCCATCAGGGTCGCGGCGGTGGTGGTGCGGTCGAACTGCGAGCCGTCGTGCTTGTCCTGCACGGCGGTCTCGTGGGGGAGCAGCTTCTTGACGAAGAGCACCAGACCCACGCCGATGAAGGCGAGGGCGCCGCCCATCGTCAGGCCCAGCAGCGGGGTGTAGAAGACGCTCCAGCCGCTGGCGTCCGACGTCCACTGCCAGTCGGGCAGGAACCAGTCGGAGCCGAAGTAGACGACGGCGAAGGCGAGGGCGAAGAGACCGGCGAGGCCGAAGGCCAGGGAGACCTGACGCTCGGCCTGCTTCTCCAGGCCCGAGCCCGGCGCCGGCGGCGGGTCGACGTGCAGGACCTCGACACCGTCGTAGCGGGCGCCCAGGCGGTTGAGGGCTTCCTTGTCCATCCCCGCCAGCTGTTCGGGGGTGTAGTCGTCGTCCGGTCCGCCGTGCAGCGGTCCGGCGTCGGACTCCGGTGCAGAACCGGCCTTGTCTCGCGCGCTCACGCCTTGGTTCCCATCCAGAAGATGCCGAACAGCAGGGCGCCGATGCCGACGACCCAGATGACCAGGCCCTCGGAGACCGGCCCGGCGCGGCCGATGCCGGCGCCACCGGGGTCGGCCTGCTCGTTCAGGGTCTGGACGTAGTTGATGATCGAACGCTTCTCCTCGGGGGTCAGCTGGTTGTCCCCGAACACCGGCATGTTCTCCGGGCCCGACAGCATCGCCGTGTAGATCTCGAGGTCGTTCGCGTCGCCCAGGCTGGGGGCGGCCTTGCCCGAGGACAACGCACCGCCCGCGCCGACGAAGTTGTGGCAGGAGGCGCAGTTGAGCCGGAAGAGCTCGCCGCCCTCGGCGACGTCGCCCTCACGGAGGTCGCCCGACGGGAGGGTCGGGCCGCCGCCGTTGGCCTGGACGTAGGCCATCAGCTGCTCGATCTCGGCGTCGTTGAACACCGGGGGCTTGCGGGCGGCGTCGGCCTCCTGGCGGACCAGCGGCATGCGGCCGGTGTGCACCTGGAAGTAGACCGAGGCCTCACCGACGCCGATGAGCGAGGGGCCGCGGTCGGAGACGCCCTGCAGGTTGCTGCCGTGGCAGCTGATGCAGCTGCGCTCGTACAGCGCCTGGCCGGCCTCGACCGCGCTGGACTCGCTCGCGGTGGTCTCGGGGGCGGCGTTGGCCGGGGCGACGGCGGAGTAGCCGACCCCGGTCAGCACGAGGGCGGCCATCAGGCCGGCGACGTTGGTGAGCCGCCGACGCTGCTTGGACCGACGACGGGCCCGGGCGGCGGAGGCGGGGGTCCCGTCGGCGGAGCGACGGAGACGGGCACGCAGACCGACGCGGCCGGACTCGGCCGGGGCGTCGGGGGTGGGGTTCGTGGAGGACACCGGTTCCCTAGCGGATCAGGTAGATCGTGGCGAAGAGCCCGACCCACACGACGTCGACGAAGTGCCAGTAGTAGGAGACCACGATCGCCGAGGTCGCCTGGGCTGGCGTGAATCGGCCCATGGTGGACCGGATGAGCACGAACACGAAGGCGATGAGGCCGCCGATGACGTGCAGACCGTGGAAGCCGGTGGTCAGGAAGAAGACCGATCCGTAGGTCGACGAGGAGATGCTCGTCGCGTGCTCGGTCACGAGCACGCGGTACTCGTTCGCCTGGCCCAGCACGAAGACCAGGCCCATCACGAAGGTGATCGTGAACCAGCGTCGGAGGCCGTAGACGTTGCCGTTCTCCGCCGCGAAGACGCCCAGCTGGCAGGTCACCGAGGAGGCCACCAGGATGATCGTGAAGACCAGGGCGTAGGGCAGGTCCAGCTCCGTCGGCTCCGGTGGCCACGGGTCGCCTGCGCGGGCGCGGGCGGTGAAGTACATGGCGAACAGGCCGGCGAAGAACATCAGCTCACTGGCGAGCCAGATGATCGTGCCGACGCTGACCATGTTCGGTCGAGTCAGGGAGTGCACCCGCGAGGTGTCGAAGGTGCTGCTCGCCACGGGGGCCGTTGTCACCGGCTCATCATGGCACCGGTGCACGGGGGAGACGACTGCGGGTCGCCGGTGTGGCGAAGCCGTGATCGACCTGTGTTCTGCCTCCGAGTCTGGCCGGGTGTCCGAGGTCGGGCACTAGGGTCGCCTGCGTGAGCGCAGCCGCTGCACCGGCCACCGTCCTGGTCTTCAGCCACCGGCCCGAGGTCAGGGACGCCGTCCGGACCGCCCTGGGCACCTTCCCCGCCGCAGACGTGGGGCCGGTCTCCTACCTGGAGTGCGCCACGGGGGCCGAGGTCGTGGCCGCCGTCGACGCCGGGAGCGTCGACCTGTGCGTGCTCGACGGGGAGGCCCAGCCGACCGGTGGCATGGGCATCGCCCGACAGCTGACGCACGAGATCACCGACTGTCCGCCGCTGGTGGTGCTCATCGCCCGGCAGGCCGACCGCTGGTTGGCCCACTGGTCCACCGCCGACGCCACCCTGGCCCACCCGGTCGACCCGCTGGTCGCCCCGGACGTGGTCGCCGGTCTGCTCCGGGACCGGGCCGCACGGCCCGCCGTGCACGGCTGACCGTGTCGATGACCCCCACCCCGACCTGGTCGGGGCTGCTGACGCGCCTGATCGCCCGCCAGGACCTGACCACGCAGGACACCGCCTGGGCGATGGGCGAGATCATGGGCGGTGAGGCGACGCCGGCCCAGATCGCCGGTTTCGTCGTCGCCCTGCGCGCCAAGGGCGAGGCACCCGAGGAGGTGCGGGGACTGGCCGACACCATGCGCGACCGCGCCACCCCCGTGGACCTGCCGCTGGCCTGCGTGGACGTCGTGGGCACCGGTGGCGACGGCGCGCACACGGTGAACATCTCCACGATGGCCTCCATCGTCGTGGCCGCGACCGGGGTGCCGGTGGCCAAGCACGGCAACCGGGCAGCGTCGTCCTCGTCCGGTTCGGCCGACGTGCTCGAGGCCCTCGGCGTGGTCATCGACCTGCCGGCGGCCGGGGTGGTCCGGTGTGTGCGGGAGGCCGGGATCGGCTTCTTCTTCGCCCCGGTCTTCCACCCCGGCTTCCGGCACACCGGGGCGCCCCGCCGGGAGATGGGCATCGGCACCGTCTTCAACTTCCTGGGACCGCTGACCAACCCGGCGCGTCCGGTGGCCGCGGCCATCGGGTGCGCCGATGCCCGGATGGCCCCCGTGCTGGCCGCCGTGGTCGCCGGACGCGGCAGCCGCGCGCTGGTGTTCCGCGGCGACGACGGGCTCGACGAGCTGACCACCGCCACCACGTCGGCGGTGTGGGTCGTCCGGGACGGCGAGGTCGTGCCCGACCGGGTCGACCCGGCAGCGCTGGGTCTGAGCACCCCCGCGGCGGACGCGCTGCGCGGCGGGGACCCGGCGTTCAACGCCGACGTCGTCCGCCGGCTGGTCGCCGGGGAGAGCGGGCCGGTGCGCGACGCGGTGCTGCTGAACGCCGCCGCCGCGTTGACCGCCTTCGACGAGCACGGCGGGCGGTTGCACGACCAGCTCGCCGCCGGCCTGGCCCGCGCGGGTCAGGCCGTGGACGACGGGCGGGCCGCCGAGGTGCTCGACCGCTGGGCCCGGGTCAGCCAGCAGGTCCGGACCGACAGCCCCCGCTGACGGTCGGGCCCGGGAGGGTCAGGAGCCCTCGAGGCCCAGGGAGAAGGCCGACTCCAGGTCGTGCTTGGAGTAGGCCCGGAAGGCGATGTGGGTGGCGGTGTCGATGACGCCGGGCACCTTGTTGATCCGCCCGGCCACGACCTCGGCGACCTCCTCGAACTCCCGGACGCGGACCAGGGCGACCAGGTCGACGTCCCCGGCCACGGAGTAGACCTCGCTGACGCCCTCGAGGTCGGCGATCGCTGCGGCGACCTCGCCGATGGAGTCGGTGGCTGCGTCGATCATGACGATGGCGGTGATCACACCCGGGAGGCTAGCGCCGCCCGACGGCGCGGACCGGGCTCACCGGCCCGGACCCGTTCGGGCCGGGCCCGGGTGCCCAGGCTGCGGCCGTCGGCGAACGGGTCGCGGGCCCCGCGGCCGGCGTCGACCCGCTCCAGGAACGAGCTGAAGGCGCCGGTACCGGGCAACGGGCTGGCCAGCGTGCCGGTGACCTCGACCAGGCGGGTCCCGGGCTTCTCCAGCCACCGCAGCACCAGCTCGGTCTCGTCGACGGTGGCGGCGAGCTCGCCGTCCGGGCCGACCGGCGTCTCGGCGGTGACCTTGAGCGAGGCCAGGTGGTCGCGGACCGAGGTGCCGCGCTCGGCGACGCCGGCGGCCACGAGCCGACCGCGGCGGACCACCGCCAGCGCCCAGCCGCCCGCGCCGTCGGGGCGGGCCAGGGACAACTCGGTGACCCCGGCCAGCAGCTCCAGTCGTTGACGGCGGCGCACCGCCCGGACCAACACGGCCACCCGGTCGCGCAGCACCGCGGCGTCCTCGAAGCGGCCCTCGCCGGCCAGCCGCTCGACCCGCTCCAGCAGCGGCGAGCACAACCGGACCGGGTCCGAGGCCACGGCGGCGGCGAAGACCTCGGCCACCGAGGCGTACTCCTCCCGCGACTGGGCGCCGGTGCAGGGGGCGCCGCAGCGGCCCATGTCGGCCAGTGCGCAGGCGGTGCCCTGCGGGCGTACGGCCAGCCTGCCGCTGCACTGCCGGATGGGCAGCGCCTCGTGGACGGCGGCGACGGCGGCATCGGCGGCCCGCCGGTCGGGGAAGGGGCCCAGGAACACCCCGGCGCCGGGCCGGACCCGGCGGACCACCGACAGCCGCGGGAACGGCTCGTCGGTCAACCGCACCCACAGCGCCCGTTCGGGGAACCGGGACCTCTTGTTGTAGCGGGGCTTGTGCTCGGCGATCAGCCGGAGCTCGCGGACCGAGGCCTCCAGGTCGTGCGCGCAGGGCAGGGCCTCCACCCGCTGGGCCAGCCCGACCATCTCGGTCATCCGGGTGCGTTGCTCCCCGGCGGAGAAGTAGCTGCGCACCCGGGAGCGCAGGTCGGTCGACGTCCCCACGTAGAGCGGCTCGTCGCGGGGACCGCGGAAGACGTAGACCCCGGGGCCGTGCGGCACGTGCGCGCCCAGGTGGCGCTTCTTGCGGCGCTGCGGGTCGACCTGCCGGGTGAGCCCGGTGAGCTCCTCCAGCGAGGTCACCCCCAGGGGGCCCAGCCGCTCGAAGAGCCCGTGCAGAACGTCCACGGTGGCCTGGGCGTCGTCCAGCGCGCGGTGCGTGGGCGTGGTGCGGGCGGAGAAGAACGGCGCCAGGGTGCCCAGCTTGCAGTTGGGCACCTCGTCGCGGGTGAGCAGCCGCCGCGCCAGCACCGCGGTGTCCACCGAGGCGAACGCCGGCCAGGCCAGCCCCGACGCCGCGCACGCCGCCCGGAGGAAGCCCAGGTCGAAGGGGGCGTTGTGGGCCACGAGCACGGTGCCCCGGGCGAACTCCAGGAAGTGCGGCAGCACGCTGTCGATCCGGGGGGCGGCGGCCACCATCATCGAGGTGATGCCGGTGAGCACGCTGATGTAGGGCGGGATGTCGCGGCCGGGGTCGACCAGGGTCTGGAACTCCCCGACGACCTCCCCGGCCCGGACCTTGACCGCGCCGATCTCGGTGATCGCGTCGGTGTGCGCGGAACCGCCGGTGGTCTCCAGGTCGACGACCACGAAGGTCACCTCGACGAGCGGGGTGCCCAGGTCGTCGATCGACACCTGCTCGAAGCGACGCGGGAGCACGGGCTGGGGGAGGAGTGGACCGGGCACGTCGCGGACGCTAGGTCGGGGGTCCGACAGTCCTGGCCCCGACGCGCCGTCGGGTCGAACACACGTGCGGGTGAGGTGCACCCTCCCCGCGTGCGTGGCGGGCATCACCCCGGCACCGTCTGCTCGTTGTGCCCGGAGGTCGACGACGCCGTCGCCGCGGGTGAGCAGGAGGTGGACGGGGTGCGAGGTCGTCGGGTGTCCTCGGTGCTGGTCGTCGGGACGGTGCTCGCCGGGCTCGGCCTGGGCGCCCCCACCGCCACGGCGGCCCCCAGCTCGCAGCCCGGTGGCACCACCGGTGTCCTGGACAGTGCCGAGCTCACCGACCTGCAGACCCGGGCCGCCGAGGTGCAGGGCGACCTGCAGGAACGCCAGGCCGCCGTGGCCGCCGCGCAGACCGAGCTCGCCCGGGCCCAGCAGACCGCGGACGCCGCCGCGACCCGGGTGGCCGCTGCCGAGACGGCCCTGGCGACCGAGCAGGTCGCCGTCGGCCGCTACGCCGCGGCCGTCTACCGGGACGGCGGTGCCCCGACGGCGCTCTCCCTGTTGCTGTCGGGCAGCGACCCCGGCGACGTCGTGGCGGCCATGGGCTACCTGGACCTCGTCGACGACGCCGCCGACGACGTGCTCACCGCGGCTGCGGCCCAGCGGCAGGCGGCGCTGGCCGAGCAGGCAGCCGCCGACCAGGCCCTGGCCGGCAGTGCGGCGCAGGCCGACCAGGTCGCGGCCCAGGTGGGCGAGCTGGAGGCCGCGGCGTCGGCGGTGACCGCGGACCTGGACCGGGCGCTGGGCGCGGTGGACCGCCAGCTGGCGCAGCTGCAGGCCGGACAGGTCGAGGTCAACGCCCGGACGGCGGCCAACTGGCAGGCCTACGTCGACTCGCTCACCGCGGCGGGGGTCGCCCTGCCGGCGGCGGCCGCGCTGCGGGACCCGGCGGTCGGCCTGCCGGCGGGGCTCGTGCCGGTGGGCGGTTCGACCGGGGCGGCCCAGCCCGGGGCCGCGCAGCTGCCCCGCCAGCCCAGCTCGCTGCTGGTGCTGCCGGCCGAGACGGTCGCTGCGGTCAGCACCGCGATGGGCGCTCTCGGCCTGCCCTACGCGCCGGGCACGGCGGGCCCGGCGTCCTACGACTGCGGGTCTCTCGTCCAGGCCTCCTACGCCGCCGGCGGGATCGCGCTGCCGGCGACGCAGGGCGAGTTGTTCGCCACGACCACGCCGGTGGCCACGGCCGACGTGCTGCCCGGCGACCTGGTCTTCCTGGGGACGGCGGAGTCCGGTCTGGGCCACGTGGGGATCGCCCTGGACCCGCAGACCATGCTCGCCGCCGACGGACGGGCCGGTGCCGTGGTGGTCCGCTCGGTGCCCGTCGACCAGCTGCTCGGGATCGGCCGACCCAGCCTGCCGCCCCGGGCGGCGGTCGCCGTGCCGGGCACCACTGCCGGTGCGCTGCCGGTGGAGTGCGGCAACTCCCTCTACCCGGCCAGCTACGACGGCAGCCGGTCGTGGGGCGGCTACCCCAACGGGCTGATCCCGCTCTCGGCGCTGTGTCCCCTGGGCGTGGCCGGCCACGCGCTGCGGTGTGACGCCGCGGCGGCCTGGCGGGCCCTGTCGGCGGCCTTCGCCGGCCGGTTCGGCAGCCCGCTGTGCATCACCGACTCCTACCGCGGCTACGCCGCGCAGGTGACGCTCTACGGGCAGAAGCCGGCGCTGGCGGCGGTGCCCGGCACGAGCAACCACGGGTGGGGCCTGGCGGTCGACCTGTGCGGCGGCGTCGAGTCCTACGGGACGGCGCAGTACGCCTGGATGGTGGGCAACGCCGGGCGCTTCGGCTTCGTGCACCCGACCTGGGCCGACCAGGGCAACGGCCGCGAGGAGCCCTGGCACTGGGAGTTCGCCGGGACCTGAGCGGGCGGGTGTGCACCTGCGCACCCGGAAATGTCGGTGGGGACACCTAGCGTCCGCGGCGACGGACCGACCGGTCCCGCGACCGCCGCCAGGAGGCACCGTGCTCATCGACTGCGACACCTGCACCGTCCGAGGCCAGGGGTGCGACGACTGCGTCGTCACCGTGCTGCTCGGGGCCCCGCCGGGGTGGCGGGGGAGCGACCCGACCGTGGTGCCGATGACCCGGCGGCCGGCGGTGGGCCACCCCCGGGAGGACGTGGTGGCCGACCTGGGCAGCGCCTGGGTGTCCGGGCCGACCGACACGCCCGGCGGGTCCGGTTCTCCCGCCCTCGGGGTGGTCGTGGAGCTCGACGACGTGGAGCGTCGCGCGGTCCGGGCGTTGGCAGAGGTTGGACTGGTCCCGCCACTGCGGCACCAACCCCCGACGAGGCGCGAGGTCGGCTGAGTGGGGGCGCGCCGCGCTCCCGTCGCGCCGGGCAGAACGTGCCGAAGGAGAGCGGTCCGAACTGGCACCTCCTGTGCGTTCGGGATCCGGATCGACCTCTCCACGGAGGCCCCCGGCGTCGATACGGTGGGGTCGTCCGGTCGGCTGGACGTCGCCCCACCGGGTGACACCGACCGGTCACCGCCGAACTGCCCACCCTCCGGGGCGGGCGGACCGGGGACCCACCGCAGCACTGGGGTGAGTTCTCCGCGGGTGCCACGAACGGTGGTGCGTGCGGGGATAGGGCGTCGTCTTCCTGCCCGAACCCGTCAGCTAACCCGGTAGGCGGTCGAGGAGGATGAGGAGCACGCGCACACGTGTCGTCCCACCGCACCGCCCGAGGACCGATCCCGTCCTCGACCACCCGCCCGCACACCCCCGCGGCATTGATCGTCCCGGCGCTCCCCGACCTGCCGACCGGTCCGCGGCGCACCCGGCTCTCCGGTCGCCTCGGCCGCGGGATGCTGCTCGGCGCCGTCGCCGGGCTGACCCTCACCGTCCTGCCGGGGACCGCCTACGCGGCGCCGGGTGACCCGGGCACCGCTGCCACCGGGTCCACCGGGTCCACCACGGAGGCCACCACCCCCGAGCAGGCCACCGCACTGGTCGCCGAGGCCAACCACCAGCTCGAGGTCGTCACCGAGCAGGTCAACGACGCGCAGGTGCAGCTCGCCGACCACCAGGCCGCCGCAGCCTCCGCCGCGCAGGCCGTCACCGCCGCGCAGACCCAGTTGGCCACGCTCAGCACCCAGCTCGACACGGTCGCCCGCAGTGCGTACACGACCAACCCCTCCAGCTTCAGCGCGCTGATGACCAGCAGCTCACCCGAGGACTTCCTGGCCCAGGTCAGCACCCTGGACGTCATCGCCGGGCACACCAACGACCTGGTCACCCAGGTCGCCGCGGCCGGCCGCACCGCGACCGAGGCGCAGACCGCCGCCGACCAGGCCGCCGCCACCGCGCAGCAGGCCCTGGACACCGTCACCGCCCAGCAGGCCGACCTGCAGGAGCAGATCGCGGCCTACCAGGCGCAGTACGCGGCCCTGACCGCCGCGCAGCAGCAGGTCGTCGTGACCGCGCACAGCGGCCCCGAGGTGGAGGCACCGGCGACCGTGGTCGCCGACGGCGCCGCGGCGCAGACGATCGTGGACACCGCGATGGCCCAGCGCGGCGACCCCTACGTGTGGGGTGCCGGCGGCCCGAACAGCTTCGACTGCTCCGGCCTGACGTCCTACGCCTACGCCGCCGCCGGCATCTCCCTGCCGCACTCCAGCGCGGCCCAGGCGCGGATGGGCAGCCCGGTCGCCCGCGGGGACCTGCAGCCCGGTGACCTCGTGTACTTCTACAGCCCGGTCAGCCACATCGGGATCTACATCGGCAACGGGATGATGGTGCACGCCCCGACCTCCGGCGACGTGGTCAAGGTCGGCAGCGTGGACATGTCCGGCTACGCAGGGGCGCGCCGGCTCGTCTGAGGCGCGGCACCGACGGGGACGCACAGCCGGGCTTCCTAGGATCACCGGCGTGGGTCCCCGTCGTCGTGCCCTGCTCACCGCTGCCGTCCTCGGCGTCGCCCTGGTGGTGGTGCTGTGGGTGCGGATCCCGTGGGCGGCCACCCCCGAGGTCACCGACCCCACCGGCGGGCTGACCGCCGACCAGCTCTCCCGGGCCGACGCCTTCGTCGGGGCCCTGCGGCCGGCGTCGCTGGCGAACCTGGCGCTGGGCCTGCTCGTCGCCGGGGTCCTGGGTCTGACCCCGCTGGGCGCCCGGCTGGTCACCGCCGTGGCGCGCCCGCTCGGCGGCGGCTGGGTGTGGCGGGTGCTCCTGGGCACCGTGGCGCTGACCGTGGTGGGCCGGCTGGTCTCCCTCCCGCTGTCGGCCTACGGCGAGGTGGTCCGGCACCGGTACGGCCTGTCCACCCGCAGCTGGCCGCTGTGGGCCCGGGACGTCGCGGTGGACACCGGGATCACCGCGGGACTCACCGCGCTCGGCATGCTGCTGCTGGTCGGGCTCGCCCGCCGGGCGCCCCGCACCTGGTGGGCCTGGGCCGGGGCGGGTGCGGCCGGGCTGGTCGTGGCCGGGTCGTTCCTCTACCCGGTCGTCATCGAGCCGGCGTTCAACTCCTTCACCCCGTTGCCGGCCTCCCAACTGCGCACCGACCTGCTCGACCTGGCCGAGCAGTCCGGCTCCCCGGTGCAGGACGTGCTGGTCGCCGATGCCAGCCGGCGCACCACCGCGCTCAACGCCTACGTCTCCGGGTTCGGCTCGACGCGACGGATCGTCGTCTACGACACCCTGCTCACCGAGCTCCCCGACGCCGAGATCGAGTCCATCGCCGCGCACGAGCTGGGCCACGTGGCCACCGACGACGTGCTCACCGGCACCCTGGTCGGCGCCCTGGGGGCCGGGGCCGGGGTGGCGCTGCTCGGCTGGCTGCTCGGCTCGGCCCCGCTGCTGCGCCGGGCCGGTGCCGACGGGCCGGGTGACCCCCGGGTGGTGCCGCTGGTGCTGTTCCTCGTGGCGGCCGCGACCCTGCTGTCGACGCCGGTGCAGAACGGGGTGTCGCGCCAGCTGGAGGCCCGCGCCGACCAGCACGCGCTGGACCTCACCGACGACCCGGCCGCCTTCGAGGACGTGATGCGCCGGCTGGCGGTCGCCAACCTCAACCAGCCCGACCCGCCGGCGGCCTGGCAGTGGTTCTTCGGCTCGCACCCCACCACCGCCCAGCGGGTCGCCGCGGCCCAGGACTGGCGTCCGTGACCCGGGTGCTGGTCGTCACCAACGACTTCCCGCCCCGGCAGGGCGGCATCCAGACGTTCGTGGCCGCGCTGCTGGACCGGCTGCCGGCCGCGGACCTGGTGGTGCTGGCCTCCACGTCCCCCGGGGCCGCCGAGCACGACGCCACGCTGCCCTACCGGGTGGTCCGGATGCCCACGGCGATGCTGCTCCCCACCCGCGGCGCGGCCCGGGCGGCACAACGGCTGGCCCGGGAGCACCGGGCGGAGACCGTGGTCTTCGGCGCCGCGGCACCGCTCGGGCTGCTCGCCCCGGGGCTGCGCCGGGCCGGGGTGCGCCGGCTGGTCGGGATCACCCACGGGCACGAGACCGGGTGGGTGAGGCTCCCCGTCGCCCGCCGGCTGCTGCAGCGGATCGCCGGTGGACTCGACGTGCTCACCTACATCTCCCGGTACACCCACGACCGGCTCGCCCCCGCCGTCGGCAGCCGGACGACGATGGCCCAGCTGTCCCCGGGCGTCGACGTCGAGCTGTTCCACCCCGGGGTGGACGGCGCCGGCGTGCGGGCCCAGCACGGGCTGGGGGACGCCCCGGTGGTGGTCTGCGTGTCCCGGCTGGTGCCCCGCAAGGGCCAGGACGTGCTGGTCGAGGGCTGGCCGCAGGTGCTCGCCCGGCACCCCCGCGCCCGGCTCCTGCTCGTCGGCGGCGGACCGTCGGAGGAGCGGTTCCGCCGGGCGGTGGCCGACGCCGGGCTGGGGGACTCCGTCGTCCTCACCGGGGGCGTGCCGGCGGCCCGGCTGCCGGCGTACTACGCAGCAGGCGACGTGTTCGCCATGCCCTGCCGCACCCGCCGTGGCGGGCTGGACGTCGAGGGCCTGGGCATGGTCTTCCTCGAGGCCGCCGCGTGCGGCCTGCCGGTGGTGGCCGGCACCTCGGGGGGTGCCCCCGAGGCGGTGCAGGAGGGCGTCACCGGGCACGTCGTGGACCCCCGGTCGGCGTCCACGGTGGCCGCGACGATCGCCGACCTGCTCGACGACCCGGCCCGGGCCGCGGCGATGGGCGCCGCGGGCCGGGCCTGGGTCGAGCAGCGCTGGTCCTGGACGACGATCGCCCAGGACCTCACGCGGCTGCTCTCGACTCAGCCCTTGGCGTAGAGCTCCTCGACCTCGGCCGAGTACTCCTTCAGCACCACGTTCCGCTTGAGCTTCAGGCTCGGGGTGAGCGTCCCGTTGGTCTCGGTGAAGTCGATGTCGAGCACCCGGAACTTGCGGATGCTCTCGGCGTGCGAGACCGCCTTGTTCGCCTCGGCGACGGCCTCGTCCAGGGCCGCGAGCACGTCGGGGTCGTCCCGCAGCTGGGCCACGGTGAGCGAGGTGTCCTTGCCCCGGGCCTTCAGCCAGCCGGGCAGGGCCTCCTCGTCGAGGGTGACCAGGGCGGCGATGAACGGCTTCTGGTCCCCGACCACGATGCACTGGCTGACCAGCGGGTGGGCGCGCAGCCGGTCCTCCAGCACCGCGGGGGCGACGTTCTTGCCGCCCGCGGTCACCAGGATCTCCTTCTTGCGCCCGGTGATCTTCAGGAAGCCCTCGCTGTCGAGCTCACCGATGTCCCCGGTGTGGAACCAGCCGTCGGCGTCGATGGCCTCGGCGGTGGCCTCCTCGTTCTTCCAGTAGCCGCGCATGACGATCCCGCCACGCAGCAGCACCTCGCCGTCCTCGGCGATGGCGGCGTCGGTGCCGGGCAGCGGGCGACCGACGGTGCCCATCCGGAAGGCCGCGTCGTGGTTGACCGCGGCCGCCGCGGTGGTCTCGGTGAGCCCGTAGCCCTCGAAGACGGTGACGCCGATGCCGCGGAAGAAGTGGCCCAGCCGCTCGCCGAGCGGCGCGCCGCCGGAGATGGCGCCCACGCAGTTGCCACCGAGCGCGGCCCGCAGCTTGCCGTAGACCAGCTTGTCGAAGACCCCGTGTGCCAGCTTCAGCTTCAGCGACGGGCCGCCGGTGTCCTGTGCGCGGGACCAGTCGATCGCCGTCTGCGCGGCCTTGTCGAAGACCTTGCCCTTGCCGCCGTCGTCGGCCGTGGCCTTGGCGGTGTTGTAGACCTTCTCGAACACCCGCGGGACGGCGAGGACGAACGTGGGCTGGAACCGGCCGAGGTCGCCGACCAGGTCCTTGACGTCGGGGGTGTGCCCCAGCACGGTGCGGGTCTTGATCGCCCCGACCTGCAGCACCCGGGCCAGCACGTGGGCCAGCGGGATGAACAGCAGCAGCGAGCCGTCCGTGTTCATGAACCGGCCCAGCAGCGTCATGCCGTTGCCGATCTCGAACAGGAAGTTCGCGTGCGTGAGCTCGCAGCCCTTGGGCCGGCCGGTCGTGCCCGAGGTGTAGATCAGGGTGGCCAGGCTGTCCGGGGACAGCGTGGCCCGGCGGGCGGCCAGCTCGCTGTCGGGCACCTCGTCGCCGGCGGCGGACAACGTGCCCAGCGCGTCGTCGTCGATCACCCAGACCGGGCCGAGCTCGGGGGCCTGGTCTCGGACGGAGTCCACCGAGGCGGCGTGCTCCCCGCTCTCCACGACCACCGCGCGGGCCCCGGAGTCGGCCAGGATCCAGGCGATCTGGTCGGGGGAGGAGGTCTCGTAGACCGGGACGACGACGGCGCCCGCGGTCCAGATCGCGAAGTCCAGGACCGTCCACTCGTAGCGGGTCCGGGCCAGCAGGGCGACCCGGTCACCGGCCTCGACCCCGCCGGCGACCAGGCCCTTGGCCACCGCCTGGACCTGCGCGGCGAACTCGGCGTGGGTCACGTCGACCCACCGGTCACCGACCTGACGGCGCAGCCCGACGCGGGAGCCCGCCTCGGCGGCGTTGGCCGTCACCATGTCGGGCAGTGCCTCGTCGGGGCCCACCGTGTAGGTGGGGGGAACGCTCAGCTCGCGCACGCCGGTCCTCTCCTCCCCGCGTGGCGGCGGCGTCGTCGCCGTACCGTCTGCGGACGCGGGATCGTGGCTCCCCAACCTACCGGCTGGGGGCTACCGGTGAGTAGGTGACCTGGGGCAACGAGTCCTGCCCCGCTGGTGGGAGGGGGTCCCCGCGTACCCTCCCGCGCATGGCCGACCAGTCCACCCAGTCGATCGTCGTCGACGCCCCGGCGTCCGACGTGATGGCCGTGATCGCCGACTTCCCCGCCTACCCGCAGTGGGTCGCCGCCGCCCGAACCGTCGAGGTGCTGGGCGCCGACGCCGACGGCCGCGCCGAGCAGGTGCACTTCGTGCTCGACGCCGGCGCGGTCTCCGACGACTACGTGCTCGCCTACACCTGGGACGGCGACCGGCAGGTGCGCTGGACCCTCGTGCAGGGCCAGATGCAGAAGCGCCAGGACGGCAGCTACACCCTCGTCGAGACCGACGGACGCACCGAGGTCACGTACGCGATCACGATCGACCTCTCCATCCCGATGATCGGCATGATCAAGCGCAAGGCCGAGAAGGTCATCCTCGACACCGCGCTCAAGGAGCTCAAGAAGCGCGTCGAGGCCTGACCCGGCGGTGCGCACCCTCCTCGTGACCGGCCCCGGCGGGGCCGGCACCTCCACCGTCGCCGCGGCCACCGCGCTGGCCGCCCAGGACGCCGGCCACCGGGTCGCGCTGCTGAGCACGGCCACGCCGGCCGTCCCCGGGCTCCCGGTGACGGTGGTCGACGGGCAGCGGGCGCTCGCGGAGGCGTGGTCCTCGCACGCCGGGGAGCTGGCCGCACTGGCCCCGCTGCTGACGCTGCCCCCGGCCACGTCGGTCGTCGCCGTCCCCGGCGTGAGCGAGGTGGCCGTGCTGGTCGCCCTGGGCCGGGTGGCCGCGGCGGGGGAGACCGACCTGGTGGTGCTCGACGTCGGTCCGCTGCCCGCCGCGCTGGGGCTGCTCGCGCTGCCGGAGACGGTCCGCTGGTGGCTGGCCCAGGCGGCCCCGCCCCGGCTGCGGGTGCTCGCCCAGGTGCGGACGACGGTCGCCCGCGGGCGCCCCGGCGCGCTGGAGGCCGCGCTCGCCGCGGTCGGGGCGCTGGAGGAACTGCTGCACCTGTTGCCCACCGGGTCCGACGTCCACCTGGTGCACGCCCCCGAGCCCGGGGCGGCCGGCACCGTCCGCCGCGCCGCCACCGCGCTGGGCCTGCTGGGCCACCCGGTCGCCTCGGTGACGCTGTCCCGGGTGCTGCCGGCCGGCACGGGGGAGTGGTCGGCCCGCCGCGCTGCGCAGACCGACGACGTCCGGACGGCGCTGGCCGCCACCGGGCTGCCGCTGCGCGAGGTCGCCGAGGCCGCCCTGGCCCCCCGGGACGGCACCGCCCTGCGGGCCCTGCAGGCCGGGGTGGACACCACGCCGTCCGCCCCGCTGCCGGCGTCCGGACCGGTCCCCGACGACGGCGACTGGCTGCTCGCCCTACCGCTGCCCTTCGCCGAGAAGGGCGCCGTCTCGCTGACCCGGTGGGAGGACGACCTGGTGGTCGACGCGGCCGGGGTGCGCCGGTCGATCCCGCTGGACTCCCTGTTGCGCCGCTGCACCGTGGTCTCCGGCAGGGTCACCGACCCGGGCACACCCGGGGCCGCGCTGACCGTGCGCTTCACCCCCGACCCGGCCCAGTGGCCCACCGCGCTGCTCACCCGGGGCGGGCGCGGGTGACCGCGCCCCCGCCGGACTGGGCGGCCACCCTGCGTGCCCTGGCCGACGGCGCCACCCGGCTGCTCACCGGCATCGCCGGGGAGGACGCCGGCGCGGACCACCCGGGCGCCGAGTGCCGCAGCTGCCCGGTCTGCACCGCGCTGGCCGTGCTCCGCGGCCGTCGTCCCGACCTGTCCGTGGCCCTGGCCGACGTGCTCACCGCCGCGGCCGCCGCGCTGCGGGAGCAGGCCGGCACCCCCGAACCGACCGACCCACCCGAGGAGACCGTGCCTGCCACCCCGCCGCCGCCCGCCCCCGTCCAGCACGTCGAGGTGGCCTGATGACCGCTCCCGAGCAGCTGCCGGCCCTGGGCATCGACATCGGCGGCACCAAGGTCGCCGGCGGCGTGGTGCTGCCCGACGGCACCATCACCGCCACTGCGCGCCGGGCGACCCCCGGGAAGTCGGTCGAGGCCACCGAGGACGCGATCGCCGCCGTCGTCGACGAGCTGGCCGAACGGCACGGCGGGCCGCTGGTCGGCGTCGGCGTCGGGGCGGCCGGGTGGTTCGACCGCACCGGGGACACCGTGCTCTTCAGCCCGCACCTGGCCTGGCGCAACCAGCCGTTGCGCGCCGACCTCGGGGCCCGGCTGCAGCGCCCGCTCTGGGTGGGCAACGACGCCGACGCCGCGGCGTGGGCGGAGTACCGCTACGGCGCGGCCCGCGGCTCGGACCTGGCGCTGGTCATCACCCTGGGCACCGGCATCGGCGGCGGCATGGTCATCGACGGCCGGCTGCAGCGCGGGGCGCACGGGGTGGCCGGCGAGTGGGGCCACATGCGGGTGGTGCCCGACGGCCGGCTCTGCGCGTGCGGCAACCGCGGCTGCTGGGAGCAGTACGCCTCGGGCAACGCGCTGGGCCAGACCGCCCGCGAGGTGGCCAGCAGCTCCCCGGCCGCCGCCGCCCTGCTGCTGGACCGGGTGGGCGGCCGCGCCGAGCGGCTCACCGGTGAGGACGTCGCCACCGCCGCGGCCGCGGGTGACCCGCTGGCCCTGGAGCTGCTCGCCGAGGTGGGCACCTGGCTGGGGCAGGGGATCGCCGACCTCGCCGCGGTGCTCGACCCGGGCGTCGTCGTCATCGGCGGCGGGGTGAGCGTGCTGGGGGAGATGGTGCTGGGCCCGGCGCGCGCTCGGCTGGAGCGGGCCCTGCCCGGTCGCGGCTTCCGCCCCGGACCCCGGGTGGTGGCCGCCGAGCTCGGCGCCCAGGCCGGCCTGGTGGGTGCTGCCGACCTGGTGCGCCGCGCGGTCGCCGAGGGCGAGGCCTAGCCGCTCAGCACAGCTCGCGGGCCAGCTGCTCGAGGAACAGGCCGATGTCGGTGACGATGCCGACGGCCTGGGCCGAGCCGCGGTCGGCCAGCTTGGTCACCGTGGCCGGGTTGATGTCCACGCAGACCAGCGGGATCGAGGCCGGCAGCAGGTTCCCGGTGGCGATCGAGTGCAGCATCGTGGCGACCATGATCGTGAAGCCCACGCCGGGGAGCTGGGCGCGCATCGCGCGCTGACCGTCGATGACGTCGGTGACCACGTCGGGCAGCGGGCCGTCGTCGCGCACCGAGCCGACCAGCACGAACGGCTTCCCGGCCCGCACCATCGCGTGCATGACGCCGCCGGTCAGCACCCCAGACCCCACGGCCGCGGCGATCGAGCCCTCGGCGCGGATGGTGTTGATCGCCCGGATGTGGTGCTCGTGGCCGTGCGGGACGCCGGAGCCCTTCGCCAGGTCGACGCCGAGGGAGGTGCCGTACAGCGAGGACTCGATGTCGTGGGTGGCCAGCGCGTTGCCGGCGAAGAGGACGTCGACGTAGCCGGCCTCGACCAGCCGCACCATCGCCGGGGCCGCCCCGGTGTGCACCACGGCCGGGCCCCCGACCCACAGCACCTTCTCCCCGCGCTCCTTGACCTCGCGCATGGTGGCTGCGATCTGGCGCACCAGGACCGCCTGCGGCTTCTCGCTCGAGGCCGCCGAGGACATGAAGCCGAAGTCGTCGCCGGCCTCGCGGGCGGCCTGCTGCGGCAGCTCCACCCGCACCCCGGCCGCACCGCACACCACGGCGTCCCCGGCGCGCACGTCGCTCACCGGCACGGTGTCCACGACGGTCTGGCCGTCCTCGACCGACACGACCAGCCCGCAGTCCATCTCCGGGCGGCGCACCCGCAGCCAGGTGGCGTCCAACCGGACCAAGGTCTCCAGGTTGGTGGTCGAGTAGAACGTCGCCGGGAAGACCCCGTCCCGGGGGGCGGGCTCGGTGGTCGCCGTCCCCGGGTCGACGGCGTTGGCGCCGTGCACCTGGATGCGCATGAGGATCCGCTCGAGCTGCTCGGCGGTGTCGGCGGTGACCTCGACCAGCGCCCGGGACTCGTCGGCGTGCTGGCGGCCGAGGTCCAGGCTCTGGATGCGGTGGTCCCCGCCGTACTCCAGGACGTCGTCCAGCACCCGGGCCAGGATGCCGGTGTCCATCAGGTGGCCGGACAGCGCGACCGTCGTCGTCTGGGAGCTCATGCCCGCAGACGCTAGCGCCGTGCCGGCGTCAGACGACGGCGCCGTCGTCGCCGTCGTCGGTGCGGTCGCGCATCCGGGAGACCAGCAGCGCGACCCCGCCGACGACGGCGAGCACCCCGATCAGGATGCCGACGTCGGCGCCGAGCCGGACCGCACCCGGGGCGATGATGCAGACCGCGCCGGCCGCGATGAGCAGCACCGCGTAGAGCGTGTGCGGCGAGGGCGCGGGCAGCGGGGGCGGGGCCGGGGGCTCGTAGTGCTCGTCGGGCCGGTCGAGCACGTCGGGCTCCGCGGGCGGCGGCGGGGGGTCGTCCCGGGGCCGTTCGGTGACCGCGGCGGCCGGACCGTGCTCGGCCTCCCAGGCGGCCACGATGCGGGCGAACTCGGCGTCGGTGGCCTCGGAGTCGGCGCGGGCGGGCTCCACGGGGGCGGGCACCGGCTCGGCCGCGTGCTCCTCGACGTGCTCGTCGCCCCAGGTGTCGACGACGGTGCGGGCCTCGGCCCGGCGCGACCGGTCGACGAAGAGCCGGTCGGTCGGCGGGGAGGGCAGGAACTGGGTGCGGGTGTACGGGCCGAGGTCCTGGGAGGGCGCCAGGTAAGCCGCGATGCCCTCCTCGCGCAGGACGTCGAGCAGGTGCTCCCCGACCCGGGGGTCCACGTCGCGCAGCGGGTGCCACAGCGGGGCGTCCAGGCCGTTGTCCCGGCGCCCACGTCGTCCGCTCACCGGGTGCCCCCTCCGCTCGCTCGGGCCCCCGATTGTGGTGGGGGCCTCGTGCTCCCTAGTCTGACAGTCCCTGAGGGAGGCGCGTTGTTCTACTGGTTCCTCAAGTTCGTGGCCATCGGGCCGATCGTGCGTCTGGTGTTCCGTCCGCAGGTCACCGGGGCCGAGAACGTGCCGCGCACCGGTGCCGCCGTGCTGGCCAGCAACCACCTCTCGGCATCGGACTGGGTGTTCATGCCGCTGATGCTGCGTCGCCGGGTCACCTTCCTGGCCAAGGCGGAGTACTTCACCTCCCCGGGCGTCAAGGGCTTCCTGCAGCGGGTCTTCTTCTCCGGTGCCGGCCAGGTGCCCATCGACCGCTCCAGCGCCGACGCCGCCGAGGCCGCGCTGGCCACCGGGGTGCGCATCCTGCAGCAGGGCAAGCTGCTGGGCATCTACCCCGAGGGCACCCGCTCGCCCGACGGGCGGCTCTTCCGCGGCAAGACCGGGGTCTCCCGGATGACCCTGGAGACCGGCTGCCCGGTCGTCCCGGTGGCGATGGTGCCGGTGAGCAGCTTCCGGGTCCTGGGCAAGAAGATCGAGCGGGTGCGGGTGGTCGTGGGGGAGCCGCTGGACTTCTCCCGCTACGAGGGGATGGCCGGCGACCGCTTCGTCGAGCGGTCCATCACCGACGAGATCATGTACGAGATCATGCTGCTGTCGGGCCAGGAGTACGTGGACCTGTACGGCGCGAAGGTCAAGAAGTCGATGGACACCACGGGCGCCAGCGCCGTTGAGGTGGTCGGGAGGCTCCAGCCCCCGGCGCACGAGACCGCCGACCGGCTGCCGAGCAGTCTCGCGGGCTAGCGCGAGGTGATCCGGTCCAGGACGTCGGCGGCCAGGGCCAGGACGTCGTCCCGGGTCATCGTGCTGGGGTCGGCGGTCCAGCCGACCACCAGGTCCTCGGTGAAGGCGAACCACGAGCGCACCAGCTGGCGGTGGCGGGCATCGTCGGGCAGGCCGACCGCGGCCAGCGTGCCGTCGACGAGTTCCTCGCGGGCGTCGGTGTAGACCTCGGCGACCCAGGGGTCCCCGCCCGAGGCGCCGCCGACGAAGGCCACGTAGCTGTCCCGGTAGGTCTCCACCCACTGCACGAAGCGGTCCAGCATGCCCGCGTGCGCCCCCGACCCGGGGGTCCCGCCGGCCGGGCCCAGCACGTGGTCGCACAGCAGCCGGGCGGCCGCCGTCGTCACCGCGGTGTAGTAGTCGCGCTTGGTGGCGAAGTAGTGGAACAGCAGGCTGCGGCTGATGCCGGCCCGGCGGGCCACCTCGTCGATGGTCAGCTCCTGCACCGGGGTGGTGGGCAGCAGCTCCAGGCCGATCTCGACCAGCTGGGCCCGCCGGTCGGCGGCCGACCGGCGGGCCGCGGTCACCGGTTCTCCAGCAGCCGCCGCAGCGCCGCGGCCACCAGGTCGGGCCGCTCCTGGGGCAGCATGTGCCCGCAGCCGGGCACCACCTGCAGGTGCGCGTCGGGCAGCGCCCCCACCAGCCGCTCCGAGTGCCGCACGGGCGTCAGCTTGTCGGTCTCGCCGACCAGCACCTCCACCGGCACGGCGCGCAGCGTCGCCAGGGCCTGCGCCTTGTCGTGCCGGCCCAGGGCCGGGTAGAAGGCCGCGAAGGACCGCACCGAGGACGCCGACATGATCTCCGCGCCGCGCAGCACCATCGCGTCGGTGGCCGCGCTGCCGTAGAGCAGCCCGCGCACCATCGCCTGGTGCCGGGGCGAGGACGGCGGCACCCGGCGGCGCCAGCCGTCCACGCGGCGGCTGTGCGCGACCGCCCACGCGCCGACCCGGGGGAGCAGCCGCTGCTGCAGCCGCTCGGCCGCCGTGCGCGGGGGCTTCGCGAGCTGACCGGCGGAGGTGTCGACCAGGGCCACGCCGCGCACCCGGTCGCCGACCAGCTCGGGGTGCGCCGCGGCCAGCGCCATGATCGTCATGCCGCCCATCGAGTGCCCGCCCAGGACGACCGGGCCGGTGGGCGCCAGGGCGGTGAGCACGGCCGCCAGGTCCTCACCGAGCAGGTCGATCTCGACCTCGTCGTCGGCCACCTCGCCCCAGGTGGAGCGGCCGTGCCCGCGCTGGTCGTAGCGCACCAGCCGGACCGACCCCGCAGCCACGTCGGGGGCCAGGTCGTCGGCGACGTCGTCCCAGGAGGCCTGCGACAGCGTCCAGCCGTGCGCGAGCACCAGGGTCACCGCGGCGTCGGGGGAGCCGGAGACGGTGGCGTGCAGCCGGGCGCCGTCGGTGGTGGGGACGGCGTGCACGGTCCGCTGCACGGTCGCCGTGGTCATGCCGACACCTGCTCGCGGTCGTCGGCCGTCGTCCCCACGTAGTTCTCCCGGTCCAGCGTCCGGGTGAGCCTGCGGAACCGGAAGGTGAAGTCCGGCCACAGCGTGGTGTTGTGGCCGTGCTCGTCGAGGTACCAGGAGCCGCAGCCGCCGTCGAGCCAGACCGTGCCGGCCGAGCGCTCGGCGACCAGCGCGCGGTAGTCGTCCTGGGCGGCCTGGGTGGTCTCCAGGGTGGCCAGGCCCTCGTCGTCCATGGCCTGGACGGCGTTGCCGACGTAGGCGACCTGGGACTCGATCATGTAGACCATCGAGGTGTGCCCGACCCCCACGTTGGGGCCGACCAGCAGGAACAGGTTCGGGAAGCCGGCCACCGTGCTGCCCCGGTTGGTGGCCATGCCCTCGGTCCAGACCTCGGCCAGGGTGCGGCCGTCCTTGCCCGTGATGCGGTGCGCGATCGGCAGGTCGGTCACGTGGAAGCCGGTGGCCAGCACCAGGGTGTCGGTGGGGCGCTCCACGCCGTCGAGGGTGACCACCGAGTGCGGCCGGATCTCGGCGATCGGTGCGTTGACCACCTCGGCGTTGGGCGCGGTGACCGCCGGGTACCAGTCGTTGCTGATCAGGATGCGCTTGCAGCCGATCGTGTAGTCCGGGGTCAGCGTGGCCCGCAGCTGCGGGTCGCGGACCTGGCGTTCGAGGTGCGTGCGGGCCAGCTTCTGCACCGGGGCCAGGAAGCGCCGGTCCTTGGTGATGCCGACGGCGAGGAACTCCCGGCCGGCGTAGAGCAGCCCGCGGACGGCCTTCTGGGCGAGCGGGAAGCGGCGGTACAGCGCCCGCTCGAAGGCCGTCGTCGGCCGGTCACCGCGGGGGATGACCCACGGCGGGGTGCGCTGGTAGACCGTCACCGACCCGGCGACCGGCTGTATCGAGGGCACCACCTGGATGGCCGAGGCCCCGGTGCCCACGACGGCGACCCGCTCGCCGCTGAGGTCGTGGCCGGCGTCCCAGCGGGCGGAGTGCATGACGGTGCCGGCGAAGTCCTCGATGCCCGGGATGTCGGGGTAGGAGGGGTCGGCGAGTGCCCCGGCGGCGCTGATCAGCACCTGGGCGGAGAAGTCGCCGGCCGTCGTCCGCACCTGCCAGCGGGCGGCGGTGGCGTCCCAGCGGGCCTCGGTGACCTCGGCGCCGAACACGTGGTGGCGCAGCACGTCGAAGCGGCGGGCGACGTCCTGGAGGTAGGCCAGGATCTCCGGCTGCTCGGAGTAGGTGCGCGGCCAGTCCGGGTTGGGGGCGAAGGAGAAGGAGTAGAGGTTGGACTGCACGTCGCAGGCCGCGCCCGGGTAGGTGTTGTCCCGCCAGGTGCCGCCGACGTCGTCCCCGCGCTCGAGGACGACGAGGTCCTCCACGCCCTGCTCGCGCAGCCGGATGGCCATGCCGAGGCCGGCGAACCCCGATCCGATCACCGCCACGCGGACGTGCCGGGTCTGCTGGTCGGACTGGGGCTGGCTCTCGATCGTGCTGGTCACCGGTGCGCTCCCTTGCGGACGGCTGGGCTTGCTGAGCAGTGCTCAACACGGTACAACAGCCGTTGAGCAGTGCTCAACAGCACGCGTCACCGACGACGAGGAGCCCGCCATGCCCCGCACCACCCGTCCCCTGGCCGGCCAGGCCGTGCTGATCACCGGCGCCGCCCGCGGCATCGGCGCCGAGCTGGCCCGCAAGGCCGCCGGGCGCGGCGCCCGGGTCGCCCTCGTCGGCCTGGAGCCCGAGCTGCTCGCCGCCGTCGCCACCGAGCTCGGTCCCGAGCACCTGTGGGTCGAGGCCGACGTCACCGACGCCGACGCGATGGCCGCCGCCGTGCAGCGCGCCGTGGACGTCTTCGGCGGCCTCGACGTCGTCGTCGCCAACGCCGGGATCGCCCCCATGAACACCGTGGCCACCGCCTCGGCCCGGGCGCTGGCCCGCACCATCGAGGTCAACCTGACCGGCGCGATGCTCACCGCGCACGCGGCGCTGCCGGCCATCAGCGAGCGCCGCGGGCACGTGCTGCTCATCTCCTCGGCCGCCGCGTTCTCGCTGCTGCCGGGGCTCTCCGCCTACTGCGCGGCCAAGGCCGGGTTGGAGCGCTTCGGCGACGTGCTGCGCCTGGAGGTCGCGCACCGCGGCGTCACCGTGGCCAGTGCGCACCCGGTCTGGATCGACACCGACATGGTGCGCGACACCAAGGCCGCGCTGCCCACCTTCAAGGCCACCCTCGACCGGCTCCCCGGCCCGCTGGGCAGCTACACCTCGGTCTCGGACTGCGCCGACGCGCTGCTGCGCAACCTGGAGACCCGCGGCCGCCGGGTGTTCGTGCCCCGCTCGGTCGGGTTCTTCTCCGCCTGGCGGCAGGCCGTCATCGGCGCCGTGGGGGAGAAGCTGGTGCTCGCCCAGTCCAAGGTCGCAGTCCCTCACCTGGAGCAGGAGATCGCGGCGCTGAACGGCGAGGAGTTCGGCGCCAACTCCGTCGAGCGGGGCCGCGCCCGCGGCTGACCCCGCCGGCCGAGAGTGCAGCTGCAGTCGTCGGGACCGGCGTGCCGACGCGTGTCGACGACTACAGCTGCACTCTCGGCATCAGCGCAGCCAGCCGACGACGGTGACTGCTCCGATCACCACGAAGGCTGCCAGGACGGCGACGACGACGAAGCAGCCGGCGGGGACCAGCGCATCGGCCAGCGTCGACGGTGGTGGTGTCGGTCGGGGGCGCGCGGTCGTCCAGCTGACCGGACCACCCGTGTCGGTCTCGGCCGCCGTCCGGAGACCGAGCAGCAGGGCCTGCACGGCGGGCCCGGACGCGTCCTCGGGTCCGGACCACCGCATGGCCCGGACCCTGGCGACCGGGGCGGGGTAGGCCTCGAGGAACGCCGCGGTCTCGGCGGGGGTCGCTGTCCGGGAGGAGGTACCCCCACCGGCCGGCCTGGATGCGGTCCCCGTCGGCACGCTGGGTCTCGGCCAGCGCAGACCGCACGTCCAGCCGGTGGGGGTAGGTGGCAAGCAGCCCGTGCAACCGCTCCCGGGCGCGAGCAGTCTCGCCAGCGGCGAGTTCCCCCCGGGCGCGGGCGAGGGTCTGGTCGGCGGGCACCGGGAGAGGCTGCCCCACCGCCCGACGGGGGCGCACCTGGTTTCCCGCCACCGCCTACCGTTCGGGCCGTGCGGCGCTACTTCTACGACACCGAGTTCATCGAGGACGGCACCACGATCGACCTGGTGTCGATCGGGGTCGTCGACGAGACCGGGCGGGAGTTCTACGCCGTCTCCACGGAGTTCGACGGCTCGCGGGCCATCCCCTGGGTGAAGCGCAACGTGCTGGACAAGCTGCCGCCGCCGGCGGACAAGGCGTGGCGGTCGCGGGCCCAGATCAGGACGTCGCTGCTGGACTTCCTCACCGCCCCCGGTGAGGAGGTCCAGCTGTGGGCCTGGATCGCCGCCTACGACCACGTCGTGCTGTGCCAGCTGTGGGGCGCGATGCCGGCGCTGGCCAAGCCGGTGCCGCGCTTCACCCACGAGCTCAAGCAGCGGTGGGAGGACGCCGGTTCCCCACCGCTGCCGCCCAAGTCGCCCGACGCGCACGACGCGCTGGTGGACGCCCGGCACGGCCTCGCCGTCTGGCGGTCGCTGACTACCTGAGCGGCGCCCAGTCCTCCGGGTGCCGGGCCAGGTGCTCGGCGACGGTCAGGGCGGGGGAGCCGGTGAGCTCGGCGACGACGTCGCTCACCGTCCCCATCTCGCCCGCGGCGATCGCGGTGTAGCTGGTCACCCAGCCCTCGACCTCCCAGTCGGGGGCGCCCGACGGTCGACGGGTCGCCCAGGCCTCCTCGACCGTCTGGTCGCGGTAGGTCACCTGCCGGCCGGTCACCTCGGTGAGCACCTCGGCCGCCCGGGTCAGCGTGATCGCCTCCGGGCCGGTCACGTCCAGCACCCTCCCGTCGGTGCTCGGGTGGTCCTCCAGCAGGACGGCGGCGGCGACCGCGGCAGCGTCGTCCCGAGAGACGAAGGAGACCGCGCCGGTCCCGGCGGGGGCTGCGATCTCCGCCGTCCCCTCGCCGGTGACCGTGGCGAAGAACGGCACGAAGTCGGCGTACATGGCGTTGCGCAGCACCGTCGTCCGCAGCCCGCTGTCACCGAGCGCGGCCTCGGTGGCGGCGTGCGTGGCCGTGAGGGTGAACGTCGCGCCGGGCTCGCTGCCCTGGAAGGACGTGTAGACCACCCGCTCCACCCCCGCGGCCACGGCGGCCCGGACGGCGGACAGGTGCTGCTCGGTGCGGTCCTCGGCCTCGGCGGCGCTGACCAGGAACAGGGTGTGCACGCCCTCCAGCGCCTCGGCCAGCCCGGCCTCGTCGGAGTAGCCGCCGGGGTTCGCTACGACCTCGGCGCCGGGCAGCTCCGGGGCGCGGGCGGCGTCCCGGACGACGAGGCGCAGCGCGACGTCGTGGTCGGCGGGGGCGTCGGCCAGCAGCCGGGCGACCCGGCCCCCCAGCGCGCCGGTGGCTCCGGTGAGGGCGATGAGACGGGTCATGGGGTGATCCTCGCCCAGCCGGTGGGGGACGGCAGGCGGGGACGGGTGATCACCGGCGCCGTACCCTCCTGTCGTGAGTCTGACCGAACCCGCAGAGCTGGTCCCCGGCCTGGACAGGTGGCGTGAGCTGCCCATCGCCCAGCAGCCGGAGTGGCCCGACCGGGCCGCCCTGGACGCCGTGCTGTCCACCCTCTCGACCGTCCCGCCGATCGTCGCGCCCACCGAGGTCGACGCGCTGCGCGCGCAGCTGGCCGACGTCGCCCAGGGCAGGGCGTTCCTGCTGCAGGGCGGTGACTGCGCGGAGACCTTCGACCTCAACACCGAGCCGCACCTGCAGGCCACCACCCGCACGCTGCTGCAGATGGCCGTCGTCCTCACCTACGGCGCGTCGGTGCCGGTGGTGAAGGTCGGCCGGGTCGCCGGGCAGTACGCCAAGCCGCGCAGCTCCAACACCGACGCGCTGGGCCTGCCCTCCTACCGGGGCGACATGGTCAACTCCCTGGACCCGGTGCTGGCCGACCGCATCCCCGACCCGAACCGGTTGGTGCGTGCCTACGCCAACAGCGCGGCCGCGATGAACATGATCCGGGCCTACGCCCGGGGTGGGCTGGCCGACCTCAACGCGGTGCACCACTGGAACCAGGACTTCGTGGCCAACTCCCCGGCCGGGGTGCGCTACGAGGTGATCGCCCGCGAGATCGACCGCGCCCTGGCGTTCATGCGGGCCTGCGGCGTGGACGACTCCGTGCTGCGCGGCGTCGAGCTCTACAACAGCCACGAGGCGCTGATCCTGGACTACGAGCGCGCGCTGCTCCGGATGCACGAGGGCCGGCCCTACGCGCTCAGCGCGCACTTCGTGTGGGTCGGCGAGCGCACCCGCCAGATGGACGGCGCGCACATCGAGTTCGCCTCGCGGCTCGCCAACCCGGTCGGGGTCAAGATCGGCCCGACGACGACGCCCGAGCAGGCCACCGAGCTGGTCGAGCGGCTGGACCCCGAAGGCCTGCCCGGCAAGCTCACGCTGATCAGCCGGATGGGCAACGGGAAGATCCGCGACGTCCTGCCGGCGATCGTGGAGAAGGTCACCGCAAGCGGCCACCAGGTCGTCTGGCAGTGCGACCCGATGCACGGCAACACCCACGAGTCGACGTCGGGCTACAAGACCCGGCACTTCGACCGGGTGGTCGACGAGGTACTCGGCTTCTTCGAGGTGCACCGCGGCCTGGGCACGTGGCCCGGCGGCATCCACGTCGAGCTCACCGGCGAGGACGTCACCGAGTGCCTGGGTGGCGCCCAGGAGATCAGCGACGAGGACCTCAACAGCCGGTACGAGACCGCCTGCGACCCGCGGCTGAACACCGGGCAGTCGCTGGAGCTGGCGTTCCTGGTCGCCGAGATGCTCCGCGGATGATCGACCTGCGCTCAGACACGGTCACGCGCCCCACCGCGGGCATGCGGGCGGCGATGGCCGACGCCGAGGTCGGAGACGACGTCTACGGCGAGGACCCGCAGGTCAACGCGCTGGAAGAGCGGGTCGCCGCGCTCTTCGGGCACGAGGCGGCGCTGTTCGTGCCCAGCGGCACGATGGGGCAACCAGATCGGCATGCGGCTGGTCTGCCAGCCCGGCCAGGAGGTGCTCGGGGACGCCGACGCCCACGTCGTCACCTACGAGATGGGTGCCGCGGCCGCCGTCTTCGGGCTCAGCACCCGCACCGTCGTGGGTCCCGGCGGACTACTGGACGCCGACCAGCTCATCGCCCAGGTGCGCCCGAAGGGCGACTGGCACCTGACCGCCACCGCCGCGGTCGCGGTGGAGAACACGCACAACCGTGGCGGCGGCCGGGTGCAGCCCCTCGCGGAGCTGGAGAAGCTGTTCGCCTGGTCCCGCGATGCCGACGTCGCCGTGCACCTGGACGGCGCCCGCATCTGGAACGCGCACATCGCGTCCGGGGTGTCGCTGGAGACCTACGGCCGGCTGGCCGACACCGCCTCGGTCTGCCTGTCCAAGGGCCTGGGGGCCCCGGTCGGCTCGGTGCTGGTCTCGTCGTCGGCACGCATCGGCGAGGCGCGGCTGTGGCGCAAGCGCCTCGGCGGTGGGATGCGCCAGGCCGGCGTCCTCGCCGCGGCCTGCAGCTACGCGTTGGACCACCACCTCGAGCGGTTGGCCGACGACCACGCCCGGGCCCGCACGCTGGCCGACCGGCTCGGCGTCGACCCGGCCACCGTGCACACCAACATGGTCGTGCTGGACGACGTCGACGCCCCGGCACTCGCTGCCGCGGCGAAGGCCGAGGGCGTGCTGGTGAGCCAGGTCAGCCCCCGCCGGGTCCGGGTGCTCACCCACCTCGACGTCGATGACGCCGCCGTGGACCGAGCCGCCGCCGTCCTCGGGGCCCTGCTCGCCGGCTGACGTCTCCCGAGCGTCGATCAGGGTCCTGCCCCGATGTGCGTCCTCCCCCGCGAACGTCCACGGGGGAGGACGGACGACGGTGCAGGACCCTGATCAACGCCCAACCGGGCGCCGCCCTCACCAGAGACTGGCCGCCCTCACCAGCGTTGGCGAGGGCGGCCAGTGTTCGATCAGGTCACCTGATCCACGCTGGGCGCGGGGATCAGTAGGAGCTGAACAGCAGGTCGTTCTGCGCCGTGCGGCTGGTGGGCACGATGCCCTGGGTGGCGGTCGAGGTCAGCTGGCCGGCGACGGTGGCGGGGCTGGCCGAGGGGTTGGTCTGCAGGTAGAGCGCGGCGACGCCGGCGACGTGCGGGGTGGCCATCGACGTGCCGCTGATCGTGTTCGTGGCGGTGGTCGAGGTGTACCAGTCGCTGGTGATGCCCACGCCGGGGGCGAAGAGGTCGACGCACGAGCCGTAGTTGCTGAAGGACGCCGGCTGGTCGCTGCGGTCGGTGGCACCGACGGTGATGGCGCCGGAGACCCGGGCGGGGGAGTTGCCGCAGGCGTCCTGCGGGATGCCCAGGGCGTCGCCGTTGCCGGCGGCCACCGCGTAGGTCACGCCGTCGGCGATCGAGTTCTGCACGGCCCGGTCCAGGGCGCTGCTGACCCCGCCGCCCAGGCTCATGTTGGCCACCGCGGCCTCGCCGGTCTGGTGGTCGGCGGTCACCCAGTCCACCCCGGCGATGACGCCGGAGGTGGAGCCGCTGCCCTGGCAGTCCAGCACCCGGACGCCGACCAGGGAGACCTGCTTGGCCACCCCGTACGTCGTCCCGCCCACGGTGCCGGCGACGTGGGTGCCGTGCCCGTTGCAGTCGGTGGCCGCCCCGCCGTCGATGGTGTCCACACCGGTGCTGGCCCGCCCACCGAAGTCGGTGTGCGCCAGGGCGATGCCGGTGTCGATCACGTAGGCGGTGACCCCGGCGCCGGTGGCCGCGTAGCTGAACGAGCCGTTCAGCGGGAGCTGGCGCTGGTCGGTGCGGTCCAGGCCCCAGGTGGCCCCGGTCTGGGTGGCGGCGAGCTCGACGGGGGCGTCGGGCTCGACGGCGACGACGCCGGGCAGGGTGCCCAGCCGGTCGGCGAGGGCGGTGGGCAGGGTGACGGCGAACCCGGTCAGCGCGCTGGAGTACACGTGGCTCACGTCGCCGCCGAGGGCGTCGGTGAGGGCGGCGACCTGGGCGGGCAGGCTGCCCGGGGCCAGGGTGACGATGTAGGAGCCCAGCGGGCCGGCGGCGGGAGCGGCGGTCGCGGCGCCGGCGGTGGCGCCGACCCCGGCGGCGGTGAGGACGGCGACCGCGGCGAGTGCGGCCGGGCGGGACAGAGAGCGTGTGGGCACGGGCGTCACTCCAGTGTGAGGCGGTGCCCCGGCGTGCACGGTGCGCCGCACAGCCGGGACTCAGGTGTGCACACCTGATCACGGCTAGTGACCTCGGCGAAAGACCCGCAGCGATGACATCGATCCCGCAACACAGCGTTCATGCAGGTCAGAGGCGTGCCGGAACGACCGGGTCGGGCCCCGCCGGAGGGGACCGGACCGGAACGGTTCTCAGATGAAGCTGAGGAGGAGGTTCACGGTGGTGCCCTCGTCGACGACCTCGCCGGCCCCGGGGCTCTGCCGCACCACCCGGTCACCGGTGATGAAGGTGCTGGAGGTGACCTGCAGACCGGCCGCGGTGAGGGTGGCGGTCGCCTCCGCCAGGGTCTGCCCGCCGACGTCGGGCACGGTGACCTGCACCGGCCCCTGGGAGACGGTGAGGGTGACGGTCGAGCCGTAGGGCTGGTTGCCGGTGGGCGACACGTCCATCACCAGACCGGCGGCGACGTCGTTGCTGCGGCCGTCGACCCGGACGACGTCGAAGTCCAGGTCCTCCAGCGCGCCCTGGGCGTCGTCGGCGTCCATCCCGACCAGGTCCGGGACGTCGGCGGTGGCCGCGCCCTCGGAGACGGTGAGCGTGACGGTGTCCCCCCGGCGCAGCTCGGTGCCCGGCACGGGGTCGATCCCCATCACCGAGCCCGCGGCCACGCTGTCGCTGCGCCCGGGGGTGGTGGTGACGACGAGGTCGCCGCCCAGGGCCTCGATCGCGGCCTGCACGTCACCGGAGGGCTGGCCGACCAGGGCGCCGTCCACCGCGAAGCGCTCGGGCCCCTTGGAGACCACCAGCTCCACGTCGGAGCCGATCACGGCACGGCCGCCGTCCGGGTCGGCGGAGATGACCGTGCCGGCCGGCACGTCCTCGCTGAACTGCTCGTCGCCGAAGACCGGGTCCAGCCCGGCCTCCTGCAGGAAGCCGACCGCCTGCTGGCTGCCCTGCCCGCTGACGCTGGGCACGTCGGTCCACCGGCCCGAGCCCAGCCACCAGCCGACGGCCCCGATGGTGATGGCCAGCAGCACGACGATGGTGATCGCGAACCGGGCCCGTCGGCGGCGGATGTGCGCGGGCACGCCCGGACGCGCACCGGGCGGCCGGGGGGCGGTGTGCTGCACCGGCGGGGGACGACGACCGTGCACCGCGCCCGTGGGGGGCAGCGGCACCATCGCGGTGCGCCCGCTGGCGCGCTGGGCCGCCAGGACCTCGGTGCGCGGGTCGCCGGAGGTCGGGCGGGGCTGGGTGGCCCGGTTGGTGGGCCGCAGCGTGGCCGGGTTGACCGTCGTCCGGCCGGTGGGCACCGGGGTGCGGCCCAGGCCGAGGTCGCGCTGCACCTGGTGGATCTCGGCGAGGAAGGCACCGGCGTCCAGCGGACGGGCGCCCGGGTCGCGGCGGGTGGTGCGGGCGACCAGCTCGTCGACCTGCCACGGCAGGCCGGGGGACTCCAGCGACGGGGCCGGGACGTCGTGGTGCACGTGCTGGTAGGCCACCGCCAGCGGGGTGTCCCCGGCGTAGGGCGGGTGGCCGGTGAGCAGCTCGTAGAGCACGACGCCGGCGGCGTAGACGTCCGAGCGGGCGTCGGACTTCCCGCGCTCGAGCTGCTCGGGGGAGAGGTAGGCGACGGTGCCGATGAGCACACCGCCGGTGTGGCTGGTGTGCCCGGTGCCGGCGACGGCCCGGGCGAGGCCGAAGTCGGCGACCTTGACCTGGCCGTCGGTGGAGATCAGCACGTTCTCGGGCTTGACGTCGCGGTGCACGATCCCGGCCCGGTGCGCAGCGGTCAGCCCGGCCAGCACCGGCTCCAGGACGGCGAAGGCCTCGCCCACGGTCAGCCGGCCGCGGGCCTGCAGCAGGTCGCGCAGGGTGCGCCCGCGGACCAGCTCCATCACCAGAAAGACAAGCCCCTGGTCCTCGCCCTGGTCGCTGACCCCGACCACGTTGGGGTGGTTGAGCATCGCCGCGGCCCGGGCCTCGCGGGTGAAGCGGTCGACGAAGGCGGGGTCGCGGGCCAGGTGCTCGACCATCACCTTCACCGCGACCACCCGGTGCAGCCGCAGGTCGGTGGCGGCGTAGACGGTGGACATGCCGCCGCGGGCCACCCGCTCCTCGAGCCGGTACCGACCCTCGAGCACGAGGCCCAGGACAGGGTCGGTCACGGCGGTGTCCACGGCGCGCAGTCTACGAGCGGACCCTGGGGGCGGGCTGGCACGACGCGGGGGCCCCCGTCATGCCCGGACGACGAGATCGGCGCCGATCTCGTCGACATCTGCCAACCCGCACAGCGCCATCGTGTGCGCCAGCTCGTCAGTGAGCCCGCCCAGCACCCGGGCCACGCCGTCCGCGCCGCCGGTCGCCAGGCCCCACGCGGTGGGCCGGCCCAGGAACACCGCGCGGGCGCCGAGGGCCAGGGCGGTGAGCACGTCGGAGCCGGTCCGCACCCCGCCGTCGGCGTAGACCTCGACGTCCGAGCCGTCCGGGGCGGTCTCCCCGCGGACGGCGGTGACCACCTCGGGGAGGGCGTACGCGCTGGAGACGGCCGGGTCGACCTGCCGCCCGCCGTGGGTGGACACCCACACCGCCGACGCCCCGGCCTGCACGCACCGGGCGGCGTCGTCCCCGCGCAGCACGCCCTTGACCACGACGGGGAGGCCGCTGAGCTCGGCGAACCGGCCGATGTCGTCGAAGGTCCAGGTGGCGCTGGCGTTGGCCGACAGCCCGGGCCGGTCGGAGGCGGTGGGGTGGTTGGCCATCCGCAGGTCGGCCGGGAGCGCGAAGTCGTGCACCAGGTCGCGCTTGCGGCGGCCCAGCAGCGGCAGGTCGACGGTCAGCACCAGCGCCCGGTAGCCGGCCTCCCCGGCGCGGCGGGCCAGGTCGGCGGTGTGCTCGGAGGAGTGCAGCCGGTACAGCTGGTACCACTTCGGCGCCGCAGGGACGGTCCGGCCGACCTCCTCGACGGTGTGGTTGGCGCTGGTGGACACGCACATCATCGAGCCGGTCGCCGCGGCGCCGCGGGTGGTCGCCAGCTCGCCCTCGGGGTGGGCCATCGCCTGGTAGGCCCAGGGCGCGACGCCGACCGGCGTGGCCACCGGGCTGCCGAGCAGGGTGGTGGCGGTGTCGACCTCGGACACCCCGCGCAGCACGTGCGGGCGCAGCCGCCAGCGGCGCCAGGACCCGGGCGCCTCGGCCAGGGTGGTCTCGGTCTCGGCGCCGCCGGCGTAGTAGTCGTAGACGCCGGGCTCCAGCACCCCCCGCGCCTCGCGCTCGAGCCGGTCCAGGTCGAGGAAGGGCGGGTCGCGGTCCGGGTCGTCGGGGAGGGGCTCCTCGCCGGGGTCGCGGCGACGCTGGGTGAGACCGGTCATGGCACCGACCTAAGCTCACCGTCGTGGAGACGTACACCCCCGCCGAAGTGGCCCAGCTGATCGGCGTCTCGGCCAACCGGGTCCGCCAGCTGGTCAACGACCGCAAGCTGATGGCGGTCCCCGGCAGCGGCAAGGGCAAGATCCCGGTCGACTTCGTCCTGGACGGCGAGATCCTGCGGCACCTGCCCGGCCTGATCACCGTCCTCGCCGACGGCGGGTTCGACGAGCAGGAGATCTTCGAGTGGCTGTTCCGGGAGGACGAGTCGCTGCCGGGCACCCCGGTGCAGGCGCTGCGCGACGACCGGCACACCGAGGTCACCCGGCGGGCGCAGGCCTCCGCGTTCTGAGCCGCGCCCGGGCGACCTGGGCGGCGGTCAACCGCCGGGCGAACACCGCGGCCCGGCGGGGCTTGGACACCGTCACCCGCTGGTCGAGCACCCGGTAGTCCGCCCGCTCGATGGCACCCAGGATGCCGCCGTACAGGTCGGTGGCGGCCCGCACGCAGTCCCTCGACTCCGGGGCGAGCATCGGGGTGCCCGGCGCCGCGTCGTCGTACCGGCGGCGGACGACGTCGACCATCTCCCGCATCAGCTGCCGGAACCGGTCGTCGAACCGCTTGGCCTCCAGCTGCTCCCGGGTGACCCCGTGGGCGGCCATCAGGTCCTCGGGCAGGTAGACCCGGCCGCGGTCGACGTCCTCGCCGACGTCGCGCAGGAAGTTGGTCAGCTGGAACGCCTCGCCCAGCGCGATCGCGTGCGGGGCGGCCTCCTCGCGGCTGACGCCTCGCGCCGTCCCCAGCACGGGCAGGACCTGCAGGCCGATGACCGAGGCCGAGCCCCACATGTAGCGGTCCAGGGCGTCGAGGTCGGCGTAGCCGGTGACGTCGAGGTCGCTGGTCATCGCGGCCAGGAAGTCGATGAAGTGCTCGAGCGGGATGTCGTAGCGGCGCACGGTGTGCACCAGCGCCAACCGCACCGGGTCGTCGGACCAGCCGGCCTCGACCTCGGCGAGGGCGGCCTTCGACCAGGTGAGCAGCTCGCCCTCGGGGTCGCGACCGGGGAGGTCGGCGCCCACGTCGACGATGTCGTCGGCGACCCGGGCCGCGGCGTAGAGCGCGTGGACCGCGGGACGGCGGTCCGGGGTGAGCAGCCGGGTGGCCAGGAAGTAGGACTTGCCGTGCTCGGCGGCGATCCCGCGGCAGACCGCGTAGGCGGCGTCGAGCTGCTCCTGCCGCTGTGCCTGGTTCACCCGGTGATCCGCTGCGCCGCGAGCCGACCGCTGACCAGCACCATCGGCACCCCGACGCCGGGCTGCACCGACGAGCCGGCCAGGACCACGTTCTCCGGGCCCCCGCGGGGTAGGTCGAGGGCCGGAACGGGCCGGTCTGGGCGAAGGTGTGCGCCAGGGCGAACGGGGTGCCGGCGGCCATGCCCTGGGCGGCCCAGTCGGCCGGGGTGAGCATCTCCTCCACCTCGATCGAGCCGGTCAGCCCGGTCCAGCCGCGGGCCTCCATCGTCTGCAGCACCTCGTCGCGGTAGCGCGGCCCGAGGGTGGACCAGTCGATGTCGGGGTTGCCGCCGGAGTGCCGGTCGGTGTTGGGCGTCGGCGCCACGATGCTGATCACCTGGCCGCCCTCGGGGGCCAGGCTGCGGTCGGTCTTGCTGGGCATCGAGATCAGCAGGCTGGGGTCGCTCATCGGCCGGCCGGTCTTCGTCAGCTCGGTGAAGACCTGCTCCCAGGACTCCCCGAAGCTGATCGTGTGGTGCGCCCGGTCGGCGAACTCCTGCTGCACGCCGACGTGGATCGCCACGCAGCTGGGCGAGTACACCGGCTTGACCCGCCGCTGCCGGCGGGGCACGAGGTCGTCGGGCCGGTCGATGGTCACGACCACGGCGTCGGCGGGCAGCAGCTCGCCGTCCACCAGCCGGACGCCGACGGCCCGGCCGCCGCGCAGGTCCAGCGAGGCCACCGACGTGTCGTACCGGAAGACGACCCCGGCGTCGGCGGCCGCAGCCGCCAGCGCGGCCGGGACGGCGTGGATCCCCCGACCGGGTGCCACACGCCCTTGCCGATGTCGAGCTCGGCGATCACCGCGTAGGCGGCGATGGCGGTGAACGGGGAGACCCCGGCGTAGAGGGCCTGGAAGCTGAACAGCCGGCGCAGCCGGTCGTCGGTGAGCCGCTTGTCCACGTGCGGGGCCAGCCGGCCGAACCCGCCCTTGCGGGCCAGCTCGATCATCGGCCGCCCGACCAGGTCCAGCGGGGAGTCCAGGTTCCGGTCGATGAACACGTCCCACTGCAACCGGTCCAGGTCGCGGATGTGCTCGAGGTACGCCCGCACCTCCGCGCCGGCCCCGGGCCCGCAGACCCGCTCGGCCTCGGCGGCGAAGGCGTCGGGGTCGGCGTGCACGTCGATGGTCGAGCCGTCGGCGTACTGCGCGCGGTAGGTCGTCTCCAGGGGGAGCAGCTCGAGGCGGTCCTCCAGCACGTCGCCCACGCAGGCCAGCGCGTCGCGGATCAGGCCGGGTGCGGTGAGCACCGAGGGGCCGGTGTCCAGGGCGTAGCCGCCCCGCTCGACCCGACCGGCACGGCCGCCGGGCGCGGGGCCGCGCTCGACGACGGTGACCTCGCGGCCGGCTCCGCGCAGCCGCAGGGCGGCCGACAGCCCGGCCAGGCCCGCACCGACCACGACGACGCGGTCGGTCCTCCCCGGGACGGTCCTCACGTCGTGCGGGTGGTGGCAGCGACGGCGAGGGCGTCCAGCGCGGCGCGGGCGTCGTCGAGGACGGGTGCCTCGGCGATGGCCTCGCGGGCGGTGGCGGTCTGGGTCGTGATCCGGTCCTCGACCCGCTGCAGCGCCCCGGTGGAGCGCATCAGGTCCCGGACGGCGTCCAGGGCCGCGGCGTCGGCGGTCGGGTCGCCGAGCACCCGGCCCAGCAGGGCGCGGCCGGCGTCGTCGGTGGCCTCCTCCGCCAGGGCCACGAGCAGGGTCTGCTTGCCCTCCATGAGGTCCTCGTCGACGGACTTGCCGGTGACGGCGGGGTCGCCGAAGACGCCGAGGACGTCGTCGCGGAGCTGGAAGGCCTCACCCAGGGGCAGTGCGATCTCGGTGTAGGCCTCGACCAGCTCGGGGCCGGCGTCGGCCAAAGCGGCGCCCAGGTGCAGCGGGCGCTGCACGGTGTAGCCGGCGGACTTGTACCGGGCGACCTTGAGCGCGCCCTCGGGGCCGGGCAGCCCACCGGCGGCGCGCAGGAGGTCCAGGTACTGCCCGGCGGTGACCTCGGTGCGCATCGTGTCCCACACCGGGCGGGCCCGGGCCAGCGCCTCGGCGGAGATCCCCGAGCGGCGCAGCAGCTCGTCGGACCAGACCAGGGCCAGGTCGCCGACCAGGATCGCGGCGCCGGTGCCGAATAGCTCGGTGCTGCCGGACAGGCCCAGGGCGGTGTGCCGGTCGCCGAAGCCGATGTGGGTGGCCGGGCGGCCGCGTCGGGTGCGGGCGGCGTCCATCACGTCGTCGTGCACCAGGGCCGAGCCGTGCACGAACTCCAGGGCGGCGACCGCGCGGAGCACGGCGGCGTCGTCCTCGGGGGCGGCGGTGGTCACCGCGCGCCAGCCCCAGTAGGCGAAGGCCGGGCGCAGCCGCTTGCCGCCCTCGGCGACCGCGGCCACCTCCTCCAGGACCGGCACCAGGGAGGGGTCCATCCCGGCCAGCACGGCGCGCTTCTCGGCCAGGAAGGCGTCCAGCGCGTCGCTGACCGCCCCCCGCAACCGGATGAGATCGGCGGCCAGGGAGACCGGTCCGAGGTCAGCATCGTTTGCGCTGGTGGACGGGTGGCGCGCTCGGGTCCCTGCAGTCACCCGTCGAGTATGACCAGCGCCGGGGAGTCCCACAGTCCCACCCGAGTCACCGCGGGGTCGGATGGGTGTGCTCTCAGGCGGTGACGCCGTCGTAGACCCAGGCGCCGACCGCGGTGCCCTCGGCGGTGACCACCTGGGTCCAGACCAGGCTCACGGTGTACACCTGGTGGTCGGTGGCGTTGCTGTCGGTGCTGGTCACGGCCGCGTCGGTGGAGTCGGCGGCCGTGTCGTCGGCGGGCTCCGTGGAGGTCCGCTGCACGGTGCCCACGATCTGCACGGGCAGGAAGTCGGCGTCGTAGGTGATCACCGGCACCCCGATGAACTGCTCGTCGATCTGGTAGGCGTCGTCCGGGCCGGTCCCGGCCGAGGCGCGGTAGGCGTCCTGCCGGGCGGCGACGGCGTCGGCGGTCGAGGTGGTGACGTCGACGGTCTCCTGGACCTGGGTCGCGTCGGCCCAGGCGTAGCCGAAGTCCTGCTTGGCGACCAGACCGGCGAGGACCCGCTGGGCGAAGGGCAGCTCCTCGGCGGGGGCGAGGCCGTGGTGCTCGGTGACGGGCCCGGGCCGCTCGGGGGCGACCGGTGCCGCGACGGCCTCGACGGTGGGCTCGGCCGAGGTCGGTGCGGCCGAGGTGCTGGCCGCGGACGTGGAGCTGGGGCTGCTGAACAGGGAGTCCGGGAGCACGGAGCAGCCCGAGAGCAGGGTCGCGGCGGCGAGGGCGGCAGCGGCGGCGGCGAGACGGGGGGCGCGCATGGTGACTCCTGGTGAGCAGAACGGGGTGCGTGGGGGATCGACACCCACGTCGGTGCGACACGACGACCATGGCAGGACCCGCCCCGATCACCCAGGGTCACGAGCGCCGGGCACCCTCCCGGGTGAGCGGGACCCGCCGGGTGGGTGAACGCGCGCCCAGCCGCCCGGCTCCCGTCCCCGGCCCCGTGCAGTCCGTACCCTCGTCAGGCGTGACCGGGACCGTGCGTGAGCTGCTCGCCGAGGGGCGGCCGACCTGGTCGTTCGAGTTCTTCCCGCCGAAGAACGCGGCGTCCGAGGCCCAGCTGTGGACGGCGTTGCGGGAGCTGGAGCGGCTGCGGCCCTCGTTCGTCTCGGTGACCTACGGCGCCGGTGGGTCGACCCGCGAGGGCACCCTGGCGGTGACCGAGCGGATCGCCACCGACACCACGATGCTGCCGCTGGCGCACCTGACCGCGGTGGACCACTCCGTCGCCGAGCTGCGCAACGTGGTGGCCCGGCTGGCCGCCGCCGGGGTGCGCAACGTGATGGCGCTGCGCGGTGACCCGCCGGGGCTGGACCCGCAGGCCGACTGGGTCGCCCACCCGCAGGGCCTGCGGTACGCCGCCGAGCTGGTCGAGCTGGTGAAGGACGTCGGGGACTTCTCGGTCGGGGTCGCCGCCTTCCCCGAGTCGCACCCCCGGTCACCGGACGCCGAGGCCGACGCGGACATGTTCGTGGCCAAGTGCCGGGCCGGGGCGGACTTCGCGATCACCCAGATGTTCTTCCGGGTCGAGGACTACCTGCGGCTGCGGGACCGGGTGGCCGCCCGCGGTTGCGACGTCCCGGTGCTCGCCGGGGTCATGCCGGTGACCAGCGCGAAGCAGATCGCCCGGATCGTCCAGCTGTCGGGTCAGGCGTTCCCGGCCGACCTGGCCGAGCGCTTCGCCGCCGCCGACGGCGACACCCCCGAGGCCAAGCAGGCCCAGCGCGACCTGGGGGTGGAGGTGGCGACCGAGATGTGCCGGGAGCTGCTCGCCGAGGGCGTGCCCGGGATCCACTTCATCACCATGAACCGCTCCACGGCGACCCGTGAGGTGTACGCGGCGCTGGCGGAGCTGGCGCCCACCGCCTGAGCCGCGGTCAGACCCGCTGCGGGGCCGTCCCGGAGAGCACCGCGTCGGCCTCGGCGGCGGCCCGGCGCAGGGCCTCGTGCTCGCTGGCGTACCCGCCGAGCACCCCGACGACGGGGATGTTCGAGAGGGCGCGGTGCCGCCACTTCCCCTTCGGGCGGGCGTCCAGTGCGTCGTCGATGCGGGAGAGCAACCGGGCCATCCGCCACACGGTGCGTGCGGTGCCCTTGACCCCACCGCGCTCGCCCTTGCGACCGAGCACCTCCTCGGCGTAGGCACCCCGCTGCCGGTCCAGCAGCGGCTGCACCTGCACGGTGGTCATCGGGCGGTCGAGCAGCACCTCGGCGAGCAGGGCCACCCGGCGGGCCGGGTCGGTGACGTCGTGCTCCCCGGCCACGCCCAGCACGACGACGGCCTGCACGGCCGCCCCGACCGAGTTCTGCAGCGGGAGCAGGTCGGCGAGCTTGCCGGCGAAGCGCGGTGCGGCCGACACCGCGGCGGCCACCCGGCTGGCCCGGTCGGCCCACCAGGCCGCCCGTGCCCCGGCGGGCAGCGTGGGCGGGCGGCCCAGCTTCGCGACCACCGGACCGCTCAGCCGGTCGAGCCTGCGGAGGACGTCGACGACCACGGCGTCGGAGATGGGGGCTGCCACGCGGGGCAACCTAACGGCGCCCGGCGGGGGCCGCCCGTCGACTGTGCGGACCCTGTGGAAGTGCTTGAAGGCGACACCACCGGGCTGCACGCACGTACGGTGGTCGGGATGCGCAACGGGGGACGACGGCTCGGCTGGCGGTGGGTCGTCGTGGCCCTGGGCCTCGCCCTGCTGGTCGCGCTCCCGGTCGTCGTGTCCGCGCTGCCGGCCGGCGACCGGGACACCACGGCTACCGAGCTGCGGGCCCGGGTGCTGGCCAGCACCGCGCAGCCGTTCTCCGGCTACGCGATCTCCACCGGCGGCCTGACCCTGCCCGTCTCCGACGCACTCACCCCGGTCGCGGACCTGCTCAGCGACCAGACCACGATGCGTGCCTGGTACCGCGCGGAGACCGACTGGCGGGTCGACGTGGTGACCGCCACCGGGGAGACCGGCACCCACCGGGACGCCGACGGCACCTGGACGTGGGACTACGCCGACCAGCGGGCCAGCCGCGGCAGTGCACCGGACCTCGCGCTGCCCACCGCCCCGGACCTGCTGCCCAGCGCGCTGGGGGTGCGTCTGCTGTCGGAGGCCACCGACGCCGAGCTCAGCCGGGTCGACCCGGTCCGGGTGGCCGGCCGGGACGCCCTGGGCCTGCGCTACACCCCGGCCGCCGAGGCGGCCTCGGTCAGCGCCGTCGACGTCTACGTCGACGAGGAGACCGGGCTGCCGCTGCGCGTGGTCGTCCGCAGCGCCGACACCACGATCCCGGCGCTGGACACCCGTTTCCTGGACCTCGACACCGCGACCCCGGCGGCCGCGACGACGGCGTTCGTCCCGCCCGCGGACGCCTCGATCGGCTCCGACCGGGACCTCACCGACGTCGACCTCGGCCGCGGCGACCGGGCCGCGCTGCCCGACGTGCTGGCCGGGCTGTCCCGTCGGTCCTTCGACGGCGTGCCCGCGCAGATCGGCGTGTACGGCTCGGGCATCACCGTGCTGTCGGTGACCCCGCTGCCCGGCCGGTCCTCCCAGGGCCTGCGGGCCCAGCTCGAAGCCACCCCGGGTGCCGTGGTCGACGACCTCGGCGTCCGGATCACCTCCGGCCCGCTGGCCCTGATGGTCGCCGGCACCAGCCAGCGCCAGGGCGGCGGCGGGGTCTACCTCCTCGCCGGCACCGTCACCCTCGACGCTCTCGGGGCCGCGGCCACCGACCTCCAGACGGCAGGAGCCCGATGACCGAGACCGTGATCGCCACCCACGGCCTGCAGAAGCGCTACGGCGCGGTGCACGCCGTGGACGGCATCGACCTCGACGTCCGGGCCGGTGACGTCTACGGGTTCCTGGGCGCCAACGGCTCGGGCAAGACGACGACGGTCCGGATGCTGCTGGGCCTGGTGCTGCCCACGAAGGGCGAGGTCCGGGTGCTCGGCCAGCGGATGCCGAAGGCCTCCCGGGAGGTGCTGCCCCGGGTGGGTGCGCTGATCGAGGGCCCGGCGGCCTACGGGCACCTGTCGGGCACCGCCAACCTGCGCCTGCTGGACGCCGCCGGCCCCGGTGGCTCGCGCCGGTCGCGGAAGCAGCGGGTCGGCGAGGTGCTCGAGCAGGTCGGGCTGGGCGGGGTGGGCAAGCGCCCGGTGCGGGCCTACTCCCTGGGCATGCGCCAACGGCTCGGGCTGGCCGGGGCGCTGCTGCGTCGTCCGGACCTGCTGATCCTGGACGAGCCCACCAACGGGCTGGACCCGCAGGGCATCCACGAGATCCGCACCCTGCTGCTGGACCTCAACTCCACCGGCACCACCGTCTTCCTCTCCAGCCACCTGCTGGCCGAGATCGAGCAGCTGGCCACCCGGGTCGGCGTGCTCGACCGGGGGCGGGTGGTGGTGCAGGACGACCTGGCCACCCTGACCGCGCCCACCGGCGCGACGGTGGTCGAGACCCCGGACCCGGCCCGGGTGCGGGCGGTGCTGGGCGACCGGGTGCTGAGTGCGGACGGGAGCACCGCCGTCGTCCGCGGCACCGACCCCGCCGAGGTCAACGCCGCGCTGGTGTCGGCGGGCGTGCCGGTCACCGGGCTGCGGCTGCAGCGGCCCTCCCTGGAGGAGGTCGTGCTCGCCGCGGCCGGCACCTCCGCCGACCGGGTGGAGTCGCACCGGTGATCCGCGTCGAGCTGACCAAGCTGTTCCGCCGTCCGCGGACCTGGATCACCATCGGGCTGCTCAACGCCCTGCCGGTGCTGGTCGCCGTGCTGCTGGTGCTGACCGACCTGGCGCCCCGGCCGGGGGAGGGGCCGGCGTTCCTCTCGGCCGTCCTCACCAACGGCACGCTCTTCCCGCTCGCCGCCCTGGCGATCGTGCTGCCCCTGTTCCTGCCGATCGCGGTCGCCGTCGTCGCCGGTGACTCCATCGCCGGGGAGGCCCAGGGCGGCACGCTGCGCTACCTGCTCGCCCGCCCGGCCGGCCGCACGCGGCTGCTCGTGGCCAAGCTCGTCGCCGTCATCGCGTTCGTGCTGGTCACCGTGGTGATCGTCGCCGCGGTCGGCTACCTGGTGGGGACGACGCTCTTCGAGGTGCAGCCGCTGGCCGCCTCGACCGGGCTGTCGGGCACCGTGCTGACCCCCGAGCAGGTGGCCGGCCGCACCCTGCTGGCGATCGGCTACGTGACGATCTCGATGCTCGGGGTGGCGGCCTTCGCGCTGTTCTTCTCCACCCTCACCGACTCCCCGCAGCTGGCCACCCTGGGTGCGCTGGCGGTGCTGATCGGCTCCTCGCTGCTGTTCACCCTGGACGCCGCCTCGGCCATCGCGCCCTACCTGCCCACCCGCTACTGGCTGGCGTTCGTGGACTTCTTCCGGGACCCGATCCTGTGGCGGGACGTGGTGCGCGGCATCGGGCTGCAGGCCGTCTACGTGGTCGTGCTGCTCGGGGCGGCGTGGGCGAACTTCACGACCAAGGACGTCACCTCATAACGTGAGGGCGTGAGGATCAGCCCGTCCGAGCTCGACGCGATCCTGGCCGGCACCGTCGACCTGGCCTTCCGCCGCTGGGACCGCCCGCGGGTGTTGCCCGGCACGAGGATGCGCACCCGGGTCGGGCTGGTGGAGGTCACCGCGGTGGACCAGGTCGACCCCACCGACCTGACCGAGGACGACGCCCGCCGGGCCGGGGCCACCGACCTGGCCGCGGTGCACCGGGGGCTCGCGGCGCAGCCCGGGCGGCCGGTGTTCCGGGTGGGCCTGCGCTTCGCCGGGGAGGACCCCCGCGCGGTGCTGCGCCGGACCCCGCCCACGCCCGCCGAGGTCACCGAGCTGCAGGCCCGGCTGGACCGGCTCGACCGGGCCTCGCCGATCGGCCTCTGGACGGCCCGGACCCTGCAGCTGGTCGACGCCCACCCCGAGCGGCGGGCCCCGGACCTGGCCGCCGAGGTGGGCCGGCCGGTGCCGGAGTTCAAGCGCGACGTCCGCAAGCTCAAGGAGCTGGGGCTCACCGAGTCCCTGGACATCGGGTACCGGCTGTCGGTCCGTGGCGAGGCGGTGGTGGACGCCGCCCGCCGGGCCGCCGGGGGACGGGCGCGGCGTCGGGCGCCCCGGCCGGAGGGCACCCCGTTGCCCAGCATCGGCGCCCCGGCGACGCGGGCTCTCCGGGCGGCCGGGCTGACCACGCTGGAGGCCGTCGCCGGGTCCAGCCGGGCGGAGCTGCGGGCGATGCACGGGGTGGGGCCGATCGCCCTGGCCCGGTTGGACACCGCGCTCGGGGCGGCCGGGCTGGTCCTCGCGGACTGACCCCACGGGGGGACGCCGCCCGGCCGCGGGTGGAGGTCGGCGCCCGCTGACCCGATGTCACCGGCATGGCCCCGCACAGCTCGCCCTCCGCCGACCACGCCGCGACGGTGCGCGACGACGTCCCGTCGACGGCCGTCGACGCGGACCGCCAGAACCGATCCGCGGCGGGCTCGTTGTCCGGCTGTGTCAGTGTGTCCGAGCCCCGGGGTGGGCAGGTCGTGAGCGGTGAGGGGGACGTCGGGGTGGTCGGGGGAGTCGACGGCCTCGAGTGGTCGGTGGAGACCGCCCTGGACCCGCAGGGGATCCGCGCCGCGGGCCGACGGGCGCTGTCCGGCGGGCCGCACGACGGCGCGGTGCGCGAGGACCTGGCCAACGCAGGCTCCGTGTCCTACGCCGTGGTCGACCCGGGCTCCCTCGCCACCCAGATGACCGTGGTGGTGTCCTGGCACGAGCTGGGCGCCGGCCGCCGTCGGGTCACCCTCAGCGTCCGCGGGCACGTCGTCCGGCGCACGCGGCTGCTCGGCGTCCTGCCGGTCGGCCGGCCCGAGGTGCCCGCCGAGGAGCCGGCCCGGTCGTTCTCCTCCGCCCTCCGCGACGGGCTCACCCGCTCCGCCGGCTGACCCCGGACGGCCACGGACGGTGGTCAAGTGCTCAACAGTGCGTGATCGGCTGATCACGGTGTGTGATGTCCATCACGACCGCGTGACCTCGTCGGGCCGGGCTCGTTCGTGTCCGCCAGGTGACGTCGCAGGTGGGTGCGCGGATCCCGGCGGGTTCCTCTCTCGATGCAACGAGATCCACAGCGTGTGACGGCTGTTCACAGCTGCGTGAGGACTGGACAGAGGGGGTCCCCTCCACGGTGTACTGCCTCCGCGCCCGTCCGACCCGCTCATCGTCGAACGTCCCCGGGAGGCGCACAGCCCCACGCCCATCCCGAGAGGACAGCCCGATGACCGCTCTGCTGGTCGCCAACGACGGGGGTCACCTCATGCAGCTGGTGACCCTGGCCCCCCGCCTCCCGGTCGCCGACGACCGCCTCTGGATGACCGTGCCCACCGCGCAGAGCCGCTCCCTGCTCAGCGAGGAGCGGGTGCAGTGGATGGCCCCGGCCCCCACCCGCGACTGGGGGGCCCTGTTGCACAACGCCTGGTCCTCGCGCGGCACGTTCCACGACGAGCAGATCACCTCGGTGGTCAGCACCGGGGCCAGCCTGGCCCTCTCGGTGCTGCCGGTCGCCCGCGCGCACGGCATCCCCTGCTACTACCTGGAGAGCGCGACGCGCGTGCACGGTCCCTCCCTGTCGGGCCGGCTGCTGCGCCGCGTCCCCGGCATCCGCATGTTCACCCAGCACGAGGCCTGGGCCGACCGGCACTGGTCCTACGGCGGCTCGGTGTTCGACGGCTACGAGGGCGTCGGGCTCGAGCGGGCCGACGACGCCGTCCGGCTGCAGAAGATCGTCGTCTCCCTGGGCACCTCGGAGTCCTTCGGCTTCCGCCGGCTGGTCGAGAAGCTGCTGGCCGTGCTGCCCGCCGACGCCGAGGTGCTCTGGCAGACCGGGTCCACCGACGTGACCGGCCTGCCCGTGGACGCCCGGCCCCGGGTGCCCGCCGCCGAGCTGTTCGCCGCCATGCGCGAGGCCGACGTCGTCGTCGCCCACGCCGGGACGGGCAGCGCGCTCGCCGCCCTGCAGGCCGGCCGCTTCCCGGTGCTCGTGCCGCGCCGGCCGGAGTTCGGCGAGCACGTCGACGACCACCAGCTGCAGATCGCCGCGATGCTCGGTGAGCGCGGCCTGGCCGCCACCGCCGAGGTCGACGGTGTCACCCACCAGCTGCTCCGTGCGGCCAGCGCCACCCGGGTCCGCCGTCGCGTCGACGCGGCCCCGTTCGTGCTGGCCTGACCCACCCCACACCGCACGACCCGTACGACCCCGCCGGACCCGCGCCCACGACGGCTGCCGCTCCGCGCCCCGGCCGTGCCCCGCCGGCCCCTCCCGCCCTGCTCCGCGGGTCTCCCACCGACCCCACCCGAAGGGCCTCCTCATGCCTGCCTCCGCCCGTGCGCTTTTCCACGGGGCCCGCGCCACCGGCCGGGTCTGGCGGTCGTTCCCGCCGCCGCCGGCCGACGCCCGCCGCCGGGTCGCCTACGTCGGCTGGTCGGGCAACGGCAACCTCGGGGACGACGCGATGATCGCCGCGCACCGGCTGCTGCTGCCGGGCTGGGACGTCGTGCAGGTGCCCAACCACGCGGGGCTGACCCGGCTCACCGACGCCGCCCTGCGACGGGTCTCGGTGGTCTGCCTGGGCGGCGGCACGCTGGTGCTCAACGGGCACTTCCGGGAGACCCTGGAGCGGCTGCTGCACGCCGCCCCCGACGCGCCCCGGGTGGTGCTGGGCGTCGGAGTCGAGGACCTGGGGTTCCGGGAGGGGCGCCGGGCGGGGGTCGGTGCCGAGGTCGAGGCCTGGCGCCCGCTGCTCACCCAGTTCGACCGGGTCCGGGTCCGTGGGCCGCTCAGCGCCGGCACGCTGGACTCCACCGGCATCGAGGCCGTGGTGACCGGTGACCCGGCGCTGGCCCTGCCCCCGCAGTCCCCGGCGGCCCACGGCGTGGCGACCGGGACCACGGCGGGCACCCGGGTGGGGGTCAACTTCGGGGTCACCGACGACCTGTGGGGCGGGGACCACGCCGCGTTCCGGGCCGCCGTGGTCGCCGCGGTCGGCCGGCTCGTCGCCGCCGGCCACCAGGTCGCCCTGCTGGCCACCACCACCGAGGACCACGCGCACCTCACCCGGGTCGCCGCCGAGTGCCGCGCCGCGGGCACACCCGTCGAGGGCCCCAACGCCGTGACGCTGGCCGCGCTGGACACCGCGCTGGCCGGCTGCGCGGTGGTGGTGGGGGAGAAGCTGCACGCCCTGGTGCTGGCCGCGCGGCTCGGCATCCCCACCCTGGCCCTGGAGTACCGGCCCAAGTGCCGGGACTTCCAGCTCTCGGTCGGGCGGGGGGACCGGGTGCTGCGCACCAGCGACCTGGACGTCGACACCCTCGTCACGTTCGTCACCGCCGGTCTCGCGGCCGCTCCCACCGAGCGGGCGCCCCTGCTGGCCGCCGTGCGGGAGCGGACCACCGCACTGGGGCACGCCGGCGAGCAGATGCGGCTGGCCATGGCGGTCGCCGCGTGAGCGCCGCGGTGGGCACCCCCGGGGTGGAACTCGTGCACTGGAACCCGCGCCGCCGGGTCTCCCGGCTGCTGCCGGCCCGGGTCACCCGCCCGGTCGACAACTTCGGTGACCTGCTCGGCCCGCTCGTGGTGCGGGAGCTGCTGCGCCGGTCCGGTCGGGAGCACCCGGTGACCGACGCCCGGCTGCTGTCGATCGGCTCGGTGCTGCACTTCGCCCGGGACGGCGACGTCGTCTGGGGTTCCGGGGTCAACGGCAAGACCCTGGCCACGCCGGTCACCGCCACCCGGCTGGACGTGCGCGCCGTCCGCGGCCCGCGCACCCGGGCGGTCCTGGCCCGGCACGGCATCGACGCCCCCGAGGTCTACGGCGACCCCGGCCTGCTGGTGGGCGAGCTGTGGCCGCGGGAGTCCTTCGGCGGCCGACCGGCCGGGGTGACCGTGCTGCCCAACCTGCACGACGTCCCGGCGTACCGCCGGCACCCCGGGTTCCTGGACCCGCGCACCCCGGTCCGCCGGGTGCTCGCCCGGATAGCCGCCAGCTCCCTGGTCGTGGGCTCCTCGCTGCACGGGATCGTGGTCGCCGAGAGCCTCGGCGTCCCGGCCCGGCTGGTGCTGCCCCGGGCCGAGCCGCTGTTCAAGTACGAGGACCACTACCTGGGCAGCGGGCGGGACGGCTTCACCCCGGCCGCGACCGTCGCCGAGGCCGTCGCCGCCGGCGGGGAACCGCCGGCCGTGCTCGACCCCGCGCTGCGGACCGCGTTCCCGGTGGACCTGTGGCGGTGACCGGCGGGGGGCTCACCGTCGGCGTGGTCGCCACCGGCGACGCCACCGACCCGGCCGAGCGGTCGGGCACCCCGTACGGCGTCGTCACCGGCCTGCGGGCGCTCGGTGTGCAGGTGCCTGTCGTGCGCGCAGCGCCGCCGGCGGCGCTGGAGCGCGGGCTCGCCCTGCTGACCGGCAGCCCCGCGCCGGACGCGGTCGGGGCGGTCGGCCGGCTGCGCGCCCGTGGCTCCCTCGGGCTGTACGGCGCCCCCGTCGCCGGGCTCCGCGGCCTCGTCTCCACCCGGGCGGCACGGGGCCTCCGGGTGGACGCCTGGGTGCAGGTCGGCGCCGGCTTCCGGCTGCGCACGACGGCCCCGGTCGCGGTCTACGACGACATGACCGTCCGGCAGGCCCGGGCGCACGGCTACGGGCACTGGGCCGGCGTCGACGTCGGCACCGTGGAGCGGCGCGCGGCCCTGCAGCGCACCGTCTACCGGGCTGCCCGGGTGTGCTGCACCGAGTCCTCCTGGGCTGCTGCCGCCGTCGCCGCGGCGGCCGACCTCCCCGCGGACCGGCTGGCCGTCGTCGGCACCGGGACCGATGCGCCGGTGCCGGTCGGCGACCGCGACTGGTCCACCCCCCGCTTCCTGTTCGTGGGGCTGGACTGGCAGCGCAAGAACGGCGACCGGGTGGTCCGGGCCTTCGAGGCCGTCCGTGCGCTGCACCCCGACGCGACGCTGGACGTCGTCGGCGGCCACCCGCCGCTGGCCGTGCCCGGGGTGCGCACCCACGGGGTGCTCCGCCGCGGCGACGCCGGCGACCGGGCCCGGCTGGCCGACCTGTTCGCCCGGGCCACCTGCTTCGTGATGCCCTCGACCTTCGAGCCGGCCGGGATAGTCTTCACCGAGGCCCTCGCGGCCGGACTGCCCGCGATCGCCGGCACCGTCGGCGGGTCGGCCGACCTGGTCGGGGACGCCGGGCGGGTGGTCGACCCCACCGACGACGTCGCGCTCCGCGACGCGATGCGCGCGCTGGCCGACCCGCTGGTCGCGGCCCGGCTCGGTGCCCTGGCCCGGGCCCGCGCACCGCTGTTCACCTGGCGCGCGGTCGCCGCCCGGCTGCTCGCCGCCCTGGCCCTCCCCGCCCCGGACGGCACGCCACCGACCCCCCTGCCCCTCGTCCTGCCCACCCCGGAGGAGACCCGTGTCTGACCCCCGACCCGTCCGGGTGCTGCAGTCGGTGCTGCTCGGCGGCGCCCACCTCAGCTACGCCGACCACGTCGCCGGCCGGCTCGACCCGACCCGGGTGCAGCCGCTGTCGTTCAGCTACCGGACGGCGCTGACCGGCCGCTGGGACGTGCTGCACGTGCACTGGCCGGAGAACCTCGTCCGGCACCGGTCCCGGCCCCGCCGGGTGCTGCGGACCGTGCTGTTCGCGCTGCTGCTGGTGCGCATCCGGGTGCTCCGGCCCGTCGTCGTCCGCACCGTGCACAACACCACCCCCCACGAGGGCGGCCGGCCGGTCGAGACGGCCCTGCTGGGCGCGCTGGACCGGGCCGTCACCTGGCACGTCCGGCTCACCGACGAGACCCCGGTGCGCGCCGGCGCGGCCGCGGTGACCATCCCGCACGGGCACTACCGGGCCGAGCTGGGCGACGCCGGCACCCCCGCCGACCCGCGGTGCCTGCTCTTCTTCGGCTACCTCCGCCCCTACAAGGGCCTCGACGTGCTGCTCACCGCCTTCGCCGGCACCACCGACCCGCAGCTCCGGCTGGTCGTGGCCGGGGAGCCCGCGTCGGCCGAGATGCGGTCGCTGGTGACCGACGCGGCCGGCGCCGACCCCCGGGTGACCCCGCACCTGGGCTTCGTCGCCGACGACGCGCTGGCCGCGCTGGTCGGCGGGTCCGCGGTCGTGGTGCTGCCCTACCGGGAGATCCACAACTCCGGCGTCGTGTTCGCCGCCCTGAGCCTGGGCCGTCCGGTGCTGGTGCCGGAGAACCCGGTCACCGCGGCCCTGCGGGCCGAGGTGGGGGAGGAGTGGGTGCGGGGGTTCACCCACCCGCTGACCGCGACCGACCTCACCGACGCCCTCGCCGCGGCCGCCGGCCGCGACCCCGCGGCCACCCCGGACCTCGCCGGCCGCGACTGGTCCACGGTGGCCGAGTCCTACACCGGGGTCTTCACCTCCCGGCCGGTGGCCGCGTGAGCACCGACGTGGTGGTCGCCCTGGTGTCGGACACCTGGACCGACGCGGTGCGCCGCGGCTTCTACTCCACCGCGGACCAGACCCTGACCACGCTGCTGGCCGAGCCCGCGGTGGGCACCGTGCTGGTCGCCGACCACCCCCGCGGGGTCGCCTCGCAGGTGCGCCGCCGGCTGGCCGGGGACCGTCCGGCCCCCCGCCGTCCCGGGCTGCGCGGGGTGCGGCCGGTCACCCTGCGCACGCCGCCGCCGCTGGACGAGGCCGCGCTGCGCCGCCGCTACGCCGGGTACGACCGGCAGACCGCCGCGGCCGCACGCTGGCACGGCCTGCGTCGTCCGGCGCTGGTCACGTTCAACCTGTGGCACGCCGCGCACGCCGCCCACGGGTGGGCCGGCACGCGGGTGTTCTACGCCCAGGACGACGAGTCGGCCATCCCCTCGCACGCCCCGCACCGGGCACAGACCCTGGCCGCCTACCGGGCCATCGCCCGCAGCGGGATGGCCGTGGTCGCCGTCTCGGAGGTGCTGCTGGAGCGGATCGACCCCACCGGGACCGGTCTCGTGGTGCCCAACGGGGTGGACGCCGCCCTCTGGTCGACGCCCCCGCCGCAGCGGACCCCGCACGGGGCCCCGGTCGCCCTCTACGCGGGCACGGTGGACGCCCGGCTGGACCTGGACGCCTTCCGGGCGCTGGCCGCGGACGGGTTCGCCGTCCGCGTCGCCGGGCCGCTGGTGGACGCCGACGTCCGAGCGGCGCTGGCCGCGGTGCCCGGGGTGGAGCTGCTGGGCCCGCGCCCGCGCGCCGAGGTGGTCCGGCTGGCCCAGACCGCCGACGTCTGCGTCCTGGCCCACCACCGCACCCCGCTCACCGAGGCGATGTCCCCGCTCAAGCTCTACGAGTACCTGGCCTCGGGCACCCCCGTCGTGGCCACCCGGCTGCCCGGCAGTGCCGTCGCCGGGGACCGGGTGGTCTGGGTCGAGCCCGGTGGCGACCACGTCGCGGGCGCCCGGGCCGCGCTGGCCCTGGGCCGCCGGGCCGAGACCGACCGGCTCGCCGACGTCGCGGCGCTGTCCTGGCGGGCCCGGCACCGGCCGTTGCTGGAGTTGCTCGGCGTCGGTGCGGGGGTGGCCGCGTGAGCACCGCCCCGGACACCGTCGTGCTGCTGGCCTCCACGCCCTACGCCGGGCACCAGCTCTACGACCAGCGCCTGGCCCGCGCCCTGGCCGCCGAGCGTGCCGTGGTCTACGTCGACCCGCCGGTGCCGGTCTTCGGGCTGGGCAAGCCCGGCCCGCCCCCGCCGCACCGCCGGTCGGTGGACGGGGTGACCGTGCTGGCCCCCCGCATGCTGCCCTTCGGCCGGCGCCGCGGGCTGGCCACCCTGACCGGCCTGTGGGTCGGTCTGCTGGCCCGGCACGCCGGGCGGCGGGCACCGGGGGTGCCGGGCGTGCTCGTTACCTCGGCGCACCCGGTGTCCCTGCGGCTGCTGCGCGGCTGGCGCTCGGAGCTGCTGCTCAAGGACGACTACGTCGCCGGTGCCGCGCTCATCCGCGGTGCCGCCGGCCGGATCGCCCGGCACCGCCGGCAGCTGCTGCGCGGGGTCGACGCGGTCGCCGTGGTCTCCCCGGTGCTCGCCGAGGCTGCCGCCGCGATGGGCGCTCCCGCCGAGGTGCACGTGGTGCCCCCGGGCTGCGACCCCGGTGCCGGGCGGGTCGACGTGGCCGCGCTGCTGGCCGCCGTGCCCGGGCCCCGGGCGGTGTTCATCGGGATGGTCAGCGACCGGATCGACGTCGACCTGCTGGCGGCCACCTGCGCCGCCGGGGTCACCGTCGTCGTCGTCGGCCGGCAGCAGGCCACCTTCAGCCAGCAGGACCGGTGGGCCTGTCTGGTCGCCACCGGCCGGCTGGTGCTGCTCGGCGAACGCACCCCCGACGTGGTGGCCTCCCTGGTGGCGGCCTGCGACGTGGCCCTGGTGCCCTACACGCAGAGCGACTTCAACCGGGCCTGCTTCCCGCTCAAGCTGCTGGAGTACCTCGCGGCCGGCACCCCGGTGGTGGCCTCGGACCTGCCCGCCGTGCGCTGGCTGGACGCCCCGCACGTCCACCTGGTGGCCGACGCCGTGGGGCTGCCGGCCGCGCTGGCCGCCGCGCTGGCCGACGCCGCCGACCCGGCCACCACCGGTCGCTGCCGGGACTTCGCCGCCGGCCACACCTGGGCCGACCGGGCCCGCCGCCACGTCGCGCTGTTGGGCGGCTGAGGTGTCCGTCGCAGGAGCGCCCTCAGGCGGTGCGGACCACCGGGGCCGGTGCGCCCGTGCCGTCCATGACGTTGTCGGCGGTGACGGTCACCGAGGCCGGGGCCAGCACCGGGCCGTACTTCGCGTCCGCGGTGAAGGTGTTGCCCGACAGGGTCACCCCCGCGATCGTGGCGTCGCCCCGGACGTTGACCGTGTAGTTGCCCCCGCTCATGCGGTTGCCCGACACCACGACGTCCTGCAGCACGTTGGGCCGCAGCTCGCTGCCCAGCATCACCGAGGCGTTGCCCTGGTCGCCGGTCGTGTAGTTGCGCGGGTCGAGGGTGTTGTTCGTGATCCGGATGCCGATGCCGCTGGTGCTCTGCACCGCGTCGGGGTGCAGCGCGCCCTTGCGGACCATGGCGTGGATCCAGGAGCTGTCCACGGTGGTGTTGCTGCCCACCCGGGCGCCGTCGTTGGTGCCACGGATCTCCACCCGGCGCAGCGTGTAGTTCTGCCAGCCGATCCCGATGTCGACGATGCCCAGTCCGTCGAGCTCGCTGTCCTCGACCACCAGGTTGCGGAAGCTGCCGTTGGTGGCCACGACCATCGTGGTGGCCGAGCCGCCGCAGGTGATCCGGCTGTTGCGGATCACCACGTCGTGGGCGCGCACGGTGATGCAGCCGGTGAGGTCGATCCCGTCGACCACGGTTCCACTGGTGGTGATCAGCAGGTCCCCGGTCTGCGGGGTGAGGGTCACCCCGGCGGGCACGCCGGTGGTGTCCGGGCCGGCGACGGTCGTGGGGGGTGCGACCGGCTGCGGTGCCGGCGGGACGGCGCGCAGCGTCTTGTCCACCGTGGAGCTCACCGGGCCGTTGGTGAAGCGGGTGCGCACCACGGTCAACCCGGAGCGACCGGTGAGGTCGACGGTCGCGGTCGCCCGCCAGGTGCCGGCGTTCTCCAGCACCGTCGTGGTGCTGGCGACGACGGTGCCCCCGACCGCGAAGGACACCGCGGTCAGCCGGGACGAGGAGACCGCGGTCAGCTCGACCCGGGTGGCCGGGACCGGCGCCAGGCTGACCGACCTGCCCTCGTAGGCCACCCACATCGAGGCCGCGTCGGCCCGCTGCAGCGGCAGCGCCGACAGCACGGCGACGACGGCCAGCAACAGGGTCAGCGCGCTGCCCGCCCACCGCGCGCCGCGACCGACGGTGCGGGACGAGAGGTGGTGGGACCCGGCTCCGGAACTCATGAGCTGAGGGTGAGCCACCAGAGACCCTCTGTAACCGCCCGGTCGGGTGAAGTCGTGTTGCGACTGCGTCACACCCCCCGTTCCACCCGAGGAGAGCACCCCGTGACCGCACCCCGCCCCCTGGCCTCCGTCGTCGTGCCCGCGCACGACGAGGCCCGGGTGATCGACCGCTGCCTGGCCGCCCTGCTCGAGGGCGCGGCACCCGGGGAGTTCGAGGTCGTGGTGGTCGCCAACGGCTGCTCCGACGACACCGCTTCCCGGGCCCGCCGGCACGGGCCCGACGTCACGGTGCTGGAGCTGCCGGCCGCCGGCAAGACCGGTGCGCTCAACGCCGGGGACGACGCCGCGGCCGCCTTCCCGCGGGTCTACCTGGACGCCGACGTCGAGCTGGGCACCGCCGCGGCCCGGGCCGTCGTCGGGCAGCTGACCGGCGACACGGTGCAGGTCGCCGGTGCCCGGCCCACCCCGGACCTGACCGGCTGCTCGGTGTGGGTGCGCGCCTACACCCGGGTCTGGGCGGCACTGCCGGTGCTGCAGGACCGGTACGTCGGCTCGGGGGTCTTCGCGGTCTCGGCCGCCGGGCACCGGCGGCTGGCCCCGTTCCCGCCGGTGGTGGCCGACGACCTCTGGGCCCGGCGGGTGTTCGCACCGGCCGAGCGGGCCACCGCCGCCGTCGGGTTCACCACGCACCCGCCACGCGGGCTGGCCGACCTGCTCCGCCGGCTGGTGCGGGTGCGGGCGGGCAACGTGCAGCTGGAGTCGGGGTCGGCGGGTGTGGCGCTGGCGGACGGTGAGGGGCCGCGCGGGGTGCGCGGTCTGCTCGCCACCCCCGGTGTCGCCGTCGGTGACCGGCTGGTCTTCGTGGGGGTCTCGGTGCTGGTCCGGGTCGCGGCGTGGGTGCGGGTGCGGCGCGGCCGCACCGCGGTGTGGAGCCGGGACGAGTCCTCCCGGGTCGCCGCGTGAGCGCCCTCGACCCGTCCCGGGTCAGCGTGCTGGTGGTCGGCTACGGATCGCCGGAGTGGCTGGACCGCTGCCTCACCACGGTCGCCGAGGTGCTGCCGCCCGAGGTGCAGGTGGTCGTGGTCGACAACGCCTCGGACCCGCCGCTGGCCCCGGCGCTGCGCCCGCACCTGGACCGGGTGACTGCGCTGCGCTCGGAGGTCAACACCGGGTTCGGCCGGGCCGCCAACCGGGCCCGCCGGCTCCTCACCGGCGAGCTCCTGCTGCTGCTCAACCCCGACGCGCTGCTGCGACCGGGTGCCCTGGAGGCCCTGGTCGCCCACCTGGACGCCGACCCGCGCCGGGGCATCGTCACCGGTCGCCTGGAGCGCCCGGACGGCTCGCTGGACCCCTACTCGGCGCTGGGCCGCCCGACGCTGTGGAGCGAGGTCTGCTTCGGCACGGGCCTGTCCACGGCGTTCCCCCGCTCGGCCTGGGCCAACACCTTCGACCTGCACGGCTGGGCCCGGGACTCCGAGCGCGACATCGGGGTGGTGTCGGGCTGCGTGCTGCTGGTCCGCGCGTCGCTCTACGACGCGCTCGGCGGCTTCGACCCGCGCTACTTCATGTACGGCGAGGACGTCGACCTGAGCACCCGGGCCGGCGAGCTGGGGTCCCGGCGTTCCTTCCTGCCGATCGTGGTGGCCACCCACGCCGGCGGGGCGTCGTCGTCCTCGGCCGGGAAGACGGTGATGGTGCTGCGCGGCAAGGCCACGCTGCACGCCCGGCACCCGCGCGCGGTGCGCCGGGCGGTCTCCACGCTGCTGCTGCACACCGGGGTGGGGCTGCGCGCCCTGCTGGAGGGGCGACGGCCGGTGGCCGACCGGGTGTGGCGGGCGGCGTGGTCCCGCCGGTCCGAGTGGCGCAGCGGCTGGGCGCCGGTGCCGGCCGACGTGGACGCCGACCTCGAGCTGACCCCGGTGACGGCGTGAGCTCAGCCGACCTCGTTCAGCGTCCAGTCCTCCCCGGACCCGGCCATGGACTCGCCCTCGAACAGCACACCGGCCGGGGCCTGGGCCGGGCCGTAGCGGCTGTCCGGTCCGTAGACGTTGTCCCGGAAGACCACGTCGTCCAGGGTCGCGTCCTGCCGGACGTTGACGGTGTAGTTGCCGCCGTTGAACCAGTTGCCCTCGACCAGCACCCGCTCCAGGCGGCGGGAGCCGGTCTCGCTGCCCAGCATCACCGCGGCGTTGTTCAGGTCGCCGGTGTCGCGGGCGTAGACGTCCAGGGTGTTGCCGCGGACGACGATGTCGCTGCCCTGGGTGGCCTGCACGCAGTCGGGGTGCAGGTCGCCCTGGCGGGTCATGTCGTGGATCCAGGAGCGCTCGACGGTCACGTCGTCACCGAGCCGGACGCCGTCGTTGGTGCCGTGGACCTCGACCCGCAGCAACGTGTAGTCGTTCCAGCCCACCCCGATGTCCGCGGTGCCCAGGCCGTCGATCTCGGTGTCGCGCACCAGCAGTCCGGTCACCCCGTCGCCGACCTGGACGACGTTGGCGGTCTCCGGGTCGCCGCACCGGATGCGGGTGTTCTGGATGGTCACGTCGGAGGCGAGCACCTGCACGCAGCCGTCCACGTCCAGCCCGTCGACGACCTCGCCGGCCTCGGTGAGGACCAGGTCGCCGCTGGGTCGCAGCGTGACACCGGCGGGCACACCGGTGTTGTCCGGCCCCGGCGGCTGCGTGTCGTCCGGCTCGCCGACCGCGGCCGACGCGGTGGGCCGGACGTAGTCGGTGTCGGTACCGGCGGCGCACCCGGCCAGCAGCAGCACGGTCGTCGGCGCGGCGAGGAGGGCCACGGCGCGGCGGAGGCTCAGCACCCGGTCGACGGTGGCACGCCCGAGGGCCTCCCGGGTGTGACCTTGCACTCCGTGTCGGTCCGACGACGGTCGGTGGTGACCCGGTGGACCTGACCGAGGTGGTGGCCGGCTGTCTGCGGCGCTGGTACGTGCTGTTGGTCGTCGTCCCGCTCTTCGTGCTGCTCGCCGGACACCTGGCCCAGGGCGCCCAGCCGTCCTGGACGGCGACCGCGACGCTGGTCGTCGTCCCCTCACCGGGGCTGGCCGTGGCCCGCGACCCCGCCGTCGGCGAGGACGGACCGGGCGACACCAACCCGTTCGGCTCCCCGGCCACCCTGGCCCTGCTGGTCAGCCGCACCGTCGACGTCGGCGACCGCGGGATGGACCTGCCCGCCGGCGCCACGACCTCGGCCAGCTGGGACGGTCTGCGGCCCAGCCTGGTGCTGCTCTCGGCCACCGCGGCCGACCCGGCCGGTGCCCGGACCGCCCTGGCCGCGGCCCGGGACGCCGCCCGCGCGGCGCTGGCCGACCTCCAGGACCGGCAGGGCGTCGGTGCCGACGCCGCCTTCCTCGCCGTCTCCGGGTCCGGCCCGGACGCACCCGGTCTCGACCGGCCCGCCCGCACCCGGATGGCCGTCGTCGTGGTCGCCGCCGGGGGACTGGCCGCGGTCACCGTCGCCGTCGCCCTGGACACCGCCCTGCTCCGCCGCCGCAGCACCTCCACCCCCGACCGAGGAGTGCCCCAGTGAGAAGCCTCAACCGGCTGCGCCTGCTCCGCTCCGCCCTGCAGGGGGCCAAGCGGCAGTACTACAACCGCGTCTGGGGGATGCACATCGACCCCACGGCGATGTTCTCCCTGTCGGCCTACTTCGACCGCACCTACCCGCGCGGGGTGCACGTCGGCCCGGACAGCTACGTCGCGATCGGGGCCACCGTGCTCTGCCACGACCGCACCCGCGGGATCAAGGCCGACACCGTCGTGGGCCGCAACTGCTTCGTCGGCGCCCGCAGCATGCTGCTGCCCGGGGTGACCGTCGGCGACGGCAGCATCGTGGCCGCCGGCGCCGTGGTGACCAAGGACGTGCCGCCGGGCACGATCGTGGCCGGCAACCCGGCGGTGGTCATCCGCCGGGACATCGAGGTCGGCCGGTACGGCCGGTTCCTGTCCGCCGACTCCCCCTGGGTCGCGGGGCCGCGGGAGTGACCGCGCTCCTGCCGGCCCCGACCCGCCGCGCCCGGGGCAGTCACCGGCGCTCGCTGGAGGACCGGCTCACCCCGCCGCCGGGCGCCGGCCCGCCCGCGGCGCTGGCCGCGGTGTTCTGCGCGCTGCTGTTCGTCTTCCCCAGCGAGGTGGTGCTGGCCGGCCCGCTGAAGTCCAACGGGTCCCCGGGGCGGCTGCTCGGCTTCGCCGCGCTCGCCCTGGTCGCCCTGGGCCTGGTCCGCGGGCGGAGCCGTCCGGCCACCCCGCGCCGGGTCGACCCGGTCGTCGTCCTGCTGCTGCTCTTCCTGGCCCAGGCGCTGTTCTCCTACGGCGTCGAGGCCGGCCGGACCCTCAGTGCCACGGCCGCGGCGACCAGCCTGCGTTACGCGCTGGTGCTCACCGCCGGCGTCGGCATCGCCCTGCTCGTCGCGGTCGCGGTCACCGACCTCGCCGGGGCCCGGCGCCTGCTGGGCTGGCTGCTGGCCGGCAGCGTGCTCAACGCCGGCGTCGGCCTCGTCCAGGCGGTCGGGGCCGACCTGTCCTGGGCCGACGTGGTCCGGGTCCCCGGCATGGCGTTCACCTCCAACCCCGGGGTGCTGCGCGAGCGGCTGGACTTCGTCCGGGTGCTGGGCACCACCTCGCACCCCATCGAGTTCGCCGTCTGCCTGGCCGTCACCCTGCCCCTGGCGATCCACCTGGCCCGCTTCGCCACCACCCCCGGCCGGCGGGTGGCCAGCGCCGCGGCGGCCGGGGTGATCGCCCTGGCGACCCCGTTCGCGCTGAGCCGCTCCGGGCTGCTGTGCATCGCGGTCGGGCTGCTGCTCTACGTGCCCTTCGCCACCCGGGCCCAGCGGTGGTCGGTGCTGGCCGGGGCGCTGCTGGCCCCCGCGCTCGCGGTGCTCGCCGTCCCGCGGGTGGTCGACGCCTTCGTCGAGCTGTTCAGCGGGGTGGCCACCGACGCCGCGGCCGCCGACGACAGCATCTCCGGCCGGCTCGCCGACTACGTCGGTGTCCAGCGGGTGTTCGCCGAGAGCCCCTGGCTGGGCGGTGTGCTCACCAGCGGGGACGGCGTGCTGGACAACCAGTGGCTGGGCTTCCTGGTGCGCGGCGGGGTGGTGTCGGTGCTCGGGTTCCTCGCCCTGCTCCTGGTCCCCTCGGTCTGCGCGGTGGTCGCGGCCCGCCGACGGCCCCGGGACGACGAGCGCGCCAGCCTCGCCGGGGCCCTGCTCGCCGGCCTGGTCGCCTCCGGGGTGGCCGCCTACACCTTCGACACCCTCGCCTTCCAGCAGAGCGCGCTGCTGGTCTTCGTCCTGGTCGGGCTGACCTCCGTCGTCGTCCGCAGCTCCTGGGGACCCATCCCCGATCCCGCACCCCCCACTCCGATCCCGAAGGCAGGGGACCTGTGACCTTCTCCGACGTCCTGCGCGCGTGCGCCCGACGCTGGTACGTGCTCGTCGTGGTCCTGGCGCTGGCCGCGGCCGGTGCCGTGCAGGCCCACCGCGAGTCCCGACCCGAGTACACCGTCACCGCCTCGCTGGTGGTGCTGCCCTCCCCGTCGCTGGTCGCCGCCCGGCTGCCCACCTCGGGCAGCGGTGGCCTGACCACCAACCCGTTCAACGCCCAGACCGGTGGCTCCACGCTGGCCGCGGTGCTCGCCGACGCGCTGAACACCGCCACCGTCCAGGACGAGGTGCTCACCGGCGGGTCCGGCCGGGCCAGCGCGCTGTGGGACTCCCAGGCCGCGCAGCTGGTCGGGCTGACCACGGTCAGCGACACCCCGGAGGGCGCCACCGACCTGATGGTCGCCCTCGTCGACGGCGCCGGCACCGTGGTCGAGCGGGTGCAGCTGGAGGCCGGTGCCCCGGCCGACCAGCTGTTCACCACCGCCGTGGGCTCCCCGGCGGACTACCCGCTGCGCGACTACCCCGACCGGCTGCGCTCGGTGGTCGGCCTCGCGCTGGCCGGGCTGGTGGTCGCCGTGCTGGCCGCGGTGCTGCTGGACCGGCTGGTGCTCGCCGCGGTGCGGGTGCGCGGCCGGCGCCGCCGCCGGCGGGCGGCCCGGGCCGAGGAGCCCGCCGCGTGACCGGCGTGGGGACCGCACCCGTGCCGCCCGGGGACCTCCGGGGCCGGACGGTCACCTCCGCCCTGTGGGTCGCCGCCGACAAGTGGGTCAACCGGCTGGCCTCGCTGCTGGTCTTCGCCGTCATCGGCCGGCTGCTCGACCCGGCCGAGATCGGTGTGGCCGCGCTGGCCGCGACCTTCGTGGCGCTGTTCCAGGTGCTCGCCGAGCAGGGGTTCTCCGACGCCCTCGTCCAGCGCCGCGACCTGGACCGGGAGCACCCCGAGGCTGCGTTCTGGGTGTCGCTGGGCAGCGCCGTCGTCCTGGCCGCGGCCCTGGCCGCCTGCGCCGGGCCGATCGCCGCGGCACTGGACGCCCCGCAGCTGGCCCCGGTGCTGCAGGTGCTGTGCCTGACGCTCGTGCTGTCCGCGCTCAGCCTCACCCCGGCCGCGCTGCTGCAGCGCGACTTCGGCTTCAAGCGGCTCACCCAGCGGCGGGTGACCGCGAACCTGCTCGGCGGGGTGGTCGGCGTGGTCGCCGCGGTGCTCGGTGCCGGGGTGTGGGCGATCGTGGCCCAGAGCCTGACCTCGGCGGTCGTCGGCGTCCTGGTGCTGTGGACCGTGCTGCCCTGGCGCCCGCGGCTGCGGGTCAGCCGCGCCGCCGTGCGGGACCTGCGCGGGGTGGGCACCAGCGTGATCGGCATCCAGCTCTTCGCGTTCCTCAACGCCCAGGCCGACAAGTTCGTCATCGGCGCGGTGATCAGCCCCGCGGCCCTGGGCTACTACTACATCGGCACCCGGATCATCAGCATCCTGTCCGACGTCCAGACCGCGGTGATCCAGAGCGTCTCGCTCACCGCGTTGTCCCGGGTGCAGGACGACGCGCCGCGCTTCCGCCGGGCCTTCCTCTCCCTCACCGGGGCCTCGGCGGCGATCGGGGTGCTCACCTACGCCACGTTCGCCGCCCTGGCGCCCGTCGTCGTCCCGCTGGTGTTCGGCGACCAGTGGGGCCCCAGCGTGCTGATCACCCAGGTGCTCTGCGCCATGGGGGCGCTCAACAGCGTGCTCGTGTTCGACCGCACCGCGCTCATCGCGGTCGGCCGTTCCAAGCTGGCGCTGCTGGTCACCGCGGTGCAGTGCGTGGTGGGCGTGGTCGCCGTCGTGGTGGCCGTGCCGTTCGGCATCCTCGCCGTGGCGGTCGCGGTGACCGTGCGCCAGTACCTGGTCTGGCCGCTGCGCCTGCGCGCCCTGCACCGCGCCCTGGGCCTGCCGGTGTGGGCCTACCTGCGGCAGTGGCTCGCCCCGGCCGCCGCGGGGCTGCTCGTGTTCGGGGTGCTCACCGGGCTGCTGGCGGTGCTGCCGACGTGGGAGGGCACCTGGCCGCGGGTCGGCGTCGTGCTGGGCGGTGGCGTGCTGGCCGTCGGGCTGTACCTCGCCGCGGGTGCGGTGCTCTTCCGCGGCACCCTGCGCGAGCTGGTCGGCGTGCTCCGCGGACGGCGGACGTCGTGATCCTCGACTCCGGACAGTGTTCGAACTGTGACACAGCGTTCACCATGCACCTGTTCTCTTCCCGTCCCCGGTGGTCCAGGGTGGGGGAGCCGCACAGCGTCGTCGGCACCGTCACGGGGGATCGGCAACGGGGGACGACCCACCGACGGAGGACTCTGTGACGACGACCCGCAGCACCACCCCAGGCCGCACGGCCACCCCGGACCCGGCGTTCGCCGCTGCCGCCCGCCGCTGGCGGGTGGGTCGCACCCGGGGGTCGGGCACCGAGGCGCGCCGCGCCTGGCGGGCCCGCTACGTGCGCAGCCTGGTCGCCGCCGACCTGCTCTGCGCCGCCGTCGGCGCGGTCGTCGGGCACGCGGTGCGCTTCGACCCCACGGTCGCCGGACTGGTCACCGCGGCCCCGACCTGGTCGGTGCTGGTGCTCCCGTTCGCCTGGATGGTCGCCATGCTGCTGTCCCGCAGCTACGAGGAGCGCTTCCTCTGGGCCGGCGCGGAGGAGTTCCGGCGGGTCTTCGTGGCCGCGCTGGTGCTGCTGGCCGGGGTGGCCACCGTGTCCTGGGCGTTCCGGCTGGAGGTCGCCCGCGGCTTCGTCGTCGTCGCCATCCCGCTGGCCACCGTGCTGACCCTCGTCGTCCGGTACTCGGTGCGCAGCTGGCTGCACGGACAGCGCGACCGCGGCCGCTACCTGCAGACCACCCTGCTGGTCGGGCACCGGGCCGGGGTGGCCGCGCTGCACGAGCAGATCGACCGGGAGCGCTACCAGGGCTACGACGTGGTCGGCTGCTGCCTGCCCGGGTCCGGACCGGTCAGCGCCTTCGACGGGTTGCCGGTGCTCGGCGGGCTCGACGAGGTGGTCGCCGTGGTCGAGCGCTACGAGGTGGACACCGTCGCGGTGCTGCCCAGCCCCGAGCTCGACGGCGGCGCGCTGCGCCGGCTGGGCTGGGACTTGGAGAAGACCCGCGCCGAGCTGCTGCTGGCCCCCGCGGTCACCGAGATCGTCGGCCCCCGGGTGAACATCCGGCCGGTCTGCGGGCTGCCGCTCATGCACGTCGAGCGCCCCGAGCTGCGCGGTGTCCGGCGGCTGACCAAGGTGGCCGTCGACCGCACCGTGGCGCTGGTGGTGCTGCTGCTGGGCTCCCCGGCCCTGCTCGCCGTCGCCGCGGCGGTCGCGCTCACCAGCCCGGGCCCGGTGTTCTACCGGCAGCAGCGGGTCGGTCAGGACGGCCGCACCTTCTCGATGCTCAAGTTCCGCAGCATGGTCGTGGACGCCGAGGCACGCCTGGACGTGCTGCAGGCCGCCAGCGAGGGCAACGGCGTGCTGTTCAAGATGCGCGGGGACCCGCGCGTCACCCGGGTGGGCCGGGTCCTGCGGCGCTACTCGCTGGACGAGCTGCCCCAGCTGCTCAACGTGCTCGGGGGCCAGATGTCGCTGGTCGGGCCGCGCCCGCCGCTGCCCTCCGAGGTCGAGAAGTACGGCTTCGACATGCACCGACGGTTCCTGGTCAAGCCCGGCATCACCGGGCTCTGGCAGATCAGTGGACGATCGGACCTGTCGTGGGACGACTCGGTGCGCATCGACGTCCGGTACGTGGAGAACTGGTCGCTGATGTTCGACCTGATGATCCTCTGGAAGACCGTGGGCGCCGTCGTCCGCGGCTCCGGGGCCTACTGAACCCCCGCACGACAGACTCACCACACCACCCCCTGCGAGGACGAGGACACATGAAGCTCTCCGTGATCGGTTGCGGTTACCTGGGCGCGGTGCACGCGGCGTCCATGGCCGAGTTGGGCCACGACGTGGTCGGCATCGAGGTCGACGTGCCCAAGGCGCAGCTGTTGGCCGCCGGGAAGGCCCCGTTCCACGAGCCCGGGTTCGAGGAGCTGCTGGGCCGGTCGTTGGCCTCGGGCCGGCTCCGGTTCTCCTCCGACATGGCCGACGCGGCGGGGTCGGCCGTGCACTTCGTGTGCGTGGGGACCCCGCAGAAGCGCGGGGAGTACGCCGCGGACCTGCGGTACGTGGAGGCCGCGACCGAGGCGTTGCTGGCGGTGCTGGAGCCCGGGGACCTGGTGGTGGGCAAGTCCACCGTGCCGGTGGGGACGGCGGCGCGGCTGGCCGAGCTGGTCGAGGGCAAGGTGCCCGGGGCGACGCTGGTGTGGAACCCGGAGTTCCTGCGCGAGGGGTTCGCCGTCCAGGACACCCTGCACCCGGACCGGCTGGTCTACGGCGTGCCGGCCGGTGCCGACGGCGACCGGGCCCGGGCGGTGCTGGACGAGGTGTACGCCACGATCGTGGCCGCCGGGACACCGCAGGTGGTCACCGACTACGCCACCGCGGAGATGGTGAAGACCGCGGCGAACTCGTTCCTGGCCACGAAGATCTCCTTCATCAACGCGATGGCCGAGCTGTGCGAGGCGACGGGCGCGGACGTGAAGCAGCTGGCCGACGCGATCGGCTACGACGACCGGATCGGCCGCAAGTTCCTCAACGCCGGGCTGGGCTTCGGCGGTGGGTGCCTGCCCAAGGACATCCGGGCGTTCATGGCCCGGGCCGGGGAGCTGGGTGCGGACCAGGCGCTGACGTTCCTGCGCGAGGTCGACAACATCAACATGCGCCGCCGGATCCGGATGGTGGACCTGGCGCGGGAGGTGTGCGACGGGTCGCTGGTCGGCAAGCGCATCGCCGTCCTCGGGGCCGCGTTCAAGCCCGACTCCGACGACATCCGGGACTCACCCGCGCTCAACGTGGCCGCCCAGCTGCAGCTGCAGGGGGCCTCGGTGCGGGTGACCGACCCGGCCGCGGGGGACAACATCCGCCGGTCGTGGCCGCAGCTGGACGTGGTGGACACCGCCGAGGAGGCCGCCGAGCGCGCCGACGCGGTGCTGCTGCTGACCGAGTGGAAGCAGTTCCGCGAGCTCGACCCGGTCGCGTTCGGCACGGTGGTGGCGAAGAAGCGGGTGCTGGACGGCCGGCAGGCCCTGGACCGGGACGCCTGGGAGGCCGCGGGCTGGGCGTACCGCGCCCTCGGCCGCCGGGCCGGCTGACCGCCGCCGTGCCCGGGCCGCGGCCGAGCAGCCCGGGCGCCGTGGTGCTCTGGGCCGCCCGGCGGGCGGCCGGGCACGACGCGCCGCCACCGGCCTGGCGGGGGGACGACGGGGCGCTGCGCGCCGCGGTCGCCCACCACCGGGCCTGGCTGCTGCTCGCCGCGCACGGCCCCGACGTGCCCGGTGTGCCGGGGGCGCTGCTTGCCGAGGCCTGGGCCCGCCGGGACCGGGCGCGCCGGGCGCAGCTGCAGACCGACGCCGACCTCACCGTCGCCGGCGCCGCCCTGGACGCGGCCGGCGTCCGGTGGGCCTGCCTCAAGGGCCCGGTGCTGACCGCGGTGCACGCCCGGGCCGGGGCCGACCGGGCCGCCCTGGACCTGGACCTGCTCGTCGCCCCCGACCGGCTCGCCGCGGCACTCGACGCCTTCGAGGGCGCCGGCGGCGCAATGCTGACCCGCAACTTCGCGCTGCTGCGCCGCGAGCTGCCCGGCGAGGTCGCCGTCCGCGGCCGGTTCGGCACCGTGCTGGACCTGCACTGGACGCTGGTCAACCGGGCCGGCCGACGACGCCGCACCACCGTGTCCACCACGGACCTGCTCGACCGGGCCTCGCCGGTGCAGCTCGCCGGCCGTCCGGTGCCCGCGCTGCAGCCCGACGACGCCCTCGTGCACGTCTGCCTGCACGCCGCGCTGGCCGGGGCGACCCGGGTGTCCTGGCTGCTGGACGTGACGCTGTCGGTGCAGGACCGCCCGGTCGACTGGTCCCGGGTGGTCGGCACCGCCCGGGCCTGGGGGGTGCCCGCCCCGGTGGGCCTGGTGCTCGCCCGCGCCGCGACCCTGTTGGCGGCCCCGGTGCCGCGGTCGGTGCTGCGCCGGCTCGCGGCCCCGGACTGGCGGTTGGCGGAGCGGTGGGCCGGGCCGCGCGTCCTGCACAGCACCGCCGACCTGGGCAGCTGGCCGGCCCGGCTGGCCGTCGGCTCGGCCGAGCACGCGACCGTCCCGGGACTGCTCACCGCCCGGGCCGCCCGGCTCGTCGCCGGCCGCCCGGCGGCGTTCGTGCAGGGGGCGTCGGCCCCGGGATCGGCCCTGCACCCGGCCGGGGACCACGCCGACCTCACCGCCTTCCTGCAGACCGTCGCGCAGGAGGCGGCGTGACCCCCCGCTGGCTGCGCCTGCACCTGGCCGGCGAGCGCCTGCTGGAGGGCGCGGTGCACCGGGCCGAGGCGCCTGGGACGGCGTGTGGCTGGGCCTGCTGACCCCCGACCAGCTCGCCCTGCTCGACCGGCACTTCTACGACGGCGAGCCGGTCTACCGCTCCGAGGCGCACAACCGGCAGGGCCTCTTCGACTGGGAGACCCACGTGGTGGACACCCACCTGCCGGCCGGCTGCCGGGTCGTCGTCACCGGCGCCGGCGGGGGCCGCGAGGTGCTGGCGCTGCTGGCCCGCGGGCACGACGTCGCCGGCTTCGAGCCCAACCCCACGCTGGCGGCCGTGGGCGCCACGCTGACCGCGGCCGACGGGCACGGTGCCCGGGTGGCGGTCAGTGCCCGGGACGGGTTCCCGGTGGGTCCGGGCAGCACCGATGCCGTCGTCCTGGGCTGGGGCTCCTACATGCTCGTGCCCACCCGCTCGGCCCGGGTCGCCCTGCTGCGCGCCGCGGCGGCGGCGGCCGGCGGCGGTCCGGTGCTGCTGTCCTACTTCCGGCTGCCGGCCGACCGACGCCAGTTCCGCACCGCGCTGCGGGTCGCCCGCCCGCTGCGGCGCTGGCGCGGGGCCGAGCCACCGCTGCTCGGGGACGCACTGGCCCCCAACGCGGTGCACCACTTCACCGGCGCGCAGATCGCCGAGGAGGCCGCCGCGGCCGAGCTGGTCGTGGTCGAGCGGGGCGACGGGGAGTACGGCTGGGCCGTCGTGCGGGCACCGGCCCGCACCCAGGAGACAGGGGAGGGACCACCATGAGCGAGGGACCGACGATCAGGCTGCGGCCGGGGGCGGTGTCCTGGCGCGAGGCCGACGGCGAGGTGATCGCCCTGGACCTGGGCACCTCGGACTACCTGGGGGTCAACGCCACCGGTGCGGCGCTGTGGACCCGGATCGCCGAGGGCAGCACCGCGGCCGAGCTCGTGGGCGTGCTGCAGGCGCAGTTCGACGTGTCGGCGGACCGGGCCGCCGCCGACGTGGCCGCTTTCGTCGGGGACCTCCGCACCCGGGGACTGCTCGAGACGTGATCCCCCGTCCTGCGCCGTCCCGGTTGCACGACCCGGCCCGGTGGGGGGCCTACCGGCGGGAGCCGCTGACCGGGCGGCTCGCGCCGGCCACCCTGCGCGCGGCCTGGTGGGCCCGGACGGCGGTGCGCCGGGCCCGCCGGGCGCTGGCCGCGGACGGTGTCGACGCCGTGGTGGCCCCACCGCCGGCGCTGCCGGCCGGCGCCCGCCGCGGGGTCGAGGCCGTGCTGCGCCGCACCGCGCCGACCTGCCTGGAACGCAGCCTGGTGCTGCAGGCCTGGCTGGCCGCCCACGACGTGCCCTGCGAGGTCGTCGTCGGCGTCGCGGGCTCGACCGGCGGGGACGGCGGGGTGCGGGCGCACGCCTGGCTCGACGTCGAGGCGCACGACCCGGTCGCCCGTGGCTACCGGGAGATCCACCGGCTGCCGCCGCGGTGACGCCGTCGACCGCCTGGCAGCTCGACCCGCTCGAGCTCGCCGCCGGGTTCCCGCTGGGGCTGGGTCCCGGACCCGCGTTGGCCCGTGCGCTGCCGGGCACCCCGACCGCGCGCGGCGCCTTCGAGGCCGTGCTGCGCCAGGCGCTGCGCCGTCCGCCGTGCGTGGTCAGCTTCTCCGGCGGCCGGGACTCCTCCGCCGTGCTCGCGGTGGCCGCCCTCGTCGCGCGCCGGGAGGGGCTGCCGCCCCCGGTCGCGGTCACCCTGCGGTTCGCCGGGGTGCCCGCCGCGGAGGAGTCGGCGTGGCAGGAGCAGGTGGTCGCCCACCTCGGGGTGGCCGACTGGGAGGTCGTCGAGGTCACCGGCCAGCTGGACCTGGTCGGTCCCGTGGCCGCCCGCGAGACCGGTCGGCACGGGGTCCTGTGGCCGGCGAACACGCTCTTCCACGCCCCCGTGGCGGAGCGGGCGGCCGGTGGCACGCTGGTCACCGGGTTCGGCGGGGACGAGGTGATGAGCCCCGGGTGGGCGTGGGACCGGGTCGGCCGGTTGCGCGACCGCACGAGCCGGCCGGTGCCGGCCGACCTGGTCGAGCTGGCCGGGGCGGTGGCACGTGGACCGGTGCGCCGGTGGGTGCTGGACCGCCGTCCCGAGCCCAGCGCGCCCAGCCCCTGGCTGCACCCGGGCGTGGACGCCGAGGTGCGGGACCGGTGGCGGGCCCTGCGGGCGGCGGAGCCGGTGCGGCACGACCGGGCCCTGCTCGGGCACTGGTGGACCTCGCGCTACCTGCAGGTCACCCGGCAGAGCCTGCGGCTGCTGGCCGCCGGGCACGGCGCCGCCGTGGCCCACCCGTTCACCGAGCCGGCCTTCCTGGCCGCGCTGGCGCGGGAACGGGGGCACTCCGGGCCCCGGCACCGGACCCGGGAGATGGTCCGGCTGTTCGCCGACGTGCTGCCGCAGGCCACGGTGTCCCGGGTGGGCAAGGCGACGTTCAACGGCGCGTTCTGGGGCCCGCACACCCGGGCGTTCGTCGCCGACTGGGACGGGTCGGGGGTCGACCCCGCGCTGGTCGACGTGGCCGCGCTGCGCCGGGAGTGGGCCGCGGCCGACCCGGACGCCCGCACCCACCCGCTGCTGCAGGCCGCCTGGGCTGCCCGGGTCTAGCGCCGGGCGAGCTCGGCGAGCAGCTGCTCGGTGGCCGCCGCCATCAGCGACCAGTCCCGGGGCCGGGTCCACTGCAGCACCGGGACGCCGGCCAGGTCGAAGAACTGCGCCGGGTCCGGTGGGGGACGGCGCAGCGCCGCCGCCTGCACCAGCAACGGCACCCGCGCCGCCGGCGGCACCGGGCGCAGGTCGGGCGGACCCCAGGCCGGCACCAGCCACCCGGCCAGCGGGGTCGGCCCCGCCGGGGGCACCGGCACCCGCCACCGCTCACGGCGACCGACCACGCCCATCGGGGTGCCCAGCCCGAGGTGCTCGGCGGCGCCGCGGCGCAGGTCGACCAGGCCCGGACCGGGCAGCACCTGGCGGTCGACGACCACGGCGACGTCGTCGGTGACCACGGGGTGGCCCAGCACGTGCGCCTGGGCGACCAGCGAGCTCTTCCCGGCGTCCCGGGCGCCCAGCACGCCCCACGCCCGGCCGGCGACGGACACCGCGCCGGCGTGGAAGACGTCGTGGCCCAGCCAGTGGGCGGCGATCGCGGACACCAGGGAGAGGTGCGGGTGCACCAGGTGGTCGTGCGGCAGGGGGTCGACGGTGGTGAAGTGCGCCGTCCGGGTGGCCCGGTCCAGGTGCAGGTCACCCGCACCGTTGACCATCGCGAACGCGGCCCGGTCCCCGTCCAGCAGGTCCGCGGTCAGGGTCGAGGGCCCCCGGGCCTGGCCGACCCGCAGCACCGGGGCGTCGGCCGGCACGGGGCGCAGCAGGTGCCGGGCGTCGGTCAGGTCGGGCAGGGCGAGCCCGTAGCACCCGAGGTGCGGCGTCACCTAGGTGAAGCCGCCCGGTGACCGGCCCGGGGCCGCGCACCTACGTTCAGCGCTCCACCGACTCCAGGGAGCAACCGTGTTCGAGTACGAGTCACCGACCGTCACGACCATCGGGTCGCTGCACGACATGACCCTCCAGTACAAGACGTTCGGCGCCGCCGACGGCGTCATCCTGGTCATCCCCGGCACCCCCAACGGCCCCGGCGGGGACTCCGACGAGTTCGGCAACGTCCTCAGCTGACGCGCTCACCGCGGCACCAGGCCCAGGTCCAGGGCGCGCTGCACGGCCTGGGCGTGGCTGCGCACCCCGAGCTTGACGAAGATCCGCGACCGGTGGCTGTCCACGGTGCGGGCCGAGAGCCCCAGCGCCCGGGCGATGGACTTCACCGGGTCACCGGCCAGCATCGCCACCAGCACCTCCTGCTCCTTGGGCGTCAGCGCCGGCGGGCGGGGGGCGCGGGCCTCCCGCCACTGCTGCAGCACCAGCGCGGCGACGGTGGGGTGCAGGGTCGCGCGCCCGGACACCGTCTCCCGGACGGCGGTCGCCACGTCCTCGGCGGTGCACTCCTCCAGCAGCAGCACGCCCGACGCCCCGGCCAGGAGCAGCTCCGGGACGGCGCCGGCGCTCGCCCGCGGGCACACCACCAGCACCCGGGTGGCCGCCCCCAGCACCGCGGGCAGCAGCGCGGCCAGCGGGACGTCGTCCACCACCACGTCGCTGACCAGCAGCCCGGCCCCCTCCCCGCAGGCCCGGACGACGTCCTCGGCGGTCGTGGGGGTGCGCACCGGGCGCACCCAGGCGTGGGTCAGCACGTCGCGCAGCACGGACCGCACCAGGGGCGAGGACCCGGCGACCACCGCCGCCACCGCGCCGCTCACCGGTCGTCGTCCGGGGCGGTCCGGGGCACCGGGACGCGGGTGAGCGGCACCCCGGCCGAGCGGAGCTCGTGGGCCAGCCGCACCGCCTCGACCTGCGTGGACACCCCGAGCTTGGCCATCGCCCGCTGCCTCGCCGCCTGCACCGCGCGGGGGCTGATGCCCAGGTCGGCGGCGGTCCGTGCGGCCGGTACGCCGGCCGCGACGGCGCTCAGCACGGCGTCCTCGCGGGGGGACAGCGACGGACGGCCGACCCCGGCCGGCGCCGGGGGGACGCAGGCGGCCTGGCGCACCCGCGCGGCCAGCCCGGTCAGGTCGGCCACGTCGAGGTCCTCGACGGCCACGCTGCGGGTCCCGGGGTGCCCCGACGGGCTCAGCCAGACCGTCCTGTCGAGATCGGCCGGTACGACCTCCGGCCAGCCGGCGTACGAGCCCACCAGGCGCAGCCCCGACACCCGCCCCAGCGCTGCGGCGAGGGCGGCGCGGACCAGCGGGCGCGGGTCGACGACGCCCACCGATGCAGGACCGGGCGGACCCGACGAGCCGGACATGCGGGCGAGGCTAGTCGGATGAGACCACTCAGTGCAGCTGGTCGATGGCAGAGAGTGATCAGGCGCCGGCGGAGTCTGCCGGTGGCCACCGCCGTCGCCACGGTCTGGCGGGCCGACCGCCGGGGCACCCTCGTCGCCGGAGGGCTCGCCCTGGGCGGCGCGCTGTGCGGTCTCGGGCTGGTCGCGGCGAGCCACCTCGCGCTCCGCACGGTGCTGGACACCGGTGACGGGTCCGGACTCGTCCTCCCGCTGCTGCTCATCGCCGTCCTCACCGCCGCGTCCGGCTCGATCGGGGTGCTCACCGGGCTGCACCAGCGGGTGCTGGGCGAGCGGGTGGCCCAGGCGGTCTGGCGGTCGCTGCTGGCCTCGTGCGCGTCGGTCGACCTGGTCACCTACGAGTCCACCGGCTTCCTGGACCGGCTGGAACGGGTGCGCGGCAACGCGGTGAGCCGGCCCGCCGGCGTGGTGACCGCGGTGTTCGGGCTGGCCGGCGGACTGCTCGGCGTCCTGGTGCTGGGCGGTGCGCTGCTCACGGTGGCGCCGGTGCTGGTCCCGGTGCTCGCCGTGGGCGCCGTCCCCGCGGTGCTGCTGTCCCGCCGGGCCAGCCGCGCGGAGTTCGCCCTGGCCCGGCGCTCCACCGCGTCGATGCAGCGCCGCGGCTACCTCAAGTCGCTGCTCAGCCATCGGGTGACCGCCGCCGAGCTGCGCGCCTTCGACGCCGCCCCCGGGCTGCTGGCCCGGCACGACGCGGAGGACGCCGCACACCTGGGCCGGCTGCAGGCCCACGTGGGCGGCCGGCGACGCACTGCGCTGGCCGGTCTGGTCACCGCGGCGGTGGCCCTCGGCGCGGCGATGGTCGTGGTGGTCTGGCTGGCCACCAGCGGGCGGATCGGGCTGCCCGGCGCCGGGGCCGCCGCGGTCGCCGCCCGGCTGCTGGGCGGGCAGCTGGCCCGGGTCTTCCGCTCGCTGGGCTCGCTGGTCGAGGCCGGCCCGTTCCTGGCCGACCTGGACGCCTTCCTCGCCGACTTCCCGGCCCGGGACACCAGCGGGGTGCGGCAGACCCTGCACACCGGGCTGGCCGTCCGGTCGGTCTCCTTCACCTACCCCGGGCAGACCCGGCCGGCCCTGGACGACGTCAGTCTCGACGTGCTGCCGGGCCGGGTGGTGGCCCTCGTGGGGGAGAACGGGTCGGGCAAGACGACCCTGGCCAAGGTGCTGGCCGGGCTCTACGCCCCGGCCTCCGGGGCGGTCTGCTGGGACGGGCGGGCGCTGGGTCGCGACGACCTCCGGGCCAGCACCAGCGTGCTGTTCCAGGACTTCCTGCGCTACCAGATGTCGGTCACCGACAACGTCGCCGTCTCGGGCGGGCCCGGGCGGACGACCGACCCCGACCGGGTCGCCGCGGTGCTGGACCGGGTCGGTGTCGGCGACGCGGTGCGCCGGCTGCCGCACGGGCAGGACACCGTGCTGGGCGTGGAGCTCGGCGAGGGCGGCGACCTGTCCGGGGGCCAGTGGCAGCGGGTCGCCCTGGCCCGGGCGCTCTACCGGGACAGCGACCTGGTGGTGCTCGACGAGCCCAGCGCCGCCCTGGACCCCCGGGCCGAGCACGAGCTGTTCCGCGACGTCCGGGCCGTGCTGGACGGCCGGGCCGCCGTGCTCGTCTCGCACCGCTGGTCCAGCGTGCGGCTCGCCGACGTGATCCACGTGCTGCACGAGGGCCGGGTGGTCGAACACGGCAGCCACGAGGAGCTGGTCGCCGCCGGCGGCCGGTACGCCGAGCTGTACGCCCTGCAGGCCGACGCCTTCGGCGGCTGACCCGCGGGCCTCAGCCGGAGAGCCGCCCGCAGTCGGCCGGGCCCAGCGCGACCGGCTGCCCGCCGGCCAGCTCGGCGAGCACGATCGACTGCACCAGGGGGTCGCGGGGCAGCTGGCCGTGCTCGACGGTCGAGTCCGCGCAGACCGACTGCACGGTCAGGTTGAGTGCGCCGTCGAGCTCGGCGGAGTCCGGCGGGGTGACGGTCTGGTCCACCGTCGTCCAGATCGACACCCACGTCGGCCCGGCCGGCGTCTCGTCGTCGGCGTTCAGCTCGCGCAGCAGGTCGCTGTCGGTGGTCAGCTGCCGGCACCCCTCGGGGCACTGGTCGGGGGCGAGCTCGGACCCGAGGTCGGCCAGCGTGGTGCCGTGGTGCGGGGAGCCCAGGGTGAGGATGCGGCGGGCCTGCTCGGCCCCGCCGTCGGCGGCCCACAGCCGGGCGATGACGCCCCCCGCGGAGTAGCCGATCACGTCCACGCTGCTGGCCCCGGTCCGCGCCAGCGCGTCGTCCACCGCGGTGCCGAGCACGGCGGCCGAGGCGTTCATGTCCCCGGTGCCCTCGTCGGGCACGTCGACGACCGTGGCGTCCCGGCCGACGGCGTCGAGCCGGTCGGCGAGCGTCTGCAGGGAGGCCGTCGAGCCGCCGTACCCGGGCACGAGCAGCACCGGGCCCAGCTCGGACTGGGACACCTCGGTCGCGTCGTCGGCGGTGAGCCGGGGGACCAGCAGCGCCGCGGTCAGCGCCAGGGCGGCGACCACGACGGCGGCCAGCAACCCGAGCACGAGCCGGCGACGGGCGGGGGAGAGGCTGGCGAACACCCCACCACTGTCCCCGGTTTCCCCGGTCCTGGTGGACTGTCCCCGTGCCGTCCTTCCTCAGCCGCGACGAGTACTTCGACGCGTGGTCCACCTGGCACGGCGGCACCGACCCGCGCGACAGCGGGATCGTCCGCGGCTGGCTGACCATCGCGTACACCCTGGCGCGGCCGCTGTCCGGGCTCTCCCCGCTGCTGGTCACCGCGCTGGGCCTGGTCGTGGCGCTGGCCTCGATCGGCCCCGCCGCGGCCGGCGGGCTGTGGCTGGTCCCCGCCGGGCTGCTGATCGGGCTGTCCGGGCTGCTGGACTCCCTGGACGGCGCGCTGGCCATCGCGGGCGGGCGGGCCAGCCGGCGGGGGTTCGTGCTGGACTCCGTCGTCGACCGGCTGACCGAGGTCGCCTACGCCCTCGCCTTCTGGGTCGCCGGGGCTCCCGGCTGGCTCGTGGTCGCCTTCGGCGCGCTCTGCTGGCTGCCGGACTACCTGCGCGCCCGGGCCGGGCAGGCCGGGGTCGACGAGACCGGCGCGGTGTCGGTGTGGGAACGGCCGACCCGGGTCGCGATGGCCGGGATGACGCTCGGCGGGGCCGGGGTCTCCTCGCTGGTCGGACTGGCCGAGCCGGTCGTGGTGGCCGGCGCCGCGGTGGGTGTGCTGCTCGGCGTCGTCGGCACCACGCAGCTGGGCCTGCAGCTGCGCAGGGCGCTGGACGGCCCCGGTCCCGTTACGCTCGGGTGAACCCCGGGGGGGCTGCCGAGCAGCCGGCCACCGGGTCCGTGTGAGCCCGCACCCCCCTCTGGAGCCCCACCGTGTCCGTCGCCGTGACCGGTTCGATCGCCACCGACCACCTGATGACCTTCCCGGGCACCTTCACCGAGCAGTTCGTCGAGGGCCAGATGGAGAACGTCTCGCTGTCGTTCCTGGTCGACGACCTGGTGCAGCACCGCGGCGGCGCCGGGGCCAACATGGCCTACGGCATGGGCCTGCTCGGCCTGACCCCGGTGCTCGTCGGCGCGGTCGGCAACGACTTCGACGACTACGAGGCCTGGCTGAACCGGCACGGGGTGGACACCGCCTCGGTGCACTGGTCCGAGCTCAAGCACACGGCCCGGTTCACCTGCACGACCGACTCGGCGAACAACCAGATCGCGTCGTTCTACTCCGGCGCCATGGCCGAGGCCTCGATGATCGAGCTGGCCCCGGTGGAGAAGCGGGTCGGCACCCTGGACCTGGTCATCGTCGGCCCGAACGACCCCACCGCGATGGTGCAGCACACCCAGGAGTGCCGGGACCGCGGCTACGCGTTCATGGCCGACCCCTCCCAGCAGCTGGCCTGGGCCGACGGCGAGATGATCCGCACCCTGGTCGACGGCGCCGAGCTGCTGTTCACCAACGAGTACGAGGCCGCGCTGCTCAAGCAGAAGACCGGCTGGAGCCACGCCGAGGTGCTCGACCGGGTCGGCACCTGGGTGACCACCCGGGCCGCCAACGGCGTGCGGGTCGAGCGGGTGGGGGAGGAGACGATCGAGGTCATCGCCGTCCCCGAGACCCGCCCCGTGGAGCCCACCGGCGGCGGCGACGCGCTGCGCGCCGGCTTCGTCGCCGCCCGCCAGTGGGGCCTGTCGCTGGAGCGGGCCACCCAGGTCGGCTCGGCCGTGGCCACCGCCGCCGTCGAGGTCGTGGGCACCCAGGAGTACTCGCTGCCCCGGGAGTCGTTCCTGCAGCGCTTCGAGGCCGCCTTCGGTGCGGAGGCCGCCGCCGAGGTGGCCCCGCACCTGCCTCACTCCCCGCGCAACGCCTGACCGATCGAGGGGTCCTCGGACCACTGGCTGAAGGGGATCCGCTTGATCTCCTTCAGCTCCCCGATCGTCGCCCACTCGTTGCCGCCCAGGCGGGCCAGCGGGTTCAGCTCCTCGATCCGCGGGCGGCCGTCGCGGACGACGGTCTCCCACGCCGTGGCGTGCACGACCCGACCGAAGACGACGGTGCTGTCGCCCAGCCGGATCGTCGAGTGCAGCACGCACTCCAGGCTCACCGGGGACTCCGCGACCCGCTTGGCCGCCACCACCGAGCTGTCCTCCAGCGTGACACCGGTCTGCTCGGCCTCGTCGTGGTCGGGCGGGAAGTCGGTCCCGGTGGCGTTGACCTGCTCGAACAGCGCCTCCGGCGTCAGGTTGACGGTGAAGTCACCGGTCGCCTCGACGTTGTTCAGGGAGTCCTTGCGGCCCACGGACGTGAACTGCACGATCGGCGGGTCCACGCAGGCCACCGTGTAGAAGCTGTGCGGGGCCAGGTTGTGGCCCCCGTCGGCGTCGCGGCTGCAGACCCAGGCGATCGGGCGGGGGACGACGACGGAGTTCAGCACCCGGTAGAAGGCCCCGGTGCCCATCTCGGCCGGGTCGAAGTGCGTGCGGGCGTGGTCGGGAGAGGTCACGCCGTCCAGTCTCACCGCAGCGTGCGGCCCCGCCACTCCAGGGTGCCGCGCCGGCGGCCCAGCACCGAGCCGACCAGCAGCACGTCGAGCAGTGCGACCCCCAGCGGGTGGGTCAGGCTGTCGGGCCACACCCGGCCGCCGATGCGGGCGGCGGTCACCGCCCGGCCCAGCACGCCGGCGGCGTAGCCGACCAGCCCGGCCCGGGTCCCGCTCAGCGGGGGGACCACGTACACCGCCGTCAGCGCCGCCCCCGCCAGCAGGCTGCCCACCGGTGACCCGCCCAGCGCCGACCACAGCGACTTCTCGTAGCCGGCCCGCAGCGGCGCCCAGCCCTCGTACATCCGGGTCGCGGCCAGCGTCGAGCCCTCGACCACCACGCCCCGCCCGCCCGAGCGCTTCAGCGCCCGCAGCAGCGCGATGTCCTCGAGCACCTCCCCGCGCACCGCACCGTGCCCGCCGGCCCGCTCGTAGGCGTCCCGGCGGACCACCAGGAACTGCCCGTTGGCTGCAGCCAGCGAGGGCCGGGGCGAGCGCTCGGCGAGCCGCAGCGGCAGCGTGGTCGCCCACAGCCACTGCTGCAGCGGCTGCACCAGCCGCTCGGCCGGGGTGACCGCGAGCTGCCGGGGCCAGGGCGAGACCAGGTCCAGGTCGTGCGCGTCGAGCAGCGCCACCGCGGCGGCAACGGCGTGCGGGGCGAGCCGGACGTCGGCGTCGAGGAACACCAGCACGTCGACGTCGCCGGCCCCGGCCGCGCCCTGGGCGCAGGCGGCCGGCTTGCCCAGCCACCCGGCCGCGGGCGGGGTGGCCGTCCGCACCTCGACGCCGTGCGCCCGGGCGATCGCGGCCGTGCCGTCGGTGGACCCGTCGTCGACCACCACCGTGTGCAGGTGGGGCACCCCGGTCTGGGCGGCCACCGACTCCAGGCAGCCCGTCAGGGTGGCCTCCTCGTCCCGGGCCGGGACGACGACCCGCACCCGGTGGCGCACCGGCGGTGGGTCGGCCGCCGGCCGCCGGAGCAGCGCGGTGTTGACCACGGCGTGCACCGCCGTGGCCACGCTGATCCCGGCGAGCAGCGCGACCGGCCTCACCGGCGGGTGCGCTGCCGGGCGAGTGCGACGAGCACCGGTACCGCCAGCACGACGCCCCAGGCGGCCGAGCCGGGCAGGTCGAGGAACGCCGCGTGGGCCAGGGCCCCGCCCAGGGTCATCCAGCCCAGCACCAGCATCGGGGCGCCGTCCCCGAGCCGGGGCGCGGTCCGGGCGGCCAGCGCGTCCAGGGCGGCCATCGTCACCAGCCCGGCCAGCAGCCAGCCGGCCAGGTTCGTCAGCGGCACGGTGTCGATCCCGGGCAGCCCCGGGGAGGGGTGCGCCCAGGTCCAGTAGCCGGCCTGGACGAGCTGGGGGTCCAGCACGACGTCCCAGGCGGCGAAGACGGCAGCAGCGGTGGCGATCCGGCCCAGCCGGTGGGCAGGCACCAGCCGGCGGGCCAGCAGCCAGCTCGGCCAGGCCATCATCAGCCACGCCAGCGGCACCAGGAACGGCACGCCGAGCAGCGTCGGGCCCAGCGCGTCGGAGTACGTGTAGCTGCCGTACGGGAACCCGGTCGCCAGCCCGACCGCCTCGAACAGCACCGAGGCGGCCACCACCACCCCGAGCACGCCGAGCCCGGTCCGTGCGCCCCGCGAGACCCAGGCGTGCGCCACCGACAGGGCCGATCCGAGCAGGACGATCGTCCAGCTCACGACGTCCCGGCCGCCGCCCCCGGCGAGCGGGTAGGCGATCGCGGCCAGCACCAGCGCTCCGGCGAGCACCCACGGCACCCGGGCCGCCGTCGGGTGGGCGGTGCGCTGGTCCAGCGTCGTCACCGGCGGGTGAGCCGCTTCGTCAGCCGGCCCAGCCGGGACCGGTCGCCCAGCACCACCCGGGCCGCCGTCCGCCCGGAGTTGCCCGACACCCCGCCACCGGGGTGCGTGGAGGCCCCGGACAGGTACAGCCCTGGCAGCCCCGGCACCCGGTGCCCGGAGAGCTCCGGGGTGGGCCGGAAGGCGAACATCGAGGCCAGCGACATCTCCACGTGCATGACGTTGCCCCGCACCAGGCCGAGCTCCTGCTCCAGCCGCAGCGGGGTCTGCACGTACATCCGCTGTACCGAGTCGGCGAACCCGGGGGCGTACCGGTCGACGGCCTCGATCAGCCGACGGGCCTCGGTGTCGGCGATGGCGTCCCAGTCGGCGCCGTCGGCCATCGCGTACGGGTACCACTGGCCCCAGATCGTCACCACGTGCTGGCCCTCGGGCGCCAGGGTGTCGTCGCTGGCGGAGAAGCTCATGGCCAGCGGCACCGGCTCGCGCGGCACCTCCCCGGCCAGCCAGTCGCCGTGCGCCCGGGCCAGCTGGGCGCGGTCGGTGCACAGCAGTTGCAGTCCCTGTAACGAGTCCGCCGCCGACACCCCGGGGTACTGGGGCAGGGCATCGGTCTGGCAGCGGACGACCAGGCCGAAGCCGTTGCCCAACGGGGGCGCGGCGTCGGCCAGGGCGGGTGGTGCGTCGTCCCCGGCGATGGCCGCGGTGGCGCTCACGTGGCAGGCGGCGACGACGACGGGGGCCTGGATCCGTCGCCCGGACGCGGTGACGACGCCGGTGACCCGGCCGTCCTCGGTGATCAGCGACGCGGCGCCGTCGCCGAGGGTGACCCGGCCGCCGTGCGACTCGAGCTTGGCGCGCAGCGCGCGGGTCAGGCCACCGGAACCACCGACCGGGTGCCCGGGCGGGGTGGTGTGCAGCAGGGCCGCCCAGCCGACCATGGCCGCGGTGCCGGGCTCGGACATCGGGGGTCCGGACTGGGCGCCGAACCAGGCCAGCGCCGCCTTGAGGCGCTCGGAGGAGAACCACCGGTCCAGCAGGGCGTCGCCGGAGCCGAGGAAGTCCGTCGCCAGTTCACCGCCCGCCGTGCGCGGTCGGCCCTTCGCCGGCGCCCCGAGCGGCCACAGGTGGCGCACCAGCCGGGCCGGGCTGGGCCGGTCACCGAAGGCCTGGACGACCTGGGCGCTGCGGGGGCCCCAGACGCCGACGAAGCGGCGGTAGGCGGCGGCGTCCTCGGGCCCGCAGGCGGCCTCGATGGAGGCGCAGGTGGCGTCGAGGTCGACGGAGAACACGATCGGACGGCCGTCGGGCCCCTCGCTGCCCGGCGCGGTGGCCGGGGCGAAGCCCCACGGGTCGCAGTCGACGTAGCGGAGGCCGTGGGCGGCGAGGTCGAGCTCCTCGACGATCCCGGAGTGCCGGATGATCACGTGCGCACTGGAGCCCCGGTCGACGTGCACGCCGGGCCAGCGTTCCACGGTGGAGACCGCCCCACCGAGCACGGTGTCGCTCTCGACCACCTCGACGTGCAGGCCGGCCTCGGCCAGGTGGCAGGCGGCGACCATGCCGTTGTGCCCGGACCCGATGACGATCGCGTCGGCGGTGTCAGACATCGGCGGGGGTGCCCAGCGGCAGGCGGGCACCGAGGATCGCGAAGGGCCGGGCGTCGCCGGGGAAGTGGTAGCCGCGGGCCAGGTCGACGAAGCCGTCGGCCTGGTAGAGCCCGAAGGCCTTGGTCGGGGAGTCCGGGGTGCTCAGCAGCGCGGCGGGGTGCGGCAGGTCGGCGACCAGGGCGTGCAGCAGCTGGCGACCCAGGCCCTTGCTCTGGTGCTCGGGGTGCACGTGCAGCTCGCAGACCTCGAAGGCGCCGGGCAGCCAGCGCTTGGCGGTGCGCCGGTCGAGGGCGTGCCGCACCTGGTCGTGCCACCACTGGCCGGGCGCGACGAGGTAGCCGTAGCCGAAGCCGACCAGCTGCTCGCCCTGCGGGGTCTGGGTGAACGCGCCGACCGCACGGAAGCCCGAGCGCTCGGTGTGCTGCACGGCGTAGCCGTACCGGCCGGCGACGACGGAGTCCCCGTAGCCCATCGCGGCGCCGTAGATGGCCAGTGCCTCGTGCAGGTGGTCGCGCATCCAGCGGGTGGGCAGCTCGACCACCCGGGTGGCGGGGACGGTGTCGGTCACGGGGTGCGGGCCTCATCGGGTGCGGGGGCGGGTGGGTCGAACGGTGCGGCGACCTCGGCCGGGGTGCCGGCGGTGATCGCCAGCAGCTCGTCGTAGCTGGTCGGGAAGACGGTGTGCGGGTGGCCGGCGGCGGCCCAGACGACGGGGTGGCGGGCGAGCTCGACGTCGACCAGCGTGCCGATCGGGTGCGGGTGCCCGACGGGGGCGACCCCGCCGATCGCCTGGCCGGTGTGCCGCCGGACGAACTCCGGGCTCGCCCGGCGCACCTCGCGGACCCCGAGCAGGCCGGCCACCATCCCGGTGTCCACCCGGTGGGCGCCGCTGGTCATCACCATCACCGGGTTGCCGTCGACGTCGAAGACCAGGCTGTTGGCGATCGCCCCGACCCCGACGCCGAGCTGTGCCGCGGCCGCGGCGGCGGTGGGTGCGCTGTCGGGCAGCTCGCGGACCGCGTCGGCGGCACCGTCGGCGCCGGCGGCCCGCAGCTGCGCGAGGACCTCGGCCACCCGGGGGTGGTCAGCAACGGTCATGACCCGAGTCTCCCACCGGTGTCCCCGGTGCCGCCGGTCGCACCGTGCCCGTGGGGAGACCGCCGGCGCAGCAGCAGGGCCGCCTGGGGCGTGGTCTCCCGGGGGCCGGCGGGACGGTCCCAGCGGGTCACCGGCTCGAAGCCGGCCCCGTCCAGCACGGCGAGCAGCTCCTCGGGGTCCAGTCGCCAGACGTCGAGGTCCACCGCGCGGCCGTAGGCCGACATGCGGCGCAGGTGGGCGGTGCCGACCTGGAAGGCCACCAGCAGGTGCCCGCCGGGCCGGAGCACCCGGGCCAGCTCGGCGGTCACGACGGGCCGGTCGGCCGGGGCGACGTGGATCAGGCAGTACCAGGCCAGGACGGCGGAGAGCTGCCCGTCGGGTTCGTCCAGGGCGGCCAGGTCCCCCGCGGCGAACGCGATCCCGGGGTGGTCGCGGCGCGCGACGGCGACCATCCGGGGGGAGAGGTCGACCCCGCGCACGTCGACCCCGAGGGCGTGCAGGTGACCGGTGGTGCGACCGGTGCCGCAGCCGGCGTCGAGCACCGGACCGTCGACCACGGCGACCAGCGCGTCGAGCACCCGGCGCTCCCACGGCTGGCCGGTCAGGTCGCGGCCCACCAGTCGGGCGTAGGGCTCGGCGACGGTGTCGTAGGCGCGGCGCACGCGTGCTGTCGGGTCGTCCACGAGCCCACTGTGGAGGAGGGGTCCGACAGTCGCGACGGGTGTCCACAGGGCACGCGCGCCGGCTTGACGCCCGCCGGGGCGCCGTGGTCTGCTCGTCGTGTTCGAACAGGTGTTCGAACAGCCGGTGGGGAAGTCGGCTGGGGTGCAGGAGGGCGGAGTCTGTCATGAGCCGTGTGCTGCTCGGCGCGGGAGGCCGCGTCGGTGAAGAGGTGCAGGTCGAGCAGGGTCCGCTGGGGCCCGTGCAGTTCTGGCGGGCGGGCAGCCGGCACGAGGTCGGCGAGCTGCTCGACCACTGGGTCGAGACGTCCCCCTGGTGGCAGCGCGGGGCGGCCACCGGTGGCGGCGGAGGCGCCTCGGCCGACCTGGTGGCCACCCGGCAGGTGTGGCGGCTGGAGGCGGTCCGTGCCGGCCGGTCGCAGACCAGCTTCGCCGGGGTGTTCGACCTGTCGTGGGAGCCGGCCGAGAACTGCTGGCTGCTCGTCCGGGTGCACGACTGATGGGCGCGGTCCGGGTGCTCTCACCCGCCCAGCTCGAGCTCACCCCGCCGTTGCCGCCGGCTGCCTCCCAGCTGCTGGGGCAGGCCCACCGGGGGCTGGCCGAGGCCGCGGTCTGCCCGGACGCGGGGTGGCGCTACGCCACCGCGCACCTGGCCGCACTGCGCGGGGCCGCCGCGGTGCTGGCCGCCCGCACCCGTCCCGAGTCCGGCCGGCGCCGCCCCCGCAGCGCCTGGGTGCTCATCGGCCAGGTCGCCCCCGAGCTCGGTGAGTGGGCCGCGTTCTTCGCCGCCGGTGCGGCCAAGCGCGCCGCCGCCGAGGCCGGGCTCTCCCACGCGGTCACCGAGCGGGAGGCCGACGACCTGGTCCGGGACGCCGGTGCGTTCCTGGCGGTCGTGGAGACCACCCTCGGCCGCCCGGTCTCCGCCGATGCCGCCCGTCCCGCGCCGCCCGCGGGTGCCGGCGCCGTGGTCACCCGGCTGTACCCCGACCCGACCGCCCCGTGAGCGACCCCTTCGTCCACCTGCACGTCGCCTCGGGCTACTCGATGCAGCACGGCGCCAACCACCCGGCCGACCTGGTCGCCCGGGCGGTCGACCACGGCATGGGCGCCCTGGCCCTCACCGACCGGGACGGTCTCTACGGGGCGGTCAAGTTCGGGCTGGCCTGCCGGTCGGCCGGGATCCGGCCGCTGTTCGGGGTGGACCTCGCCGTCGACCCGCTGGCCGGAGGCGAGCCCGCCGACCTGCGGGCACCGTCCGGCCCGCTCCTGCCCGGGGGGCGGCTGCCCCCGGCCGCGGCCCGCCCCGCCCCGGGGCACGGTCGGGCGATCCCCTCGGCGTCGGCGCGCACCGGGCGCCGGTCCCCGGCCCGCGGTGGGGCCAGCGTCGACCCCCGGCACCCCCGGGTGGTGTTCCTGGCCCGCGACGGCGCCGGCTGGCGGTCGTTGTGCCGGTTGACCAGCGCCACCCACCTGGCCGGCACCCGCGGCGAGCCGGTCAGCTCGCTGGCCCTCGCCGCCGAGCACTCGACCGGGTTGCTGGCGGTCCTGGGGCCCGGCTCCTCGGTGGGCCGCGCGCTGCTGGAGGGCCGGGCCGACCTGGCACGGGCCCGCCTCGACGCCTGGCGCGAGGTGTTCGGGCCCGGGCAGCTGGTCCTGGAGGTCGTGCACCACCGCGGCCGCGGTGACCGCGGCCGGGCCCAGGCGATGCTCCGGTTCGCCACCGAGGCCCGCGTGCCGGCGGTGCTCACCAACGCGGTCCGCTACGTCGACGCCTTCGACGCACCCACCGCCGACGTGCTCGACGCCGCCCGCCGGCTGGTGCCGCTGGGGGAGCGGCACGTCGACCGGCGCACCGCCGAGGGCCACCTGAAGTCGGGCAAGGAGATGGCCGAGGTCGCCCTGGACCTCGTCGGGTCCGACCGGGACGCCGGCCGGCTGCTGCTGGACACCACCGCCCGGGTCGCCGAGCAGTGCGTGGTCGACGTCCGCGACGACCTCGGCATCGGCACCGTCCGCTACCCCGAGCTCGACGTGGTCACCAGCCCGGCCGAACGGGGGATGGGCCCCTCCCAGGTCCTGCGGGCGCGGTGCCAGGCCGGCATCGGGCGCCGCGGGATGGTCGACGGTCTCGAGGTCCAGCAGCGACTGGACGAGGAGCTCGAGGTCATCGACCACCTGGGCTACCCGTCCTACTTCCTCACCGTCGCCGACGTGGTCGACCTGATCAAGAGCCTGCGGGTGCGCGCGGCCGCCCGCGGGTCCGGTGCCGGCAGCCTGGTCACCTACCTGCTGGGCATCTCCGACGTCGACCCGATCCGGTACGGGCTGCTCATGGAGCGGTTCCTCTCCCCGCTGCGCCACCAGCTGCCCGACATCGACATCGACGTGGAGTCCGCCCGCCGGATGGAGGTCTACGACGCGGTGATCGACCGCTTCGGGGCCCAGCGGGTCAGCTGCATCTCGATGATGGACACCTACCGGGTGCGGCACGCCATCCGCGACGTCGGCGCGGCCCTCGGGCTGCCGCCGGGGGAGATCGACGCGGTGGCCAAGGCCTTCCCGCACGTGCGGGCCAACCAGGTGCACGCCGCGCTGCGCGACCTGCCCGAGCTGCGCGCGGCCCGGTTGGGCTCGAAGCGCTCCGGCGGCAGCGGCGACCTGGACCTGGTGTTCGACCTGGTCTCCCGGCTCGACGGGCTGCCCCGGCACATCGCCCTGCACCCGTGCGGGGTGCTGCTGTCCGACGCGACCCTGCTCGACCGCACCCCGGTGGAGCAGAGCTACCTGGGCTACCCGATGAGCCAGTTCGACAAGGACGACGTCGAGGACCTCGGGCTGCTCAAGCTGGACCTGCTGGGCATCCGGATGCAGTCGGCGATCGCGCACGCCATGGACGAGGTGGCCCGGGTCGACGGTGTGGAGGTCGCCATCGACGAGGTGCCCCGCGACGACCCCACGACCTTCGAGCTGATCCGCAGCACCCGCACGCTGGGCATGTTCCAGATCGAGTCGCCCGGTCAGCGCGAGCTGGTCGGCAAGTTCGGGCCACGGACGTTCGAGGACGTCATCATCGACATCTCGCTGTTCCGGCCCGGGCCGGTGAAGAGCGACATGATCACCCCGTTCCTGATGGCCCGGAACGGCTGGCGCGACCCGGTGTACCCGCACCCCCGGCTGCAGCCGGCCCTGGAGGAGACCGCCGGCGTGGTGGTCTTCCACGAGCAGGTGCTGCGGATCGTCGCGGAGATGACCGACTGCGACCTGGCCAGCGCCGACGAGGTCCGGCGCGCCCTGGGGGAGAAGGACGCCCATCCCGAGGTCCGTGCCTGGTTCATGCCGCGGGCGCTGGAGGAGGGCTTCGACGAGGACGTGGCCGAGCAGGTCTGGCAGGTGCTGGTGGCCTTCGGGTCCTTCGGCTTCTGCAAGGCCCACGCCGCGGCCTTCGCGCTGCCCACCTACCAGTCGGCGTGGCTGAAGACCCACCACACGGCGGCCTTCCTGTCCGGGGTGCTCACCCACGACCCGGGCATGTACCCCAAGCGGCTGATCCTCGACGACGCCCGCAACTTCGGGATCTCGGTGCTCGGCCTGGACGTCAACGCCTCCACCGACAGCTACCGGGTCGAACGGGTCGACGGGGCCGACGGGGCCGACGTCGGGCGGGTGCTCGACGACGCCTTCGGGGACGGGACGCCCGAGGCTCCCGCCCGGACGCGGCCGGAGTGGATGCCGGCGGCGATGCCCGACCCGGCCCGGTACGGGATCCGGTTGTCCCTGGCCGACGTGAAGGGCATCTCCGACGACGAGCTCGCCCGGGTGGTCGCCGGACAGCCCTACCGCTCGCTGGCCGACTTCTGGAACCGTGCGTCGGTGTCCCGGCCGGTGGTCGAGCGGCTGGTGGTGGCCGGGGGGTTCGACTCCCTCTACGGGTTCGGGTCCCGGGACAGCGAGGGCGCCCGGCCCACCCGTCGGCGGGACGAGGTCACCCGGCGCGACCTGCTGCTGCAGATCGGTGAGCTGGACCGGTGGAGCCGCAGCGGTGCCCGGGCGAGCTCCGGCGGGCAGCTCAGCCTGGACCTGATGGGCGGGGGAGACCCCGCCGAGGAGGAGCCGGCGGGGCTGTTCGACCTGGCGGAGGACGACCAGGACGCCCCCGGGGTGGCGACGGTCGTGCGGTCGACCGGGCCGGCCAGCGGACTGCCGGAGTTCACCGACGCCGAGCGGGTGCGCGCCGAGCTCGAGGTCCTCGGGCTGGACGCCAGCCGGCACGTGGTGGAGGACTACCGGCCGTTCCTGGCCGCGCTCGGCGCGGTGCCGGCCGGGGAGCTGCTGGGCTGCCGGTCGGGGTCGGAGGTGCTGGTCGGCGGGGTCAAGGTGGCCACCCAGACGCCACCGATCCGGTCCGGTCGGCGGGTGGTCTTCGTGACCCTGGACGACGGCACCGGCTGCACCGACTCCACCTTCTTCGAGGACGTGCAGGGGCCCTACGCCGCGACGGTGTTCCACTCCTGGCTGCTGGTGGTGCGTGGGGTGCTGCGCCGGACCGGTCCGCGGGGCATCTCCATGCGGGCCACCGGGGCGTGGGAGCTGCCGGCGCTGTACGAGGCGTGGGAGGCCGGCGGGCTGGACGCGGTCGCCGAGCTGATGGCCACCCCCGCCGGGTTCACCGAGCAGGGCATCGCCGGGGCGGCGGCCTCGCGCAGTCCCCGCCCGGTGGTGGTCCGGCCGGTCCTGGTGCACCCCACCGGGTTCCGCATGTCGCCCTACGCCGACATCAAGCCCGCCGGGGAGGACTCGAAGGTGGCCCCACGCAAGCTCTGGCACTCCAGCTCGGGCAGTTCCGGGCACTGATGGCACAGACCCGGTCACCCCGCCCGCCCGCGGCTAGGCTGCGTCGGGTGCCGCCGTCTGAGTCCCCGCCCGCCACCACCCCGACCGGGGTCGCCGAGCCGCCGGTCCGCACCGCGGCCGTCTGGGCGGCGCTGGACCCGGTGGTCCGGGCCGGGTCGCTGCAGGTGCTCGACGTGGGCGGCGGGGCCGGGGTGTTCGCGGTCCCGCTGGCCCAGCTGGGGCACCACGTCACCGTGGTCGACACCTCCGCCGACGCACTCGCCACCCTCCGCCGGCGGGCCGACCTGGCCGGCGTCGGCGACCGGGTCCGCGGGCTGCAGGGCGACGCCGACCAGCTCGACGCCGTCCTCGACCAGGCCCCCGACGGTGGCTACGAGCTGGTGCTGGTGCACTCGGTCCTCGAGGTCGTCGACGACCCAGCGGCCACCCTCACCGGCATCGCCGCGGTCCTGCGCCCCGGGGGCACGCTGAGCGTCACCGCCGCCAACCGTGCCGGAGCCGTCCTCGCCCGCGCCCTGGGCGGCCACCCGGTCGAGGCCCGCGCCCTGCTCGGTGACCGCGACCCCGCCCCGGCACGCTCGCGCAGCCGGCAGGCCCGTCGCCGCTTCAGCCCCCGGGAGCTCGTCGACCTGGTCGGGCAGGCCGGACTGCGCCCCGGTGACTGGCGGGGGGTCTCGGTGGTCGCCGACCTCCTCGAGTCCACCTCCGGCGCCGACCCGGCCGCACTGCGCACCCTGGAGCTCGCCCTGGCCGGCACCTCGCCCTACCGGGACGTCGCCACCGGTCTGCACGTCCTGGCCACCCGTGAGGCCGGTGGGCAGCCCCCCGTCGACGACAGCGCCCACGGCCGGCACCGCTCCGCCGACCCCCGGCCGGCATGACCCTCCCGCCCGACCTGCACGTCCCCGCGTACGGCACCGCCACGCTGGCCGACGTCCTGCCCGGGGTGCTCACCGCACTGGGCGTGCCGCCCGCCCGCCCCCAGCCCGGCGCGGCCGACCTGCCCGCCGACCCGCTCGACCTGGAGACCGCCCTGCGTGGCGCCCGGCGGGTCGCGGTGCTGCTGGTCGACGGGCTGGGTGCCGACCTGGTCCGCGCGCACCCCGACCAGGCGCCGGTGCTGAACGCGCTGCTGAGCCCGGTCGGTGACCTGCAGGCACCGTGCCCGAGCACCACCCCGGTCAGCCTCACCACGCTGGGCACCGGGCTGCCGCCGGGCAGCCACGGCGTCCTCGGGTTCGTCACCGACGTCCCCGGCGAGGACCGCGCGCTCACCCACACGCACTGGACCGACGACCCCGACCCGGACACCTGGCAGGCCCGGCCCACCGCCTTCCAGCAGCTCGCCGCCGCCGGGGTGGACAGCACCGTGGTCGGCCCCTACGCCTTCGCCGGCTCCGGGCTGACGAAGGCCGCCTACCGGGGGGCCCGCTACACCTCGGCGGTCAGCCCCGGCGACCTCGCCGCCATGACCGGGCACGCCCTGGCCGCCGCCGACCGGACGCTGGTCTACGGCTACCACGCCGAGCTCGACCTGACCGGTCACGTCCGCGGGGTCGACTCCGACAGCTGGCGCAACCAGCTCGCCGTCGTCGACGCGATGGTCGGCCAGGTCGTCGACGGGCTGCCCGCCGACGCGGCCCTGCTGGTCACCGCCGACCACGGGATGCTCGACGTCCCGCACGACACCCGGCTGGACATCGACGAGGAGGTCGAGCTCCAGGAGGACGTCCGGCTGCTCGCCGGGGAGCCCCGGGCCCGCTACGTGCACGCCCGGGAGGGCTCGGCCGCCGACGTGCTGGCCACCTGGCAGGGCGTGCTGGCCCACCGCGCGTGGGTGGTGAGCCGAGAGGAGGCCGTCGACAGCGGGGTGTTCGGCCCGGTCGACGCCGCGTTGGCCGCCCGGATCGGCGACGTGGTCGCCCTGGCCCGGGGCAGCTGGGCGTTCACCGCCACCCGCCGGGAGAAGGTGCCCTCGATGCTGGCCGCCTGCCACGGCTCGTTGACCGCGACCGAGCTCGCGATCCCGCTGCTGCTGGCCCGCGGACGGGCGCTGGACGCGTGAGCCGGCGCGCCAAGGGCCCCCAGGAGCCCACCCTCACCGTCTGCCGCGGCTGCTGCTGCGGACGCACCGAGAAGCACCCCGAGGTCGACCACCGGGCCCAGCTGTCCGCGCTGCAGGCCACCGGCGTCCGGGTGCGGGTGGTCGACTGCCTGGACGCCTGCGAACGGTCCAACGTCGTGGTGGTCAGCCCGTCCCCGGCCGGTCGCAACGCCGGTGCCCGCCCGGTCTGGCTGGGCGGCGTGCTCGACGTCGAGACCACCACCGAGGTCGCCGAGTGGGTGCGCGCAGGGGGTCCGGGCGTCGCCGATCCGCCCGGGTTCCTCGACCTGCAGGTCTTCAGCCCGTCGCGGCGCACCCGCGCCGAGGCCGAGCTCTAGCGGGGGGCCGCAGCGACCGAGAGCGGGTGCCAGGTCCGCCACCGGCCCGGCCGCACCGCGGCGCAGGTCAGCAGCCGGGAGTCCGCGGACAGCCGGCTGTCGATCGTGACCAGCACGTCGCCGTCCGGCCCGCCCAGGGTGACCGCCCAGCGCTCCACCCCCGCCTCGTCGACCTGCAGCGGGCGGACCCCGCGCACCGGCAGGTCGTGCACGCCGAGCAGGCCCAGCTCGGACCGGGCGTGCTGCTGGGCGGCCTGCGCGGCGGGGGTCAGACCGGCGCGACCGCGCAGGTGGTCCAGCACGACCTCGCCGCGGCCGTGCGCCTGCACCAGCGCTGCGCCGTCGCCGGGCACCTGCCCGTAGACGTGCCCGGTGGGCAGCACCAGCACGTTGGCGGCGAACCGGTCGCCGCCCAGGTGGCTGGTCTCCCACACGTCGGCCGGGCCCGCGGCGGGCAGGGCCCGGGCCAGCGGACGGCCCCGCACCGCGCAGCAGGCGTCGTGCCCACCGTGCGTGCAGACCAGGTAGGTCGGGTCGTCGTGGTCCACGCCGACCGACCCGTCGAGGGGCGCGTCGAGCAGCTCGGCGTCGGTCTCCCGGGAGGACCAGCGCAGCCAGGACGCGGCGACGTCGGCCACGGCCCAGCGGCGCCCGGAGTCCGCCAGCCGGTCGCCGGGACGGCGCACCATCTGGATCCGCAGGCCCAGCTCGCGGGCCCGGGCGGCCAGCAGCGGGGCGACCGCGGGGTCGAACCGGGACTGCAGCAGGGCGTCCCGGCCCCACGGGCCGGGCTGCTCGACGAGCAGCCAGCGGCGGGCCGGGGGAGCGGTGGCGACGGGGGAGTCCGCGGCGAGCAGTGCCTGGACCGAGCACCGGGAGGCGTCGAGCCGGCCGACCGGGGTGGACCGGGCGGACGGCTCGACGAGGGGGAGGTCCTCCTCCGGGGTCTGGCAGAAGTCGTCCACCGGACCCGAGGGGGACTGCTCAGACACCTGCTGCGTGCTCATCTCCTCCATGGTGCACAGGTCCTCCGGCCGATGCGTCGGGCACGACGGCCACGGACTCCACCACGAGGCGGCGGGCCAGCACCAGCTGCTCGTCGGCGGCCAGGCCGGGCAGGTCGCCGACCTTGAGCTCCCCGGCCGCGAGCAGCTCGGCCAGGGCCGGGCGGGTCTCCGCCGGCAGGTCGTGGTGCCTGCGCCCGGCGACCAACGTCACCCGCTCGCCGACCACGTCGCGCAGCTGCACCCGCAGCCGGGGTCGCAGCCGCAGCACGGTGTCGGCCGACAGCGCGGCGGCCGCGGTCGACTGGGCCAGCGGTGAGACGGGCTCGGGTCGCACCTGGGCCCAGGTGCGCGAGCGCAGCCGGTCGGCGACCTCGGCCGGGTCGACCCGGTCCAGGGCGGCGTGCAGCCCGGCGAGCACCGCGGCGACGTCGTCGGCGGTGGTGTCCGGGCCGGTGAGGTCGACGCCGAGGGGCAGCGACCGGCGCAGCGTCGGGTCGTCCACGGCCAGGGTGCGCACGAGGTCCAGCGCGGACTCCACGGCACCCCAGCGGGTCACCGGGTGCACCCCGATGGTCAGGTGCGCGCTGATCTCGCCCAGCGCGGTGGCCGAGTGCAGGTAGCCGCGCGGCAGGTAGAGCGCGTCACCGGGGCGCAGCACGGTGTCGATCACCGGCTCACGCTCGGCGGCGGCAGCGACCTCCTCGGCGCGCTCGCCCCAGGGCTGGCTGCGCAGCGGGTCGGTGAGCACCGGCTCGTGGATCGTCCAGTGCTTCTCCCCGGCGACCTGCAGCACGAAGACGTCGTGCACGTCGTAGTGCGGGGAGAACCCGCGCGAGGACGGCGGGGTGACGTAGGCGTTGACCTGGGTGGGGTGGCCGAGGTCGGCGGCGAGCTGGTCGGCGAACTCGACCAGGGGCGGCCACAGCCGGTGCAGGCCCTGCAGCACGACGGTGCTGCCCTCGCTGAACAGCCGCAGCACGGAGTCCGAGGAGACCTGGTCGGCGACCTCGGCCCCGGCGCCGCCGGAGGTGGTGAAGCGCTTGGTGTCGACGACGGCGCCGTCCTTGGCGATCCGCAGGAACGGGGTGCGCAGGCCGCGGGTGGAGAGTAACTCGTCGACGTCGGCCAGGGTCATCAGGTCGGAGAAGTCAGCGCCCAGCTCCGCAGCGCTGGACAGCAGGGGCCGGCGCGACCAGTGCTGCTCGGCGAAGACCTGCGGGTCCACGCGCACGCAGCGCCGCAGGGCCGGGCGGAGAGACTCCTCCGCCCGGCCCTGCGAGGTCGTGGTGCGGCTCAGGCCGAACCGTCCGCGCCGCCGTCCTGCTGGCCCGGGGTCCCGCCGCCGGCGCCACTGTCCGCGGGGCCCTCGGCGCCGCCGTCAGCCCCACCGTCGGCACCGCCGTCGGCGCCGCCGTCCTGCTGGCCCGGGGTGCCCTCGCCGGCACCGCTGTCCGCGGGGCCCTCGGCGGAGCCGTCCGCGCCACCGTCGTGCTGGCCCGGGGTGCCCTCGCCGGCACCGCTGTCCGCGGGGCCCTCCACGCTGGTCATGTCGTCGTCGTCGAACGCCACGGTTCCTCCATCACAGTCGTGCTGCGGCCGTCGGACGACGGCCTCGGGGGAGGTCTACCGCAGTGATCGACTCCGTACACATGCGGGTCCGTTGGTTGGGACCCCCGGGCCCCGGGGCACGGTCGGACCGTGGCCACCCCCCTCGACGTCCGGGACCGGTGGGCCGACGAGGTCCACCGTGCCGCGACCGCGTTCACCGACCTCCTCGCCGCCGGCTGGGGGCCACCGCTGCCCGGCGCCGGAGCGACCGCCGACCGCTGGGCCGCGCTGCACGCGCTGGGGCGCACGGACCTCCCGCTGGCCCGCCTCGCCGAGGGCCACGCCGACGCGGTCGCCGTCCTCGCCGAGCTCGACGGACCGCTGGTGGAGCGCGGTGAGCGCCTCGGGGTCTGGGCCGCCGAGCCCCCCAGCGGTCGGGTGAGCGCGCGGCGGACGGCCGGCGGCTGGCGGTTGGCCGGCACCAAGCAGTGGTGCTCGGGCGCCCGGGCGTGCACCGCGGCCCTGGTCACCGCACACGCCGAGGACGGCCGCCGGCTCTTCCTGGTCGACCTGTCCGCCGCCGGGGTCACGCCCCGGCCGGGTCGGTGGGTGTCGGCCGGGATGGCCGGCAGCGACACCGCCGACGTCGAGCTGGACGACGTGCCCGCCCTCGCGGTCGGCGGCCCGCGGGCCTACCTGGACCGCCCGGGCTTCTGGCACGGCGGCATCGGGGTGGCGGCGGTGTGGGCCGGCGGGGCGACCGGCGTGGCCGACGCGCTGGCCGACGTCGTCCGCACCGCCGCCCCCGACCCGCACCGGGACGCGGCCTGGGGCGCCGTGGACGTCGCGCTGACCGGGGTGGACGGCGCGCTCGCGGTCGCCGCGGCCGAGGTGGACGCCGACCCCGACGACCGTGCCGGCACCGCCGCGCGGCGGGCCGGCCGGGTGCGGGGACTGGCTGCCCGCACCGGCACCGAGGTGCTGGACGCCGTGGGCCGCGCGCTGGGTGCTGGGCCCACCGGGCACGACGCCGGGTACGCCGCCCGCAGCGCCGACCTGACCGTCTACCTCCGCCAGCACCACGGCGAGCGTGACCTCGCCGGTCTGGCCGACGCCCTGCGCGGCACCCGGTGAGCGCCCCCGCCGCCGGGCACACGCCGGACGCCACCGCCGAGGACGCCTGGGCGGGCTGGCTGCCGCAGCAGGACTGGCCCACCTGGGTGCCCGACCCGACCTGGCGACGGGTGGTGGTCTGCGCCGCACACCCCGACGACGAGGTGCTGGGCGTCGGCGGCACGATCGCGCTGCTCGCCGGCGCCGGGGTCGAGGTGCACCTGGTGGCGGTCACCGACGGGGAGGCCAGCCACCCCGGCAGCACCGTGCTCACCCCCGCGCAGCTCGCCCCGGCCCGGGTCGCCGAGTCCGGCCACGCGCTGACCGCCCTCGGCGCCCCGCAGACCACGAGCACCCGGCTGGGGCTGCCCGACTCCGCCGTCGCCGCCCACGAGGACGAGCTCGCCGTCGCGCTGGCCGCCGCGGTCGCCGGGGCCGACGCCGTGCTCACCACCTGGACCGGGGACGGGCACCCCGACCACGAGGCGGTCGGGCGGGCCGCGGTCGCCGCCGGGGCCCGGCTGGGCGTCCCCGTGTGGCAGTACCCGGTCTGGACCTGGCACTGGGCGGCCCCGGCCGATCCCCGGGTGCCCTGGGACCGGGCGCACCGGGTGCCGCTGCCGGCATCGGTGCAGGCGGCCAAGCAGGCCGCGATCGGCTGCTTCACCACCCAGGTCCGGCCGCTGGGACCCGACCCGGCCGACGCCGTGGTGCTCCCGCCGGAGTTCCTCGCGCACTTCGGCCGCGACCAGGAGGTGGTGTGGCAGTGACCCTGCCCCCGTCGTTCTTCGACGAGATGTACGCCGCGGCCGAGGACCCGTGGTCGATGCGCAGCCGCTGGTACGAGCGGCGCAAGTACGCCCTGACCACGGCGGTGCTGCCCCGCGAGCGGTACGGCGACGGGCTCGAGGTCGGCTGCTCGGTGGGCGAGCTGACCGCGGCGCTGGCCCCGCGCTGCGACCGGCTCGTCGGCTGGGACGCCAGCGCCGCGGCCGTGGAGCGGGCCCGGGCCCGCACCGCCGACCTGCCCGGGGTGACCGTCGAGCAGCACGCCGTCCCGGCCACCCCGCTGCCGGCGGTCGACCTGCTGGTGCTGTCCGAGGTCCTGTACTACCTGTCCCCGGCCGACCTGGCGGTGTTCTGCGACCAGGTCCGGACGGCGGTCCGCCCCGGCGGGACGCTGCTGGCCGTGCACTGGCGGCACGCGGTGCCCGAGTACCCGCAGACCGGGGACGCCGTGCACCGGGCGCTGCGGACGGCGCTGGACTGGCCGCGGGTGGCCACCCACGACGAGACCGACCTGCTGCTGGACTGCTGGGTGCGGGCCCCGGCCGGCGACGAGCGGGCCGCCTCGGTCGCGGCCGCGGAGGACCTCTGGTGAGCGGGGTGGACCTGCTCGGCGTCGTCGTCCCGGCCCGGGACGAGGCCCAGCTGCTGCCGGCCTGCCTGGCCGCGCTGGCGACCGCCGCGGCGCACCCGGAGCTGGCCGGCACCCGGGTGCTGGTGGTCGTGGTCGCCGACCGCTGCACCGACGACACCGCCGCGCTGGCCACGGCCGCCGGGGCGACCGTGCTGGTCCCCGACGGGTCCACGCTGGGCGACGTCCGGCACGCCGGGGTGCTGGCGGTGCTCGCCGAGGCCGCCCGCACCGGGGTGCCCTCCCGCCGCGTCTGGGTGGCCAACACCGACGCCGACAGCCGGGTGCCCGCCGACTGGTTGGCCCTGCAGCGGGCCGCGGCCGCGTCCGGGGTGGACGCCGTCCTGGGCCTGGTCGAGGTGACGGACTGGGCCGGGCACCCGCCGCACGTCGCCGCGGCCTTCGCCCGGGACTACGACGCCTGGCGGGAGGACGGCGCCGGCGCGGTGCACCCGCACGTGCACGGGGCGAACCTGGGCGTGCGGGGGGACGCCTACACCCGCGGTCGGCGGGTTCGGTCCGCTGGTGGTGTCCGAGGACGCCGCCCTGGTCGGGGCCCTGCTGATGGCCGGGCGGACCGTGCTGCGCACCCCGGCGTCCCCGGTGCTCACCTCGGCCCGGCGCACCCCGCGGGCCGACCTGGGCTTCGGCCACGACCTCGACCGGCTGGCCGCCGACCCGGGGGAGGACCCGCCCCGGTAGGCTGGTCGAACAGGTGTTCGAACAGGGCGGGGTGGTCGTGGAGCGGGCAGCGGGGTGCACGGTGCTGCACGTCGACATGGACGCCTTCTTCGCCAGCGTCGAGGTCCGCCGCGACCCCTCGCTGGCCGGGCGGCCGGTGATCGTCGGCGGGGCGGGCAACCGCGGGGTGGTCACCTCGGCCACCTACGAGGCCCGCGCCTACGGGGTGCACAGCGCGATGCCCACCGCCCGGGCGCTGCGGCTGTGCCCCACCGCCGTCGTCGTCCCGGGCGACATGGCGCTCTACGCCGAGGTGTCCCGCGGGGTGATGGCGGTCTTCCGCACGATCACCCCGCTGGTCGAGCCGTTGAGCCTGGACGAGGCGTTCCTGGACGTGTCCGGGGCCGGCCGGCGGCTGGGCGACGCCGTGGACGTCGCCGAGCTGGTGCGCGCCCGGGTGTTCGACGAGCAGGGCATCACCTGCTCGGTGGGGGTGGCCGGCAGCAAGTTCGTGGCCAAGCTGGCCTCCACCCGCAGCAAGCCCGACGGGCTGATGGTGGTCCGCCCGCCCGAGGTCATGGACTTCCTGCACCCGCTGCCGGTCGGTGCGCTGTGGGGCGTGGGCGCCAAGACCGAGGAGCTGCTGGTCCGGCTCGGGCTGCGCACCGTGGGCGACCTGGCGCACGTGCCGGCCCGCACCCTGCAGCGCGCGCTGGGCCACGCCGCGGGCAGCCACCTGCACGAGCTGGCCTGGGGCCGCGACCCCCGCCGGGTGGTGCCCGACGAGCCGGAGAAGTCGACCGGGGCGGAGGAGACCTTCGGCACCGACGTCGACGACCCGGTGGTGATCCACCGCGAGCTGCTGCACCTGTCCGAGCGCACCGCGGGAAGGCTGCGCTCCACCGGGTACGTCGCCCGGACGATCACCCTCAAGGTCCGGTTCTCCGACTTCCACACCATCACCCGGTCCCGCACGCTGAAGACCCCCACCGACGTCGCCCAGGACCTCTACGACACCGCCCGCGACCTGTTCGACGGCCTCGGGCTCGACCGGGCCCGGATCCGGCTGGTCGGGGTGCGCGCCGAGGGCCTGGCCGACGTCGACACCACCCCCACCCAGCTGGTCCTCGGCGCCCGGGAGCACGGCCGGCGCGACGCCGAGCTGGCCGCCGACCGGGCCGCCCGCCGGTTCGGGGCCGGCGCGGTGCGACCGGCCACCCTGCTGCGCCGCGACGGGGTCGTCGGCCGCTCCCAGGCGGTGCCTCGACCCGACCGTCCCGACGTCCGCCGGATCGGCGGGTGACCGGGCAGACAGGGGCCCCGGGAACGTCCCGGTGGCCCGGTTCGTCCTCTGCGCAGACGTCGTCCGACGTCCCTCGACCACCCCGGGCGGGTGATCGGGGCACACCGGACCCGTGTCGGGGACCACTCGCCTTTCGCTGCCTGCGCAAGGCTCGTATCCTCGGACTCACCGCCGGCGGACCGCCACCGGCGGCCCCGGGCTTGGACCTCAGGAGGTCGTCGTGCCGCTCTCCGAGCACGAGCAGAAACTGCTGGAGCAGATCGAGCGTGCGCTCGTCGACGACGACCCGAAGTTCGCCTCGCAGGTGCGCACCGGTGACCGCCGACAGAAGGCCCGCCGCAAGCTCCAGCTCGGCGCCCTGCTCGTCGTGGCCGGCCTCGCCGTCCTCGTCGGCGGCGCCGTCGTCCCGTCCGTGCCGCTGGGGGTCGTCGGCTTCCTGGTGATGCTCGGCGGAGCCACCCTCGGTGTCCTCAACTACGCCGCGGCCACCGGCGCCGTCGAGAGCGGGCCCGCCCCCGCCACCGGCGGCTCCAGCGCGGCCACCGGCCGCGGCAAGGCCGCCAAGGCCCGCCGCCAGCCCCTCAAGGACCGTCTCGAGGAGCGCTTCCGCCGCCGCTACGACCAGTAGCCGCACCAGCCGCCCAGCAGCCGTCGCCCCCACGGGGGGCGGCGGCTGCTGTCGTCCCGGGGGGCGAGGCTCAGGCAGGGCGGGTGCTGCGCCGGCGCGGGGTGTGCGCGGCGACCCAGCGGACGGCGTCCTCCACCGTGGAGGCCGGCCACACCCGCGAGCGCCAGCGGTCCCGGCGGCGCACGGTGGCCCGCAGCGCGCGGTCCACCACGGCCGAGGACACCGCCAGGTCGGCCCCCGTGCCGGCGGCCGCGGGCCGGCCGTACACCGAGGCCTCCAGCGCCAGGGCGAGGTCCCGCACGGCGGTGACGGCGGGCCGGTCGACGGGGGCCACCATCTCGGCGAGCCCGCGGGCCACCTGGCGGGGGGTCCCGCTCGCGGCCACCGGCACCCCGAGGTCGGTGGTGGTCGCCAGCAGCTCGTCCCAGGCGTCACCGGCCGAGCCCGAGGACAGCCGTCGCCGGCGGCGGGCCCGCCGGAGGAGCCCCGGGGTGGCCAGCAGCGCGGCCAGCAGCAGCGTCCCGCCGGTGCCGGCCGCCACGACGCCCCACGGCGTACCGGCCTGCTGGGTCGAGGGCAGGTCGAGGGGGGTGAACTGGTCGTCGCGGTCGAGCTCGGCGGTGGGCAGCCCACCGGCGGCGGTGGGCACCGCCTCCGGTGCCTGGTCGGTGGGCCCGCTCTCGCCGTCGGCCCGCGGTGCCCAGGGCAGGTCGACCCGGCGGGCCACGTCGATCGGGGTCGGGTCGTAGGGCACCCAGCCGAGCCCGTCGAACCAGACCTCGACCCAGGCGTGCGCGTCGGCGGTGGTGATCAGCCGGGTGCCGTCGGGCTGCCGGTCACCGGGGGTGTAGCCCAGCACCACCCGGGAGGGCACGCCGGCGGCGCGGGTCAGCACGGCCATCGCCCCGGCGTACTGCTCGCAGTAGCCGCGGCGCAGCTCGAGGAAGTCGGCCAGGTCGTCGCCGGTGGTGCCGGGTTCGGTGGTCAGGCTGTAGACGAAGCCGTTGGCCCGGTCGGTGAGGAAGCCGTAGACCGCCTGCACCCGCTCGGCGGGGGACTGGCCGTCGTCGGTCAGCTGGTCGACGAGGGCCGTGACCCGGGGGTCGAGCTCGGGCAGCGCGGTGTAGGCGGCCTGCAGCGGGTCGTCGGCGGGCAGCGGCCGGCTCTGGGCCAGCTGCCCGGCGGTGGGCCGGGCCTCCTGGGCGACGACCTCCCAGGAGCGCCCCGAGGTGCGGGCGCCGTCCCGGCCGAAGACGGTGCTGCTGTCGGCGTCCAGTCGCCAGGGGCCGTCGTCGCTGCCCTCCCCGTCGTCCTCGGTGACCTCGACCGACAGCGGGGAGGCGAACACCGGCAGGAAGCGGTCGGCGTGCTCGACGGCGGTGATCCGGGCGGTGACCCGGCGGCTGTCGACGCCGCCGGGCAGCGGGGCCAGCTCGTCGGAGTCGGCGACCGAGGTGGTGCCGTCGAGGTTCCCGATGCCCCAGCCCTCGTCGGTGTACTCGTCCAGTGCGACGGCACGCAGGTACTCGGGGTCCACGACCGTGGTGTCCAGGGTCAGCAGGTCGATCGGGGTGGGCTGGGTGAGCTGGCCCTGCAGAGCGGCCTGGGGGTCCAGCGCGGTGCCGGTGCTCGACCCGCCACCGGGGCCGTCCCCGGTGCCCAGGCCGGTGGCGAAGGAGCCCTCGGCCAGCATCGGCACGAAGGCCGGCAGCAGGATCCCGGCGACCAGCGCCAGCACCCCGGTGCGCAGGGCGGGCAGGGTGCCGGTGCCCAGGGCGGCGCCCGGCCCCGAGCGCGCCCGGTCGGCCAGCCTGCTGCGCTGGTCGGCCCACAGGAGGACGCCGAAACCCACGGCCGGGCCCAGGAACGCCACCAGCGACACGTCGCCGGTCACGGTGGCCACCGGGATGCAGGCCAGCACCAGCAGCGCCAGGCCCCCCAGGGTGGGCTGCCGGCCGGCCACCGCCACCAGGTCGACGGCCAGCGCCAGCGTGGTGAGGAACAGCGTGGTGAGCGCGACCAGCCCGGTCAGCGGCAGGGCCGGGGTGGCCTGCTCCTGGATCTCCGACGCGCCCTCGGCGAACAACGCGCCCAGCTCGGCCAGGCTCCCGGGGGTGGGCAGCACGCCGCCCCAGGCCCGCCCGGGGGTGAAGACGACGGTGAGCGCCGTGGCCGCGGCGAGCACCTGCACCAGCGGGGGCAGCAGCCCGGCCAGCACGCCGTCGGCCCGGTCGGTGCGGGCCAGCAGCGCGCGGACGGCGAGCCCGGTCGCGGCCACGACGACGACGAGGAAGGCCCCCGGCGGGAACCACGACCCGGCGGCGAACACCGGGCCCAGGGCGAGGGAGCCCAGCAGCACCGCGACGGCCGCGGCCACCGAGCTGCCGACCCAGCCGGTCCGGCTCACGCCGGCACCGCCGTGGTGTCCGCGCCGGCGAGCCGGGCCCACACGGCCTCGACGGTGTCCTGGGGCCCTGCGGTGACCACCCGCCAGCCGGCGGCGCGCAGCAGCGCGGCGGCGTCCTCGCGCTGCCGGGCGAGCTCGGCCCGCGCCGAGCCGGTGAGCCCGCCGCGCCGCGAGCGGGTCGCGCCGGCGTCGTGCCAGGCGACCACGTCGACCAGCACGGCGACGTCGGTGCCCGGCCCGGAGCGGGCCCGCACCAGCTCGGCCACCTCGTCGGGTCCGACGGCGCCCAGCAGGCAGACCACCGGTCCCTCGACGGCGGCCCGGCGCAGCGCCTGCAGGCCGGTGTCCAGGTCGGTCAGTCGGGAGGGGCTCAGCCCGGCCAGCCGCTCGGAGAGCTCCACCCGGCTCAACCCGCCCCGCCCGGCGGCCGGGGTCAGCACGCCCACGTCGGTCACCACCGACAGGTCGGCGCCGCGGGCGAGCAGGTGGTCCCCGATGCTCGCCGCGGCCTCGACCACCCACTCCAGGGTGTCCGGCGGGGGAGCGTCGTCCCCGGCCGGGCCCTGGGCGGGGGCGCCGCCGAGCAGGTGGGCGCGCTGCCGGGTGTCCACGAGCAGGGACGCCGAGGAGCGCCAGGGCTTCTCCTCCAGGCGCACCATCAGCTCACCGGTGCGCGCGGTGGCCCGCCAGTGCACCTTGCGCAGGTCGTCACCACGGCGGTACTCCCGGGTGCTGACGTCGTCCTCACCGTGCACGGCGAAGGACCGGCGGGCGCCCTCGGCGCCCCCGCCGGTGCCCCCGGACAGCGACAGCGGGCCCAGCGGGCGCACCCGGGGGACGACGAGCAGGGTCGCGGTGTCCACCCCGGCGGTCGTGCGCAGCACCAGGCCGAAGGGGTCGACCAGGCGCAGCCGCAGCGGGCCCAGCACGTGCCGGCCGCGCCGGGCGCCGTGCACCCCGTAGCGCAGTGCCGCGGTGGCGCCGCTGGGCAGCCGCTCGACCAGGAACCGGGGTCGGCCGCCGAGGTCGGGCGAGAGCTGCTCGGACAGCATCCACATGCCCCCGGGTCGGCGGTCGGTGTTGGTGACCTCCAGGCGCACCTCGGCGTCCTGGCCGCGCGGCACCCGGGCGGGGGTCACCGTGCGCCGGGTGGCCAGGCGGAACCGGGCCCGGACGACGCCGACCGCCGAGAGCACCGGCAGCGCCAGCACGAAGACCGCCAGCTGCACCAGGGAGCGCTCGCCGAGCAGGGCGCCCAGGGCGACCAGGGTGGCCCCGGCCGCGACCAGGCAGCCCCCGCGCAGCGTCAGCGAGGAGGTGAGCTCGGCCAGCCGGCCACGACGGGACACGACGGGGGAGTCAGCGCTCGCGGGGGACCGGGACGGCGGTCAGCAGGTCGGCCACCACCCGGTCGGTGCCGCGGCGGGCGAGGGCGGCGTCGGGGGTGAGCAGCAGCCGGTGGGCCAGCACCGGGCCGGCCATCGCCTGCACGTCGTCGGGGAGCACGTGGTCCCGGCCGGCGAGCGCGGCGGCGGCGCGGGCGGCGCGCAGAAGCTGCAGTCCGGCCCGGGGGGAGGCGCCCAGCCGGAGGTCCGGGCTGCGCCGGGTGGCCTCGACGAGGGAGACCACGTAGCGGCGCAGTGCGTCCGAGACGTGCAGCAGGGCCACCCCGTCGACCAGCCGGCGGACCAGGGCGGCGTCGGCGACCGGGGTGAGCGCGGCCAGCGGGTCGCGGGTCTCCCGCTCGTCGAGCATGGCCAGCTCGGCCTCGCGGTCGGGGTAGCCCATCGACACCCGGGCGGTGAAGCGGTCGCGCTGGGCCTCGGGGAGGGGGTAGGTGCCCTCCATCTCCAGCGGGTTCTGGGTGGCCAGCACCATGAACGGCCTGGCCAGCTCGTAGGTGGTGCCGTCCACGGTGACCTGCCGTTCCTCCATGCACTCCAGCAGCGCCGACTGGGTCTTGGGGGAGGCCCGGTTGATCTCGTCGGCCACGACCAGGTTGGCGAACACCGCACCCGGGCGGAACTCGAAGCTGCGGGTCTCCTGGTCGAAGACCGCCACCCCGGTGACGTCGCTGGGCAGCAGGTCCGGGGTGAACTGGATCCGCCGGACGGTGGAGTCGATGGAGCGGGCCAGCGACTTGGCCAGCGTGGTCTTGCCGACGCCGGGCACGTCCTCGATGAGCAGGTGACCCTCGGCCAGCAGCACCACCAGCACCAGCCGGACGACGTCGGGCTTGCCCTCCACGACGGTGCTCATGGCCGCGGCGATGCGCGCGCCCTCGGCGGCGACGTCGACCGGGTCGTCGTGGTCGCCGGCCCCCCGGTGGTGCTGACCGGTCGAGGGGGTCGCTGTCGCCTCCGTCACGCCGCTCACCGTACGTGCCGGTGAACCGGACCCGGCGGGTCTCGTCCCGCCGTCCTCGGGCCTGACCTGCGGGGCAGGGCCGGATCGGGGCCTCGCGGGACCGGCCGGGGGAGCGGGGTGGAGCGCGGGGGGACACGGGGCGAGTTGTGGTGCCTGGTGGGGCCGGGTGGGTTACTGTGGCGCCCGATGGGGAGGCAGGGCCCACAGGGGGACCTGGCGGGCCCCCGGGAAGAGCAGGTGGGGGTGGTGGACCGGTGTTCCTCGGCAGCCACGCCCTCCGCCTGGACGAGAAGGGCCGACTGGCCCTCCCGGTCCGCTTCCGCGACCTGGTCTCGGACGGCGTCGTGCTGACCAAGGGCCAGGAGAACTGCGTCTACGCCCTGACCCACGCCCGCGTCGCCGAGATCCAGGCGGCCCGCGCGGCCACCATGGCCCGCGACGACGCCGGACGCCGCGCGATGGCCCGACTGGGCTTCGGCTCGATGGTCGAGCTCGAGCCGGACAAGACCGGGCGGATCACCCTCCCCGCCGGACTCCGCGAGTACGCCGGCCTGGACCGCGACGTCGTCGTGGTCGGTGTCGACACCCGCTTCGAGATCTGGGACGCCACCCGCTGGGACGACTACGTCGCCGAGCAGGAGGCCGCCTACGCGTCCAGCGAGAGCGAGGGGGTGCCGACGCTGTCCTGACGGCGACCGCCGCAGGTCCCCACCGCGCCCCACCCACCCCACTCCGCCCCACCACCGAGCCGACTTCCCCGCGGCTCGGGACCACGGACCAGCCGACTTCCCCGCGGCTGGACCACCGGGTGCGGACACGAGAGCACCACCCAGCACGAACCGCAGCACCTGCTCCCTGACCCCGAGCAGCAGCCACACCCCGTTGCGGGGCCCCTCCTGGCGCACTTCCCCGGTGCCAGGCGGGCCCCGCCGGGGAGGCCGTGCCACCCCGCACCACCTCGCAGGACCCCCGGGGCGATCCCGGACACCCACCCCGCTCCACCGGCCCGGGGACCACCCGGACCTCGCGAACCCCACCAGCACCACGAGACACCAGCAGTCACAGCCACACCCCGTCGGCCCACGGCTGGGCCGACGACCTCACTGCAGGACGCACCGAGAGGACCCGCCATGAGCGCCGACGAGCCGCGCGAGCCCGCGCTGCACGTCCCCGTGCTGCTCGACCGGGTCGTCGAGCTCCTCGGTCCCGCCCTCGCCACCGAGGGCGCCGTCCTCGTCGACTGCACCCTGGGCCTGGCCGGGCACTCCCTCGCCCTGCTGGACGCGCACCCCGGTCTGCGGCTGATCGGCCTGGACCGCGACCCCGACGCCCGGGCCGAGGCCGCCCGCCGGATCGCCGCGGCCGGCCACACCGACCGGGTCACCCTGGTCCCCGCGGTCTTCGACGAGCTGGCCGACGTGCTCGCCGAGCTCGGCATCGACGAGGTGCAGGGCGTGCTCTTCGACCTCGGTGTCTCCTCGCTGCAGCTGGACCGGCCCAGCCGGGGCTTCAGCTACTCCACCGACGCCCCGCTGGACATGCGGATGGACCCCAGCACCCCGCTCACCGCCGCCGAGGTGGTGAACACGTACTCCCACGGGCAGCTCGCCCGGGTGCTCTCCACCTTCGGTGAGGAGCGCTTCGCCGGCCGGATCGCCTCCGCGGTGCTGCGGGAACGGGAGAAGGAGCCCTTCACCGGCACCGCCCGCCTCGCCGAGCTGGTCCGCGACTCGATCCCCGCCGCCACCCGGCGCACCGGCGGGCACCCGGCCAAGCGGACCTTCCAGGCCCTGCGGATCGAGGTCAACGACGAGCTCGGCGTGCTCACCCGGGTGCTGCCCGACGCCGTCGAGGCCCTCGCCGTCGGCGGCCGGCTCGTCGTCATCACCTTCCACTCCCTGGAGGACCGGATCGTGAAGCAGGCCCTCGCCGTCGGCGCGACCGACGGCACGCCGCCGGAGATGCCGTTCCCGATGCCCGAGCTCGCGCCCACGCTGCGCCTGCTCACCCGGGGCGGCGAGGCCCCGAGCGACGCCGAGACCACCGACAACCCCCGAGCCGCCTCGGCCCGGGTCCGCGCAGCCGTTCGCCTCCGGAGGGCAGCCCGATGAGCGCCACCGCACGGGTCCACACCGGGTCGCTCCGCGCCCGGGCGACCGCACCCGCCAGCCCCCGCACGAGTCCCCGCACGAGCCCCCGCGCGAACCCGCGGCCGACCCGGCGGACCGGCCCGGTGCACGTCCGGCCGGCGCTGCGGCTGGTCTCGGCCCCGGTCGGCACGCCGGCCCGTCCGCGCCGGGTGGCCGCCCCCAAGCGCCGTCGGGCGCCCTTCGTCGTCCTCGTGGTGTCGTTGCTGGCCGGCACCGCACTCGCCCTGCTGCTGCTCAACACCGCCATCGCGGTGAACTCCCTGGACGCCACCCAGCAGCGGGCCGCCAACGCCGAGCTCGCCCAGCAGGTCGAGCGGCTGGAGCAGCAGGTCACCACCGCCCGCACCCCGGCCGAGCTCGCCGCCGCGGCCGCGGCCGCCGGGCTGGTCCCCGCCGGGGCGGCCGGCCACCTCGTCATCGCCCCCGACGGCACCTCCGTCGTCCGGGGCACCCCCGCACCGGCCACCGTGCCCGGCGCAGACCCGGCCGGAGGCTGACACCCGTGGCGACCCGACCCTCCGACCCGTCCCGCCGCGCCCCCCGCCCCGCCGGGTCCGGCACCCGTCCCGCGGGCAGCCGCGACGCCCTGCGTCCGCGCCGCGAGCCGGGCACCCGCCGCGCCCGCGGCATGTCGCCGCAGATGCGCACCCGCCGCAACCGGCTCGGGCTGGGCTTCATGGTCGTACTGCTGGTCGCGGTCGTCGGCAAGCTCGTCGTGCTGCAGGGCATCGACGGCGGCGCCTACGCGCAGGCCGCGGAGAACGACCGCATGCAGACCTTCGACATCGCGGCCATCCGCGGCGAGATCGTCGACCGGGACGGCAACCGGCTCGCCTACTCGGTGCAGGCCAGCCGGGTGGTCGCCGACCCCTCGATCGTCACCGACCCCTCGCGCACCGCGCTGGCGCTGACCACCCTGCTCGACGTCCCGGTCTCCACGCTGACCGAGCAGCTGTCGGCCGACGGTCGCTACCAGGTCCTCGCCGAGCAGGTCGACACCGCCACCACCGACGCGATCACCGAGCTCGGGCTCGCCGGGATCTTCTTCGAGGACGACCCGGTGCGGCTCTACCCCGCGGGCACCGTCGGCGGGCAGATCGTCGGCTTCGTCGGCCGGGACGGCGACGGGCTGGCCGGCATCGAGCAGACCTACCAGGACGTGCTGGCCGGCAGCGACGGCGAGCGCCGCGTGGAGACCGGCGCCGGTGGCGTGCCCATCCCGGCCGGGATCGACGACTCCACCCCCGCGGTGGACGGCGGCACCGTCACGCTGACCATCGACGAGGACCTGCAGTTCATGCTGCAGCAGCGGCTGGACACCGAGTGCGCCAACGGGCTCACCACCCGCGGCTCCGGGGTCGTCCAGGACGTGCAGACCGGGGAGATCGTGGCCATGGCCACCTGCCCGGGCTACGACCCGGCACAGGCGCGCTCCACCGACCCCTCGCTGCTGGGCAACGCCGCGGTCTCCGACGTCTTCGAGCCCGGCTCGGTGATGAAGGCGGTGACCCTGGCCGCCGCCGTCGAGGAGGGCGTCGCCACCCCGGACACCGTGCTGTCGGTGCCCGGCCACATCCAGGCCGGCGACCGGGTGGTCACCGACGCCCACGACCACGCCCCGATCGACTGGACCGTCACCGGCATCCTGGCCAAGTCCAGCAACGTCGGGACGATCATGCTGGCCCGCGAGGTCGGCGACGAGCGCCTCGAGGAGTACATGCGGGCCTTCGGCCTGGGCTCCACCACCGGCGTCGAGCTGCCCGGGGAGAGCGCCGGCATCCTGCAGGACTCCGCGGACTGGACCGCCAGCCGGGCGGCCAACATCCCGATCGGGCAGGGCGTCTCGGTGACCGCGCTGCAGATGGCGTCGGTCTACCAGACCATCGCCAACGGCGGCGTCCGGATCGAGCCCCGGCTGGTCTCCTCGGTGACCGCCGCCGACGGCACCGTCACCCCGACCCAGCAGCCCGCGGGCACGCGGGTGGTCAGCGAGTCCACCGCCGACCAGCTGGCCTACATGCTCGAGGCCGTGGTCGGCCCCGGCGGCACCGCGCCCCTGGGCGAGGTCGACGGCTTCCGGGTCGCCGGCAAGACCGGGACGGCGCAGCGGGCCAACCCCGACTGCTCCTGCTACGAGGGCGGCGGCTACTTCACCACCTTCGTCGGCTTCGCCCCGGCCGACGCCCCCCGCTACGTGGTGGCCGTCGACCTCGAGCGCCCGACCAGCTCCGCCGAGGGCGGCCAGGTCGCCGCCCCGGTGTTCGCCGACGTCATGCAGTACGCCCTCACCGCGGCCGGCGTGACGCCCTCGGGCACCACCCGTCCGGACTTCCAGCTGACCGGCACGGCCCCCACCGAGTGAGGCACCGGCGACCCGGCCACCCCGGGTCGCTGGTCGGGTGGAGGTCGGCACGCCGGTAGATTGGAGTCCCGTGAGCACTGCTGTGGGCACCCCCCTGTCGCAGCTGGCCGACCTCCTCGGCCGGCCCGTCCAGGGCGATCCCGGCACCACGCTGACCGGGGTGACCCTGGCCTCGGGCCGGGTCGGTCCCGGTGACCTGTACGCCGCCCTGCCCGGGGCCCGGGTGCACGGTGCCTCCTTCGCCGCCGAGGCCGTGGAGCGCGGAGCCGTCGCGCTGCTGACCGACCCCGCCGGGGAGCAGGCCTGCACGGCGACCGGCGTCCCGGTGTGCGTCGTCCCCGACCCGCGGGCGGTGCTCGGTGACGTCGCCTCCCGGGTGCACGGGCGGCCCAGCGAGGCGCTGACGGTGCTGGGCATCACCGGCACCAACGGCAAGACGACGACGGCCTACCTGGTTGAGGCCGGGCTCGCCGCGGCCGGCTGGAGCAGTGGCTTGATCGGCACCGTGCAGACCCGCACCCGCGGCACCGGCCCGGACGGCGCCCCCGTGGTCACCGAACTGCCCAGCGTGCGCACCACCCCCGAGGCCCCCGACCTGCACGCTCTGCTCGCCGGCATGCGCCGCGACGGGGTGCGCGCGGTGGTCATGGAGGTCTCCAGCCACGCCCTGGTGCTGGGCCGGGTCGGCGGCGTCGCGTTCGCCGCGGCCGGGTTCACCAACCTCTCCCGCGACCACCTGGACTTCCACGGCGACGTGGAGAGCTACTTCCAGGCCAAGGCCCGGCTCTTCGACGGCCGCGCCGCCCGCGAGGTGGTCGACGTCGACGACGAGCACGGCCGCCGGCTGGTGGGGGAGCGCACCACCACGGTCTCCGGCCGGGGTGCGGCCGCCGACTGGCGCGCCACCGAGGTGACGACGACGCTCGACGGCGGCTCGGCCTTCACCCTGCACGGCCCCGGCGAGCGCTCCTGGCCGGCCCGGCTGCGGCTGCCCGGGGCGTTCAACGTGGCCAACGCGGTGCTCGCCGTCGCCCTGCTGGACGCCGTCGGGGTCGCGGTGGACGACGCGCTGACCGGCATCGCCGCGACCGTCGTCCCGGGCCGGATGGAGCCGGTGGACGCCGGGCAGCCCTTCGTCGCCGTCGTGGACTACGCGCACACCCCCGACGCGGTCGCCACCGCGCTCACGGCGCTGCGGGCCACCACGACCGGCCGGGTGCTCACCGTGCTCGGCTGCGGCGGGGACCGCGACCCCGGCAAGCGGGCCGGGATGGGCGCGGCGGCCGCCGCGGGCAGCGACCTCCTGGTGGTGACCGACGACAACCCGCGCTCGGAGGACCCGGCCGCGATCCGCGCCGAGATGCTGGCCGGTGTCCCCGTCGACGCCGGCGCCGAGGTGCTGGAGGTCGGCGACCGGCGCGCCGCGATCGAGGCGGCGGTCGCGGCCGCAGGTCCGGGTGACACCCTGCTGGTCGCCGGCAAGGGCCACGAGACCGGCCAGGACGTCGCCGGTGTGATCAGCCCCTTCGACGACCGGGTCGAACTGCGACGAGCACTGGAGGCGCGAGCGTGATCCCGTTCAGCCTCACCGAGGTGGCCACCGCCGTGGGCGGCGAGCTCACCGGCACCGACGCGACCGTCACCGGGTCGGTGATCGTGGACTCCCGCACCGCCGGCCCCGGCGACCTGTACGTCGCGTTGCCCGGCGAGCGGGTCGACGGCCACGACTTCCTCGCCGCGGCCGCTGCCGCCGGCGCGGTCGGTGCGCTGTCCACCCGGCCCGACGACGCCGGCACCCCGGTGGTCGTGGTCGCCGACCCGGTGGTCGCCCTGGGCCGGCTCGCGCACGCGGTGCACGAGCGGCTCACCGGCCTGACCACGGTCGGCATCACCGGCTCGTCGGGCAAGACCTCCACCAAGGACCTCCTCGGCCAGGTGCTGGGCACCGTCGGCGCCACGGTCAGCCCACCCGGCTCGTTCAACAACGACATCGGCCTGCCGCTGACCGTGCTGGCCGCCGACGCCGACACCCGCTTCCTCGTCCTGGAGATGGGCGCCCGCGGCGTCGGGCACGTCGCCCGGCTCTGCGCCGTCGCCCGCCCGGACGTCGGCGTGGTGCTCAACGTGGGCTCGGCACACCTGGGCGAGTTCGGCAGCGCCGACGTGATCGCCACCGCCAAGGGCGAGCTGGCCGAGGCCGCCGCGTCGGTCGCGGTGCTCAACGCCGACGACCCGCGGGTGCGCGCCATGGCCGACCGGGCCACCGCCCGGGTGCTGCTCACCGGCACCGCGGACGACGCCGACGTCCGGGCCACCGACGTCGAGCTCGACGGCGCCGCTCGGGCCTCGTTCACCCTGCACGCCGCGGGGGAGACCCACCCGGTCCGGCTCCGGGTCGTCGGCGCCCACCAGGTCGCCAACGCGCTGTCGGCCGCCGGCGCCGCGCTCGCCGCCGGGCTCACCCCCGCCCAGGTCGCGACCGGGCTGTCCGGTGCCACCGCGCAGAGCCGCTGGCGGATGGAGGTCACCGAGCGCCCCGACGGCGTGACGGTGGTCAACGACGCCTACAACGCCAACCCCGAGTCGATGCGGGCCGCCCTGGCCGCCCTGACCGGGATGACCGGCACCCGCCGGGTCGCCGTGCTGGGTGCCATGGGCGAACTCGGCCCGGGTGCCGACGCCGCCCACGCCCGGCTCGGCGCGGACGCCGCCGCCGTGGTCGACCTCCTCGTCGCGGTCGGCCCGGACGCCGCGGGGATCACTGCCGGGGCACGCGCCCTGCGAGAGGAGTCGGTGCACGTGCCGGACCGGGCCGCCGCCCGCCAGCTGCTCGCGGGGGTGCTCCGCCCGGGCGACGTCGTCCTGGTGAAGGCCTCCCGCTCCTACGGCCTCGAGCAGCTGGCCGCCGATCTCCTCACCGACGGAGCCCCCTCGTGAAGTCCGTCCTCGTCGCGGCCGGTTTCGGCCTGGTCATCTCCATCCTGCTGACCCCGGTGGCCATCAAGGCCTTCCGCAGCCGGGGATTCGGCCAGGAGATCCGGGACGACGGCCCGGAGAGCCACCTGTCCAAGAAGGGCACGCCCACCATGGGCGGGACGGTGATCGTGTTCGCCACGGTCGCCGGCTACTTCATCTCCCACCTGTTCCTGCTCGGCCAGGAGGGTCGCGGGGTCACCACCACCGGCCTGCTGCTGCTCTTCCTGCTGGTCGGGCTGGGCACGGTCGGCTTCCTCGACGACTACCTGAAGATCGCGCACCGGCGCAGCCTGGGGCTGAACAAGACCGCCAAGCTGGTCGGCCAGCTCGTCGTGGGCCTGGTCTTCGCCGGCCTGGCGCTGATCGAGGGCGACGGTCCCGGGGGTCAGGCGGTCGCCTCCACCACGGTCTCCTTCGTCCGGGAGATCGCCCCGCTGGCGATGCCCGCGGTGCTGTTCATGGTGCTGGCCTACCTCTTCATCGCCGGCTTCTCCAACGCGGTGAACCTCACCGACGGCCTGGACGGGCTGGCCGCGGGCTGCTCGGCGATGGTGTTCGGCGCCTACGTGGTCATGTCGTTCTGGCAGTTCGGGCACGACTGCTCCGCCGGGGTGGTCGCCGGTTGCTACACCGTGCGCGACCCGCTGGACGTGACCCTGGTGGCCGCGGCCGCGATGGGCGCCTGCCTGGGCTTCCTGTGGTGGAACACCTCCCCGGCCCGGATCTTCATGGGCGACACCGGCTCGCTGGCCCTCGGTGGGCTGATGGCCGGCATCGCGATCGTCACCCGCACCGAGCTGCTGCTGGTCGTCATCGGCGGGCTCTTCGTGGCCATCACGCTCTCGGTGGTCATCCAGGTCGCGTTCTTCAAGGCCACCCGGCGCCGGGTCTTCCGGATGGCGCCCCTGCACCACCACTTCGAACTGGCCGGGTGGGCCGAGAACACCGTGATCGTCCGGTTCTGGCTGGTCACCGCCATGTCGGTGGCCCTGGGCATCGGGCTGTTCTACGCCGACTGGCTCGACCTCACGGGGCTGTAGGTGGACGCCCCCCTCGGTCGGGTCCTCGTCTGCGGCCTGGGGGTGTCCGGGGCCGCGGCCGCCCGGGTGCTGCTGGCCCGCGGGGACACCGTGCTGCTCGCCGACGGCGGCGCACCCGCCGCCCGGGCCGAGCTGGAGGCCGCGGGTGCGGTCTGGCTCGGCGCGGTCACCGAGGTGCCCGACGACGTCGACCTCGTGGTCACCTCCCCGGGCTGGCGCCCGGACTCCCCGTTGCTGCTGTCGGCGGCTCGGGCCGGGATCGAGGTGGTCGGCGAGCCCGAGCTGGCCTGGCGGCTGCGGCTGCCGCTGCCCTCGGGGGAGCCGGCGCCCTGGTACGCCGTCACCGGCACCAACGGCAAGACGACGACGGTGACCATGCTGGAGTCGGTGCTGCTGGCCGGCGGACTCCGCGCGGTCGCCGCCGGCAACGTGGGCCGCCCGCTGGTCGAGGTGGTCACCGCGGTCGAGCCCGACGGCACGCCGACCTTCGACGCGGTCGCGGTCGAGCTGTCGAGCTTCCAACTGCACTGGTCGTCGTCGCTGGCCCCGGCCGCCGCGGCCGTGCTGAACGTGGCCGACGACCACGTCGACTGGCACGGCAGCCCGGAGGCCTACCGGGACGCCAAGGCACGCGTCCTGGCGCTCACCCCGGTGGCCGTCGCCGACGCCGGCGACCCGGTCGCCGCCTCCCTGGTCCGCGAGCACCGGCACCCGGTGACCGTCACCCTCGAGGAACCCCAGCCCGGTCAGCTCGGCGTCCGCTCCGGCGCGCTGGTCGACCGTGCCTTCGCGGCCTCCCCGGCCGGGGAGGTGCTGGTCGAGCAGTCCGCGCTGCAGGTGAGCGGACCGCACAACGCGGTCAACGCCCTCGTCGCCGCGGCGCTGGCCCGGGTCGCCGGGGTGTCCGCGGCCGACATCGGCCGGGGGCTGGCCGGCTTCCGCGGCGGTGCGCACCGCAACGTGCTGGTCGGCACGGTGGACGGGGTGGACTTCGTCGACGACAGCAAGGCCACCAACCCGCACGCTGCCGGTGCCTCGCTGGCCGCCTACCCCCGGGTGGTCTGGATCGCCGGCGGGCTGCTCAAGGGCGCCGACGTCGACCCGCTGGTGGCCGCGGTGGCCGCCCGGCTGGCCGGGGTGGTGCTCCTGGGCCGCGACCGGGAGCTGCTGGCCCGGTCGTTGGCCCGACACGCCCCCGCGGTCCCACGGATCGTCGTCCCCAGCGGTGATGATGCAGCCGTGACGGGTGTGACTGGAGAGACGGCTGAGGTCGTGATGGAGCGGGTGGTGCGGGCAGCCGTACAGCTCGCCCGTCCCGGCGACACCGTGCTGCTCGCCCCCGCCGCCGCGTCGATGGACGTGTTCACCGACTACGGGCACCGGGGCCGCGCCTTCGCCGACGCGGTCCGCGCCCTGCGCTGACGGGGGCCCGCATGGCCAGCACGACCACCACCCGCCCGACCACCCGCTCCGCCACGGGGTCCGCCGCCGCACGCAAGCGGGGGGAGGCGGCGGTCCGCGGACCGCTGTTCCGGGCGCCGGCCTGGCTCGAGGGGCCGATGACCAGCTCCCAGCTGGTGCTCGGCTCGGCCGGGCTGCTGCTGTCCATCGGCCTGGTGATGGTCTTCTCGGCCTCCAGCATGGAGTCCGCGCTCAACGACGGGTCGCCCTGGGCGCCGGGTCTCAAGCAGGTCGCGGTCGCCTTCGTCGGGCTGATCGGCATGTTCGTGGCGCTGCGGCTGCCGGTCGGGCACCTGCGCCGCTGGTCGGGCATCGCGCTGCTGCTGTCCTTCGTGCTGCTGATGGCCGTGCTGGTGCCCGGCATCGGCAAGGAGCTCAACGGCGCCCGGCAGTGGATCAACCTGGGCGTGACGGACTTCCAGCCCTCGGAGTTCACCAAGCTGGTCTTCGCGCTGTGGGGCGCGCACGTCATCGCCGTCCGCGAGCGCTGGCTGACCACGTCGTCCCTGCTGGTCCCGGTGCTGCCGGTGTTCGCGATGCTCAGCGGGCTGCTCATCCTCGAGCCCGACATGGGCGCGGTGGTCAGCCTGGGCCTGGTGCTCGCCGGCCTGCTCTGGGCCGGTGGCATCTCCGGGCGGCTGATCGCCTGCGGGGTGGGGCTGGCGGCGGGGGCGGTCGCGCTCATGGTCGCCCTGGCGCCCTACCGGCTGGCCCGGGTCACCTCGTTCCTGGACCCCTTCGCCGACCCGCTCGGTGACGGGTTCCAGGCCGTCCGCGGCCTCTACGCGCTGGCCACCGGCGGCTTCTGGGGCGTGGGGCTGGGCAACAGCCGGATGAAGTGGAACCTGCTGCCGCACGCCGAGAGCGACTACATCTTCGCGATCATCGGCGAGGAGCTCGGCTTCCTCGGCTGCCTGGTCGTGATCACCCTCTACGGCGTGCTGGCCTACGCCGGCTTCCGCATCGCCCGCCGCTCGGCCGACCGGTTCATCCAGCTCGCCAGCATCGCGATCACCGTCTGGCTGATCGGCCAGGCCACGATGAACATGGGCTACGTCGTCGGGCTGCTCCCGGTCACCGGCGTGCAGCTGCCGCTGGTCTCCGCCGGTGGCACGTCGATGGTCATCACGCTGTTCATCGTGGGTCTGCTGGCCCGGTTCGCCCGCTCCGAGCCCGAGGCCATCGCCCACCTGCGGGCCCACCGCCAGGCCGTGCCCGTCGGGCGGCTCGGCCGGCTGGGTCGCTGGCTGCTGCCGGTGCCCCCGAACGCCGTCGACCCGCTGCCCACCGTGGGACGCCGTCGTCCCACCGCCGACGCACCGCGTCGGCCGGCCGGGCGCACCGTGGCCCGGGTCCGCGACGGGCGGGCACCGGCGCCCGCGGCACCGGCCGCACCCCCCGCCCGGCAGACTGGCCGGGACCGCCCGACCGGGCGCAGCGCGCCGGCCCGCACCCCGTCCCGCACCCCGTCCCGAGGCCAGGGTGCCCCCCGTCCCCGGACGGACCGGCCCGCACGTCCCCGGTGAGCCCCCCGACCCCTGTGAGACTGCACCCGTGACTGCGCCACCCCCCACCCGCTCCCGCCCCGTCAGCGTCGTCCTCGCCGGCGGCGGCACCGGCGGCCACATCGAGCCGATGCTCGCCCTGGCCGACGCCCTCGTCCGGCGCACCGACACCCCCGGCGGCACCCCCCGGGTGACCTGCCTGGGCACCGCACGCGGCATGGAGACCCGACTGGTCCCGGCCCGCGGGCACGAGCTGCGGCTCATCCCGCCGGTCCCGCTGCCCCGCAAGCCCACCCCGGACCTGCTGCGCGTGCCGGGCCGGGTCCGCCGGTCGGTCGCCGACACCCGGGCGCTGCTGCGCGAGCTGGATGCCGACGTCGTCGTCGGGTTCGGCGGCTACGTCGCGCTGCCGGCCTACCTGGCGGCCCGCCTGGAGAAGGTGCCCGTCGTGGTGCACGAGCAGAACCCGCTGCCCGGCCTGGCCAACCGGGTCGGTGCCCGGATCGCCGCCCGGGTCGCCGTCACCACCCCCGGCACCCCGCTGCGCGGCGCCGTGCACGTGGGCATGCCGCTGCGCCCGGCCATCACCGGCCTGGACCGGGCGGCGCTGCGCGCCGAGGCCCGCGCGCACTTCGGGCTGGACGCCGACCGGCCCACCCTGCTGGTCTTCGGCGGCTCCCAGGGCGCCCGCTCGCTGAACACCGCGGCCACCGGCGCGGCCGACGCGCTCACCGCCGCCGGGGTCCAGGTGCTGCACGCCCGGGGCCCGAAGAACACCGAGGTGTCCGTGCCCGCCCGCCCGGCCGGTTCGGCGCCCTACGTGGTCGTGGACTACCTGGAGCGGATGGACCTGGCCTACGCCGCGGCCGACCTCGCCCTGTGCCGCTCGGGCGCGGTGAGCGTGGCCGAGCTGTCCGCCGTCGGGCTGCCCGGGGCGTTCGTGCCGCTGCCGATCGGCAACGGCGAGCAGCGTCGCAACGCCCTGCCCGTCGTCGAGGCCGGGGGAGGGCTGCTGGTCGACGACGCCGACCTCTCCCCGGCCTGGATCACCGGCACCCTGCTGCCGCTGCTCACCGACCCCGCCCGGCTGGCCGAGCTGTCCCGGCACGCCGCCGCGGCCGGGGTGCCCGACGCCGACGAGAAGCTCGCCGACCTGACCCTGGAGGTGGCCCGATGAGTGCTGCCGACGTCGCCGCCTGGCGCGACCCGATCCCGACCCTGGAGTCCCTGGGCGCGGTGCACTTCATCGGCATCGGCGGGGCCGGGATGAGCGGCATCGCCCGCATCCTGCTGGCCCGCGGGGTCGCCGTCTCCGGCAGCGACCGGCGCGACACCCCCACCCTGCTGGCGCTGGGTGCCCTCGGTGCCCGGATCGAGGTCGGGCACGACGCGGCCCACCTCGGCGACGCCGGCACCGTCGTCGTCTCCACCGCCATCCGCCCGGACAACCCGGAGCTGGTCGCCGCCCGCGAACGGGGCCTGCGGGTGCTGCCGCGCGCGGTCGCGCTGGCCGCGGTGATGGCCGGGCGGCGCAGCGTCGCCGTCGCCGGCACGCACGGCAAGACCTCGACCACCTCGATGCTCACCGTCGCGGTGCAGGCCTGCGGTGCCGACCCCTCCTTCGCCATCGGCGGCGACCTCAACGAGTCCGGCTCCAACGCCCACGCCGGCAGCGGCGACGTGTTCGTCGCCGAGGCCGACGAGAGCGACCGCTCGTTCCTGCTGCTGGCCCCCTTCGCTGGCATCGTCACCAACGTCGAGGCCGACCACCTCGACAACTACGGCGACCTGGCCGCCGTCGAGGCCGCGTTCGACACCTTCCTGGGCACGATCCACCCCGCCGGGCTCCTGGTGCTCTGCCGGGACGACCCGGGCGCCGCGCGGCTGGCCGACGTGCCGACCACCGCGGCCCGGGTGCGCACCTACGGGCGGGGCGCGGACGCCGACCTGCAGGTCCGCGACCTCGTCGTCGGCCCCGAGGGCACCAGCTGGACCGCGGTGCTCGACGGCACCGAGATCGGCCGGGTCTCCATCCGGCTGCCCGGGGAGCACATGGCCCTCAACAGCGCCGCGGCGCTGCTGACCGGCCTGGAGCTGGGCTTCCCGGCGGCCGACCTGATGGCCGGCCTGGCCCGCTTCGGCGGCGTGCACCGCCGGTTCGAGCTCAAGGGGACCGCCGCCGGCGTGCGGGTCTACGACGACTACGCCCACCACCCCACCGAGGTCACCGCCCAGCTGAGGGCCGCGCGCGCCGTGGTCGGCGACGGTCGCCTGGTGGTGCTCTTCCAGCCGCACCTCTACAGCCGCACCGCCGAGTTCGCCGACGGCTTCGGCACCGCCCTCGGGCTGGCCGACGAGGTCGTGGTGATGGAGGTCTACGGCGCCCGCGAGGACCCGGTGCCCGGGGTGACCGGCGCGCTGGTCGCCGACCGGGTGCCTCTCCCGGCCGACCGGGTGCACTTCGAGCCGTCGTGGTCCGCGGCCGCCGCCGCGGTCGCCGGCCGGGCGCGGCCCGGTGACCTGGTGCTCACGATGGGCGCCGGGGACGTCGTCATGGTCGGCCCGGAGATCCTCACCGCCCTGACCGACCGGCCCGGGGACGACCAGCGGTGAGCCGCCAGGGGAGCACCACCCGGGACCGCACCCGCGGCGCCCGGCGCGGTGCGACCCCCGCGGGCGGCTCGACCGTCACCCGCATCCGGCCCAAGCTGGACCGGCGGCGCAAGCGGCTGGTCGTGCTCGGGTCGGCGGTCCTGCTGGTCGCCGTGGCGGCCTGGGTGGTGCTGGCCAGCCCCCTGCTGGCCGTGCGTGCCGTCCAGGTCGACGGAACCCGGACCCTCAGCGTCGAGGAGGTGCGCCAGGTGGCCGGGGTGGCCGAGGGCACCCCGCTGGTCCGGGTCGACACCGCCGCCGCCGCCGCGCGGGTGTCCGCGCTGCCGCAGGTCGCCTCCGCCGAGGTCACCCGGGGCTGGCCCGACCGGGTGGTCGTCACCCTCGTCGAGCGCACGCCGGTCGCGGTCGTCGAGTCCGCGGGCACGCGCTCGCTGGTCGACGCCACCGGCACCGTGTTCGACACGATCACCGGTGATGCGCCGGCCGGCGTCGTCCCGCTGCAGGTCACCGACCCCGGCCCGGACGACGCCGCCACCCGCGCGGCGCTGGCCGCGGTGGTGTCCCTGCCCGACGCCGTCCGCAGCCAGGTCACGTCGGTGACGGCCACCGGCGGGGACGACGTCACCCTCACCCTGGTCGACGGCACCACCGTGCTGTGGGGGAGCGCCGAGCAGGCCGACCGCAAGGCCGAGGTGCTCGCCGCGGTGCTCGACCAGCTGGCCGCCGGCACCGTCGACCCGGCCGCCCAGATCGACGTCAGCTCCCCGGAGGCCGTGGTCCTGAGGTGACCCTCCTCCGGTGAGGCACGGCAGGGTGTCCCCATGAGCTCACCGACGGGTCCCCAGCCGATCAGCCGTTTCCCGGTGCCCGAGCGCGCCGACCTCCCCGAGGACCTGCGGGAGAGGTTCGACACGGTCGAGGAGAAGTCCGGGTTCCTCCCCAACGTGTTCGCCGCGCTGGCCTGGCGTCCCGACGAGGCGCGGGCGTTCTTCGCCATGCACGACGCGCTGATGGACAAGGAGACCCCCGGGCTGTCCAAGGCCGACCGGGAGGTCGTCGTGGTGGCCACCAGTGCGGCCAACGACTGCCTCTACTGCGTGGTCGCGCACGGCGCCATCGCCCGGGTGCGCTCCCGCGACCCGCACCTGGCCGACCAGGTCGCGGTCGACTGGCGCAAGGCCCCGGTGGACGCCCGGATGAAGGCGGTGCTCGAGGTCGCCGTCACCCTGGCCCTGCGCCCCGCGGAGGTCACCGCGGCGGACCTGGCCTCCCTGCGGGGCCACGGCCTGACCCAGGACGACGTGTGGGACCTGGGCATGATCGTGGGCTTCTTCGCCCTGTCCAACCGGCTGGCGCACGTCGCTGCGATCCCGCCGAACGAGGAGTTCTACCTGATGGGCCGGCTCCCGCGCTGAGGCTCGTGCGGGGGTCCGCGACACGCCCGGGGCGGGCCGGGTCTCGAACGAGACGGGGCCGAGCCGCCCGTCCGGGCTCGACCCGGGGATGAGACGCTCACGGGGCGGGTCGTCACCAGCCGTGAGGCGCGAGTGACGGACGGGTCGAGGGCGCCCGCTGAGGCACCTCGTCGCCGACACGCCGGGCCACCGGAGCGTGCTGGCGTGCGGCACCCGGCGCACCTAGCTTCGTCACCAACGACGAGTTGACATAACCATAATGCTCAATCTGAGGATGAGGGTCCAGCACCATGACACCTCCGCACAACTACCTCGCGGTCATCAAGGTCGTCGGCATCGGCGGCGGCGGGGTGAACGCGGTCAACCGCATGATCGAGGTCGGCCTCAAGGGCGTCGAGTTCATCGCGATCAACACCGATGCCCAGGCGCTGCTGATGAGCGACGCCGACGTCAAGCTCGACGTCGGCCGTGAGCTCACCCGCGGCCTGGGCGCCGGCGCGCAGCCCGACGTCGGCCGCCAGGCCGCCGAGGACCACCGCGAGGAGATCGAAGAGGTGCTCAAGGGCGCCGACATGGTCTTCGTGACCGCCGGCGAGGGTGGTGGCACCGGCACCGGTGGCGCGCCCGTCGTGGCGTCCATCGCCCGCAAGCTCGGCGCGCTCACCATCGGCGTGGTCACCCGCCCGTTCTCCTTCGAGGGCAAGCGGCGGGCCGTGCAGGCCGAGTCCGGCATCGACGAGCTGCGCAACGAGTGCGACACGCTGATCGTCATCCCCAACGACCGGCTGCTGCAGCTGGGCGACCGGAACGTGTCCGTGATGGACGCCTTCCGCACCGCGGACCAGGTGCTGCTGTCCGGTGTCCAGGGCATCACCGACCTGATCACCACCCCCGGCCTGATCAACCTGGACTTCGCCGACGTCAAGTCGGTCATGTCCGGTGCGGGCTCGGCCCTCATGGGCATCGGCAGCGCCCGCGGGGACAACCGCGCGCTGCTGGCCGCCGAGCAGGCCATCGCCTCGCCGCTGCTGGAGGCCTCGATGGAGGGCGCCCACGGCGTGCTGCTGTCGATCTCCGGTGGCTCGGACCTGGGCCTGTTCGAGATCAACGAGGCCGCCTCGCTGGTCTCCGACGCCGCGCACGCCGACGCCAACATCATCTTCGGTGCCGTCATCGACGACGCCCTGGGTGACGAGGTGCGGGTGACCGTCATCGCCGCCGGGTTCGACGGCGGCAAGCCCAGCGGGACCAACCGCAAGGACGCCCAGCCCGCCGCCCAGGCGCCGGCCACCCAGTCCCTGCCGGTCACCCCGCAGCGCCCGCAGACCCCTGCGCCCACCCAGACCGGCGAGCGGCTGGTCGCCCAGCCCCGCCAGCAGGCCTCCCACACCTCCGGCGGGCAGACCTCCACCCCCCGGCACGGTCAGCCGGCCCAAGGAGGTGGCATCACGGTCCCGCCGCTGCCGCCCATCCCGGGCCCGGTCTCCGGTCAGCGTCGCCCGCTGGCGTCCGAGGACTTCGAGGAGGAGCTCGACATCCCCGAGTTCCTCCGCTCGACCTGAGCGACGAGCGCATGAGCACGACCGATCCGGCCGCCCCGCCGACCCGGTCCCTCCGTCCCCGACGGGTGGTGACCGACCGGCGGGGCGGCCGTTCGTCGTCCCCGTACCACCACTTCAACCTGGGCGGGCACGTCGGCGACGACCCGGCCGCCGTCACGGCCAACCGGGAGCGGCTGGCCCGCGAGCTGGGGGTCGAGACCGCCGACCTGGTCTGGATGTCCCAGGTGCACGGCACGGCCGTCGAGGTGGTCACCGGCCGTCAGACCGGTCCGCCGCCCGAGGCCGACGCCCTGGTCACCGCCACCCCCGGCCTGGTGCTCTGCGTGCTGGTCGCCGACTGCGTGCCCGTGCTGCTGGCCGACCCGGTCGCCGGGGTGGTCGCCGCGGTGCACGCCGGCCGGGAGGGCGTCCGCCAGGGCGTCGTCCCCGCCGCACTGCGCGCGATGGCCGACCTGGGCTCCCGGCCCGGGGACGTGCAGGCCCTGCTGGGTCCCGCCGTCTGTGGACTGGACTACGAGGTGCCACGGGCGATGGCCGACGAGGTGGCGCGGGTGGCCCCCGACGCCGCCGTCCGCTCCCGCCGGGGCACCCCCGCCCTGGACCTGCGGGCCGGACTGACCCAGACGCTGCACCGCGCGGGGGTCGGCCAGGTGGTGCAGGACCCCCGCTGCACGGTGGAGGACCGGGTGCTGTTCAGCCACCGCCGGGACGGCGTCACCGGGCGCCAGGCCGGCGTCGTCTGGCTGGAGCCCCGCTGAGCCCCGACCGGATGACCGAGGCGCTGACCGCCGTGCGCACCCGGGTCGACGACGCCGCCCGGGCCGCCGGTCGGGACCCCGCCGACGTCGCGCTGCTGGCGGTCAGCAAGACCTGGCCGGCCGCCGACGTCGCGGCGCTGGCAGCGCTGGGGCAGCGGGACTTCGCGGAGAACAAGGTGCAGGAGCTGACCGGCAAGGCCGCCGAGCTCGCCGACCTCGACCTCCGCTGGCACCTGGTCGGCCAGTTGCAGCGCAACAAGGCCACCGCGGTGGTCGGCCTGGGTGCCGTCGTGCAGTCGGTGGACCGGGCCTCGCTCGTCGAGCGGCTGGCCGGGGTCTCCGAGCGGGCCGAGGTGGTCACCGACGTCTTCGTCCAGGTCGACCTCGGCGGGCCCGAGGGCCGGACGGCGGCCCGCGGGGAGCCGACCCCAGCGACGTCCCCGGGCTGGCCGACCTGGTCGCGGGATCGGCGTCGTTGCGGCTGCGCGGCCTGATGGCCGTCGCCCCCCGCGAGGCACCGCCCGGCCCGGCGTTCGCCCAGCTCGGCGCCCTGTGGGAGCGGGTCCGCGGGGACCACCCGGAGGCCACCGAGCTGTCCGCCGGGATGAGCGCGGACCTCGAGGAGGCGGTCGCCGTGGGCGCCACGCTGGTGCGTGTCGGTACCGCGCTGTTCGGACGGCGGCCCCTAGCCTCCGGAGCAGGACCAGCGTGACACGTGGGTCCCGTGGGACTCGCGAGACGCACTGCGCACCGCACACGACGCACTGCCACGACACACCGCACACGACACACACGAGAGGGGGCCCTCCGATGGCCGGAGCCATGCGCAAGATGGGGATCTACCTCGGGCTCGTCGAGGACGACGACGCCCGCGCCGCCTACGGGCGGTACGACGCGCGACAGTCCGAGTACGACGACCGGGACGACCGCCACGCCGGTGGTCGCGCCGACCGCCGCGACCGGTACGGCTACCGGGACGAGCCGGTGGACGGCTACGCCGACACCGACTACCCCTCGCAGGAGTTCGTCTCCGAGGAGGTCCCGGTCGCCGAGCTGGCCCCCGAGCCGGTGCTGCCCCGCCGCAGCGGGTCACCCCGCCGGCTGGACCTGGCCCCCGCGCCGTCCCCGTCGGTCGGCCTGGGCCGCCCCACGGGTGCCACGGCCGCCACGGCCGCCTCCGGCCCGCTGGCCGCCGGGCTCGCCGTGCGCGAGCCGGTGGCCGCGCCTCTGCCCCCGGTCGTCACCGCCCCGCCGGTGAAGGCCTACAAGATCACCACCCTGCACCCCCGCACGTACAACGAGGCCCGCACCATCGGTGAGCGCTTCCGCGACGGCCAGCCGGTCATCATGAACCTCAGCGACATGGACGACGCGGACGCCAAGCGCCTGGTCGACTTCGCCGCGGGTCTGTCGTTCGGGCTGCACGGTAGTATCGAGCGAGTCACGGCCAAGGTGTTCCTGATCAGTCCGCAGGGCACCGACGTGACGGCTGAGGACAAGGCCCGCATCCGTGAGGGCGGCTTCTTCAACCAGTCCTGACCCCCCGTGGGGCTGGTGACCACCGGTCACGGCCCCACCCTGAGCGAGCGAGGACCGTGTCCCTTCTCCTGCAGATCGTGTCATCGGTGCTGCTCGTGTTCCTGATCCTGCTGTTCGCCCGCTTCGTGGTGGACTGGGTGATGGTCCTGGCCCGCAGTTGGCGCCCCGCCGGCGTCGTCGCCGCGGGCCTCGAGGTCGTGTACGCGGTGACCGACCCGCCGCTCAAGGCGATCCGCAAGGTCATCCCGCCGTTGAACCTGGGCACCATCAGGTTGGACCTCGGGTTTATGGTGCTCCTGATCGCCGTGTTCATCCTGCGCGGCATCGTGGACTCCTTGGCCTTCCAGTTCGCGTGATCCCCGTTCCGCGGAACGGGCTCGCCAGACCTGGGTGGCCGATGGACGCCGCCCGTCTGACACAGTCCCTGTTCCTCCCGTCCGACCCGAGGTGACCCGATGCCACTCACGCCCGCCGACGTGCACAACGTCGTCTTCAAGAAGCCGCCGATCGGCAAGCGTGGCTACGACGAGGACGAGGTCGATGCCTTCCTCGACGTCGTCGAGGCCGAGCTCGCCCGGCTGATCGAGGAGAACAACGAGCTGCGCACCAGCAGCGGTGGTTCCTCCGCGAAGGACGAGCGTCCGGCCGAGCGGCCCGAGCCCGTCCAGGCCGCTGCCGCCCCGCCGCCGCCCCCGCCCGCTGCCTCGCCGTCCCGCGAGGACGACGGCGTGCGCGCCTCCCGGATGCTGACCCTGGCCACCGAGACGGCCGACCGGTACGTCAACGAGGCCAAGCAGCAGGCCGACCAGCTGGTCGGCACCGCCAAGACCAACAGCGACCGGATGCTCACCGACGCCCGCACCAAGAGCGAGGCGCAGCTGGCCGAGGCCAAGCAGCGTGCCGACTCGATGGTGGGCGACGCCCGCACCCGCGCCGACACCATGGAGCGCGAGGCCCGCGCCAAGGCCACGGCCCTGGACCAGGAGGCCGAGCGCAAGCACGTCGAGGTCATGGGTTCGCTGGAGGAGAAGCGCAGCAGCCTGGAGCGCAAGATCGAGGAGCTGCGCACCTTCGAGCGCGAGTACCGCACCCGGCTGCGCTCCTACCTCGAGTCGCACCTGCGTGACCTGGACAGCCGCGGTTCCGCGGAGCCGGCGTCCAACGCCCGGCAGAACCAGCACGCCGGCGCCTGAGAGAAGGCACCAGCACCGCGAGAGCCCCCACCGACAGCTGTCGGTGGGGGCTCTCGCGCGTGTGGGCCCGGTTACGCTCCCCGGGTGATCGCGCTGGCTGGGCTGCTCGTCCTCGTCGCCGTCGCCCTGCTGGTGGGCGGCCTGTCCGGCGGCGACACCGTCCTGCTGTGGTCCGCGGTGGGGGTCAGCGGGCTGGCGGCGGTCGTGCTGACCGTGCAGACGGTCCGCCGCAACCGCGCCACGGCAGCGAAGGCCGCGGCAGCGAAGGCCGCGGCGGCCCCTGAGCCCGTGGTCGCCGGCAAGCCGGTGGTCGTCGCCGAGGAACCGGCGGTCGTCGAGGAGCCGGTGGTCGCCGCCGAGACCCCGGGGGCGGTGGAGCCGGTCGTCGGGAAGCGCGCCACGCGGCCCGCCGCCACCCGTGCGACCTCCTCGGACGGGGAGCCGGCAGAGGAGGAGGTCGAGGTGACCGACCTGCTGCTGGTCATCGACCTGACCGACGAGGTCGTCGTCGTCGACGAGCACCCGCGCTACCACCTGGCCGGCTGCTCGCAGACCGCCGGTGCGGAGGAGATCCCGCTCCCGCTGGTGGAGGCCCGCCAGGACGGCTTCACCGCGTGCGGCGTGTGCTGCCCCGACCAGCACCTCGCGGCGGCCGAGCGTTCCCGCCGGGCCGCCGCGAAGAGCCAGACCGCCTAGCCGGCGGCCCGGGCCAGCCAGAAGCGGGAGCCGTCCGGGCCCTCGGTGCCCTCGCCGGCGCCTGCGGTCTCGGCGTGCACGGTCGTGGCCAGGACCTCGCCGGACAGCGCGGGCGCGGCCTCGGTGAGCGCCTGCGCCAGCTGGCCGTCGGCGGTCCACCAGAGCTCGATCCGGTCGCTGACCTCCAGGCCGGAGGACTTCCGCAGGTCCTGGACCAGCCGCACGGCCTCGCGGACCAGTCCGGCCCGTTCCAGCTCGGGGGTGAGCGTCAGGTCCAGGGCCACGGTCAGGCCACCGGCCGAGGCCACCGTCCAGCCCTCGCGCGGGGTCTCGGTGACCACGAGGTCGCCGTCCTCCAGCGGGACGTCGACACCGTCCACCGGCACGGTCGCCGTGCCGGCCCGGTAGGCCGCGACCAGGGTCGCGGCGTCCTGCGCCGCGACCGCCTTCGCCACCGCCTGCACCTGCTTGCCCATCCGCCGTCCGACGGCGCGGAAGTCGACCTTGAGGCTGACGTCGACGAGGTCGCCCTCCACGGCGGACAGCTCGGTCAGCTCGGCGACGTTCAGCTCGTCGGCCACCTCGGCGACCAGGTCCCGCGGCAGCGAGGACCAGCCCGAGGCCGCGACCAGCGCGCGGGCCAGCGGCTGCCGGGTGCGCACCTTGGAGGCGGTGCGGGCCGAGCGGCCGAGCTCGACCAGCCGGCGGACCAGCGCCACCTGGGCGACCAGGGTGTCGTCCCGGGCCGCCTCGTCCACGGTCGGCCAGGTGCTCAGGTGCACCGAGTCGACCGGCCCGGGGAGACCGGGGGCGACGACCTCGTGCCACACCCGCTCGGTGACGAACGGGGTGAACGGGGCCATCAGCCGGGTCAGCCCGTCGAGCACCTCGTGCAGGGTGCCCAGCGCGGCCGGGTCGCCCTCCCAGAAGCGCCGGCGGGAGCGTCGGACGTACCAGTTGGAGAGGTCGTCGACGAAGCCGGCGATCAGCCGGCCCGCGGTCTGGGTGTCGAAGGCCTCCAGGGCGTCGGTGACGCCGGCGGTGACCTGGGCCAGCTCGGCCAGCGCCCAGCGATCCAGCAGCGGCCGCTCGGCGGCCGCGGGGGCGGGGGAGGCGGCCGGGTCCCAGTCGTTGGTGCTGGCGTAGAGGCTGAAGAAGCTGGCGGTGTTCCAGTAGGTCAGCAGCACCTTGCGGACGACCTCGGACAGCGTGGTGTGCCCGACCCGGCGGGCCTGCCACGGCGAGCCGCCGGCCAGCATGAACCAGCGGACGGCGTCGGCCCCGTGCTGGTCCATCAGCGGGATGGGCTCGATGGTGTTGCCCAGGTGCTTGCTCATCTTCCGGCCGTCCTCGGCCAGGATGTGGCCCAGGCAGAGGACGTCCTCGTAGGAGCTCTTCCCGAACACCAGGGTGCCCACGGCCATGAGCGTGTAGAACCAGCCGCGGGTCTGGTCGATGGCCTCGGCGATGAACTGTGCCGGGTAGGCGGCCTCGAACTGCTCCTGGTTGCGGTGCGGGGCACCCCACTGCGCGAAGGGCATCGACCCGGAGTCGTACCAGGCGTCGATGACCTGGCGGACCCGCCGGAAGGTGCCCTCCTCCCCGGGCAGGGTGAAGGTGACGTCGTCGATGAAGGGCCGGTGCGGGTCGAGGTCGGCGAGGTCGCGGCCGGTGAGCTCGGACAGCTCGGCCAGCGACCCGATCGCCACCATCCGCGAGGGGTCCAGCTCGTTGCGCCAGATCGGCAGGGGGGTGCCCCAGTACCGGTCGCGGGACAGCGCCCAGTCGACGTTGTTGCGCAGCCAGTCGCCGTAGCGGCCCCACTGCACGTTCTCCGGGTGCCAGGTGGTACCGGCGTTCTCGGCCAGCAGCTGGTCCTTGATCTCGCTGGTGCGGATGTACCAGGAGGGCTGGGCGTAGTTGATCAGCGGCGTGTGGCAGCGCCAGCAGTGCGGGTAGGTGTGCTCGTAGCGGTACTCCCGCCACAGCACGCCCCGGTCGGCCAGCGCCTGCACCAGCGTGGGGTCCGCGGCCTTGAAGAAGTGCCCGCCGACCAGCGGCACGTCGGCGTGGAAGTGGCCGGTGGAGTCGATCGGGTTGACCACCGGCAGGCCGTAGGACCGGCAGGTGGCGAGGTCCTCGGCGCCGAAGGCGGGGGACTGGTGCACCAGGCCGGTGCCGTCGTCGAAGGTCACGTAGTCGGCCAGCAGCACGTAGTGCGCGTCGCCCTCGGGGAACTCCACCAGGTCGAACGGGCGCTGGTAGTGCACCCGCTCCCAGTCCCGGCCCACGGTCGTGGCCAGCACCTCGTAGGGCACGTCGGCGCCGAGGACGGCGGCGACCAGCGGCTCGGCGATGACGACGGTGCGCTCGCGGCCCTCGTGCTCGGCGCGCACCACCAGGTAGGTGACGTCGGGGTTGACCGCGACCGCGGTGTTGCTCGGCAGCGTCCAGGGCGTCGTCGTCCAGACCAGCAGGTCGGCCTTGCCGGCCCACTCGCCGCTGGTGACCGGCAGCGAGACGTAGACCGAGGGGTCGGTGACCGTCTCGTAGCCCTGGGCCACCTCGTGGTCGCTCAACCCGGTGCCGCAGCGCGGGCAGTAGGGGGCGACCCGGTGGTCCTCGGTGAGCAGGCCCTTGTCGAAGACGGTCTTGAGCGACCACCAGACGCTCTCGATGTAGGCCGGGTCCATCGTCCAGTAGGCGGTGGACATGTCCACCCAGTAGCCCATCCGGTCCGTCAGCTCGCTGAAGGCGTCCACGTGCCGCTCCACCGAGGCCCGGCAACGAGCGTTGAACTCGGCGATGCCGTACCGCTCGATGTCGGGCTTGCCGGCGAAGCCGAGCTCCTGCTCCACGGCGATCTCCACCGGCAGGCCGTGGCAGTCCCAGCCGGCCCGGCGGGGCACGTGGAAGCCCTGCATCGTCTTGAACCGGGGGAAGACGTCCTTGAACGCCCGGGCCTCGATGTGGTGGGTGCCCGGCCGGCCGTTCGCCGTCGGCGGGCCCTCGTAGAAGTTCCACTGCGGGCGGCCCGCGGACTGGGCCAGCGAGCGGGCGAAGACGTCGTCCCCGGCCCACTGGTCGAGGACCTCGTGCTCGAGCGCGGGCAGGTCGACCTGCGGGGGGAGGGCACGGAACGGGGAGGACGGGCTCACACGTCCCATCCTCCCAGCCCCCGCCAAGCCGCCTGCGCGGGATCGTCACACCGGTACGGGACACTGCGCACCGTGGGGGTGAGCCGATGGACACGACGGTGACCATCGCACTCGCCGTCGGTGCCCTCGTCGTGCTCGTCGCGGCCGTGGCGCTGCGGCTGTCCGACCGCCTCGGGCTGCCCTCGCTGCTCATCTACCTGCTGCTCGGGGTGGCGCTGGGGGAGGCCGGGTTCGGCGTCCAGTTCGAGGACGTCGGGCTCACCCAGACCCTCGGTGTGGCGGCGCTGGTGGTGATCCTCGCCGAGGGCGGGTTGACCACCCGGTGGTCCGACGTCCGGCGCGCCGTGGGCCCCGGGCTGACCCTGGCGACCGTCGGGGTGCTGGTCTCGATCGTGGTGACCGCCGCGATCGCCGTCTGGCTGCTGGACTTCTCCTGGGAGTTCGCGCTGCTGCTGGGCGCCGTGGTCAGCTCCACCGACGCCGCCGCGGTCTTCGCTACGCTGCGCCGGCTGCCGCTGCCCCGCCGGATGGCCGCCTCCCTGGAGATGGAGTCCGGCCTCAACGACGCCCCGGTCATCCTCCTGGTCCTCGTCCTGTCCGAGCGGCTCGTCGGCGGGGAGACCGCCAGCTGGTGGATCACCGCGGTGGAGGTGGTCGGTGAGCTGGCCGGCGGCTCGGTGCTCGGCGTCGCGATCGGCTTCGGCGGGGCGTGGCTGCTGCGCCGGGCGGCGCTGCCCCTGGTCGGTTTCTACCCGCTGGCCACCCTGGCGCTGTGCGTGCTGGCCTTCGCCTCGGCCGACCTGGTGCACACCTCGGGCTTCGTCGCGGTCTACCTGTGCGGTCTGGTGCTGGGCAACTCCTCGCTGCCGCACCGTGCCGGCACCATCGGGTTCGCCGAGGGGATGGCGAGCCTGGCCCAGATCGGGCTCTTCGTGCTGCTGGGCCTCCTGGTCAGCCCGGGCCGGCTGCCCGAGGCGGTGCTGCCCGCGCTGCTCATCGGCGGGGCGCTGCTGCTCGTCGCCCGGCCGCTGTCGGTGGTGGCCAGCCTGGCCTGGTTCAAGGTGCCGTGGGCCCAGCAGGCGTTCATCTCCTGGGCCGGGCTGCGCGGGGCGGTGCCGATCGTGCTGGCCACGTTCCCGATCGCCGCGCAGGTGCCGGGGGCGACCCGGGTCTTCGACATCGTGTTCGTGCTGGTCGTCGTCTTCACCGTCGTGCAGGGCGGGTCGCTGCCGGCCGTCGCCCGCTGGCTGCGGATCGCCACGCCGATCACCCCGCGCGACATCGACGTGGAGTCCGCCCCGCTGGACGAGCTGGGCGCCGAGCTGATGCAGCTGAGGGTGCCCGAGGGCTCCCGGCTGCACGGTGTCTACCTGCCCGAGCTGCGACTGCCCGAGGACGCCGCGGTGGTGCTCGTCGTCCGCGACGGCAAGCCGTTCGTGCCCTCGGCCCAGACCCGGCTGATGCGCGGGGACCAGGCGCTGCTGGTGTCGGCCCGGGGCTCGCGCGCCGAGGCCGAGCGTCGGCTGCGGGCGGTGAGCCGGGCCGGCCGGTTGGCCAGCTGGCGCGGCGAGGCCGGCGCGCCCACTCAGGAGGACTGAGCGACCGCCACGACGACGTCCACCGGGTGCGGCGCGTACCGGCGGTCGCCCTCGGTGGTGGTGATCGCGTCGAGGGCGTCCAGCAGCGCGGCCCGCGCCGGGACGGCGAGGTCCGAGCAGTCGGCACCGACCAGGAAGTCCAGCACGTCCGCGCCGTCGGCCGAGGTGGGGTCGGAGCAGTCGGTCACGTCGAGGCGACCGGCGACCCGGGTCACCTGCGCGGTCAGACCGGCCTCGGGCAGCGCGGCCAGCAGGTCCGCGCTCCACCACCGGTGGCTCGCCGCGTCGACGGTGGTGGTCAGCAGGCACAGGTCCTCGAGCGGGGCCAGGGCCACGAGCAGCGCCCCGCCGGGCGCCAGGCGGCGGCGGGCCGCGGTGAGCGCCTCGCCGAGGTCGGGCACGTAGTAGAGGGAGTGCACCGCCAGCACCACGTCGGCGACGTCGTCGCCCACGGTCTCCCCGAGGGTCTGGAAGGTGCCCGGGTGCAGGACCGCGGACCCGCCACTGCCGGCCAGCGCCGCCCCCACCCGCTCCTGGGCGCGGGTGCCCACCGCGGCCGGTTCGGCGGCGATCCAGCGCACCGGGCCGCGGCCCGGTGCGAGGCCGGTCGCCAGGGGCGCGTCCACGCTGCCGTCGCCGGGGCCGATGCTGAGCACCGTGCGGGGCGCCGGGCCGGGCAGCAGGGCGTCGAGGGTCGCGGCGAGGCTCTCGGTGAGCAGGGCCCGCTGGTCGCTGTGCGCCTCGTAGGTGGCGTGCGCGCGGGCGTACCCGGCCATGTCCAGCGGGCGTGGACCACCGTGCTCGGCCAGGGCGCTGCGCAGGAGGTCCAGGGAGCCGACGACGGTGGTCACGCGGCCAGCGTAAGCGGCACTGACACCCGGGGTGGACAGGTCGTCGGGCCGGGGCGCACGCTTCGGTGGTGCCCCCTCCCGCTCCTGACACCACCCTGAACCCCACCTCCCAGGCGAGCCTCGCGCACTGGTCGGAGGCCGGCCGCCGCGGCATGGAGGCCTTCTACGCCCTGGCCACCGAGGACTACCGCCAGCTCGCCGGCGCCCGCGACTGGGCCGGCACGCTGACCGGGCTCGCCGCCGGCGGCGACACCGTCTCGGTGCTCGACGTGGCCTGCGGCAGCGGCAAGTTCCCCGCCGCCCTGCTCGCCACCCCCGAGGTCGCCGAGCTGGCCGGCCGGCTGACCGTCGAGACCGACCTGCTCGACCCGTCCCCGTTCAGCCTCACCGAGGCCCGCGGGAAGCTCGCGCCCCCGTTCGTGGGCGCCGCCGACCACGAGTGCACCCTGCAGGACCTCGTCGTCCGGCCCGGTGGCTGGGACCTGGTCTGGTCCACCCACGGGCTGTACGCGCTGGCCCCCGAGGACGTCGCGGCCGGGATGACCCGGTTCGTCGAGGCCATCGCCCCCGGCGGTCTCGGCGTCGTCGCCCAGGCCACCAGCGCCTCGCACTACCTCGTCGTCGACGAGGCCTTCCGCCGCTCCTTCGACCCGCAGGGCCTGCGCACGCCGTACACCTCGGCCGAGCAGGTCGTCGCCGCCCTGGCCGACCTGCCGGTGACGGTGGACCAGCAGCTGCTCACCTACCGCACCTCGGTCGCCCAGGACGACCGGGAGACCGCCGAGGGCTTCCTGCAGCGCTGCGTCTTCGACGACTCGGTCTCCCTGGACCAGATGACCGCCGACCCGGTCGTGGGTGCCTACCTGTCCTCCTGCGAGTCCGAGGGCCGCTGGGTCTTCGACCACCAGGTCGCCCTGATCACCGTCACCCCCGGAGGAGACCGCACGTGAGCGGCAACGTCAGCCAGACCCACGCCGCCCGGGACGGGCTGGACACCGCGTGGACCGGGGACAACAACGAGTGGTGGGACTGGTACCTGACGCTGGCCGACAACGGCGGCGACGACAGCCCCCTGCTGGAGCTCGTCGAGCCCCCGGCGCTGCCCGAGCCGACGGCCGACGAGCTGGAGGCGCTGCTCGCCGAGGCCTACCCGGTCACCCCCGAGCAGGTGGCGGCCTTCGCCCGCGACGGCTTCGTCAAGCTGCAGGGCGTCCTGCCCCCGGCCGCGGTCTCCCGGCTGCGCCGACTGCTCACCGAGCACCTGGCCGCCGGTGGCCGTGACCGGCCCGCGGGCCGGTTCACCAGCGACGAGCTGATGTGGACGCAGTCGGCCGACATCGCCGCGTTCGTGCTCAGCCGGCGGCTGGGCCGCATCGTCGCCGACCTGCTGGGTGCGGCCGACGTGCGGGTCTACCACGACAACGTGCTGGCCAAGGAGCCCGCGTGCGGGCGCACGCCCTGGCACTTCGACGACCACCACTTCCCGATCGACAGCCAGCAGGTCGCCACCGTGTGGATGCCCCTGCAGCAGACGCCGCGCCAGATGGGGCCACTGTCCTTCGCCCGGGGGGTGGACCTGCACCAGCTGGTGGACGACGTGCCGTTCTCCACGAAGGACGCCAGCTACGACCGGGCGGTCTCCGGCGCCTTCGCCGACGCGCAGGTGTCGGTCGAGGACGGGCCGTTCGAGCTGGGCGAGATCTCGGTGCACTCCAGCCTGTGCTTCCACACCGCCGGCCCGAACCGGACGACGGCGCCACGCATGGTGCTGGCCACCACCTACTTCGCCGACGGGGCGAAGGTGGTGCCCAGCCCGACGCTGGTGTCGGGGGAGTGGCAGCAGTTCCTGCCCGGCGCACAGCCCGGCGAGGTCATCGACACCCCGATGAACCCGATCGTCTCCTGAACGCCACCACCTGAACGCGACGGAGCCCCCGACCACCTGGTGGTCGGGGGCTCCGTCGTGCCCAGGGGCTACCGCGCGGCGGCGAGCTCCACGGGACCGGTCAGCTCGAGGGTCTTCGTCGTCTCGGCCCGGACCTCGCGGAGCAGGTCGGGCTCGTCGGCCAGCTGGTGGCCGTAGGACGGGATCGCCTCGGTGAGCTTGGGCGCCCACGCGGCGGCCTGGCCGGGGAAGGCCCGGCGCAGCAGGTCCAGCATCGCGGCCACGGCGGTGGAGGCGCCCGGCGAGGCGCCGAGCAGGCCCGCGATGGACCCCTCCGCACCGACGATCAGCTCGGTGCCGAACTGGAGCACCCCGTGGCCCTTGGCGTCCTGTTTGATGACCTGCACCCGCTGGCCGGCGGTGATCATCTCCCAGTCGTCGCCGTCGGCGGTGGGCACGAACTCCTCGAGGGCCTCGATGCGGTCCGAGGGGCGCTGGAGCACCTGGCCGATGAGGTAGCGGGTGAGCGCGGTCTGGGTGCGGGCGACACCGAGCATGGAGCCGATGTTGCCCAGCCGTACCGAGCGCGGCAGGTCCAGCCAGGACCCGGCCTTGAGGAACTTGGGGGAGAAGCCGGCGTAGGGGCCGAACAGCAGCGACTGGTCGCCGTCGATGGCGCGCAGGTCCAGGTGCGGCACCGACATGGGCGGGGCGCCGACGGCGGCCTGGCCGTAGACCTTGGCCTGGTGCCGGGAGACCAGCGCGGGGTTGCGGGTGCGCAGGAAGAGCCCGGAGACCGGGAACCCGCCGAACCCCTTGATCTCGGGGATGTCGGCACGCTGCAGCAGCGGCAGGGCGCCACCGCCGGCCCCGACGAAGACGAAGCCCGCGCTGACGGTGAACTCCTGCCCGCTGGCGTGGTGCCGGGCGGTGACGTCCCAGCGGCCGTCGGAGGTGCGCTTGAGGTCCTGCACGCTGGTGCCGGTGTGCACGGCCAGGCCGCGGTCGCTGCCCTGGCGCAGCAGCAGCCGGGTGAGCGAGCCGAAGTCGACGTCGGTGCCGGCGGTGGAGCGGGTCGCGGCGACGGGCTGGGCCGGATCGCGGCCCTCCATCATCAGCGGCACCCAGTCGGCCAGCTCGGCGCCGTCGGTGGTGAGCTCGAGCTCCTCGAACAGCGGCGAGGCGACCAGCGCCTGGTGGCGGGCCCGCATGTACTCCTGGCCCTCGGTGCCGTGCACGAAGCTGATGTGCGGCACCGGGGTGATGAAGGACTTGGGCGAAGGGGTCAGCCCGGAGCGGACCAGGTGCGACCAGAACTGGCGCGAGACCTGGAACTGCTCGTTGATCGTGATCGCCTTGCTGGGGTCGACCACGCCGTCCTTGCCGGCGGGGGTGTAGTTCAACTCGCAGAGCGCGGAGTGCCCGGTGCCGGCGTTGTTCCAGCCGTCCGAGCTCTCCCCGGCGACGTGGTCCCCGGCCTCGAAGAGGGTCACCGACCAGTGCGGGGCGACGATGCCCAGCAGCGCAGCCAGGGTCGCGCTCATCACCCCACCGCCCACCAGGACGACGTCGGGACGCCGCGCGTCGGGGATGACCGGGCTGGTCTCCTGGGGTTCGGTCGAGGGGGTCGTCACGGGGTTCGTCACGGGGCCTTCCTGGGAGCTCGCTGCTGCGTCTGTGCAGCGTCGGTGCGGTGCAGGGGGCGGGATCGTCCGCCTGCCCGCCATGGTCGTCGGTCCTCGCGTCGATCTCGTCCCCAGCCGGTGTGACCCTCGCCATGCCCGCGAGCGCGCCTGCGCGAACACCGGGCCCGCGGCAGGTGGTCGGTACCGTCCTGGCGTGGCCGACGAACCCAGCGACAGCGCAGCCCCCGTGGTGCCGGCCGCCGGCCGCCGCTCCCGCACCCGGCTGCTGGCCCTGATCGCCGTCACGGTGTTCGCCCTGGACCTGGTCACCAAGCTCGTCGTGGTGGCCACCATCGAGCCCGCGGAGAACATCCGCACCCTCGGCGGGCTGCTCTACCTGACCAACTACCGCAACACCGGTGCGGCCTTCTCCTTCGCCGAGGGCGCCACCGTGGTGTTCAGCCTGATCGCGGTGGTGATCGCGGTGGTCATCGTCCGGGTCGCCCGCCGGCTGTTCTCCCTGGGCTGGGCGGTCGCGCTGGGCCTGGTGCTCGGCGGCGCGCTGGGCAACCTGGTCGACCGGGTCTTCCGCGACCCCGGGTTCCTGCGCGGCGGGGTGGTGGACTTCCTGTCGGTCTTCGGCCCGAACGGGCAGGTCTGGCCGATCTTCAACGTCGCGGACTCCTCCATCGTCTGCGGCGGCATCCTGGGCGCGGTGCTGGCGATCCGCGGCATCGAGTTCGACGGCAGCCGCGGCAAGGACCCCCGCACGGACGACGACGGTCCCGAGCCCGCCTGATCGTCGGTCACAATGGGCCGGTGACCGCCAGCCTGCACCGTGAGCTCCCGGTGCCCGACGGCCTGGAGGGCTCCCGGGTCGACCAGGCGCTGACCCGGTTGTTCGGGCTCACCCGCACCGCCGCCGCCGACCTCGCCGACGCCGGTTCCGTGCTGGTCGACGGCCGGGTGAAGGGCAAGGGCGACCGGCTCGTCGCCGGCAGCTGGCTCGAGGTCGAGCTGCCCCCGCCGCCGGGGGAGCCCGCCGCGCCGCAGCCCGTCGTGGGCATGACCGTCGTGCACGACGACGACGACATCGTGGTCGTCGACAAGCCCGTCGGGGTCGCCGCGCACGGCAGCCCCGGGTGGGAGGGCCCCACCGTCGTCGGCGGCCTCGCCGCCGCCGGCTACCGGATCTCCACCAGCGGGGCCGAGGAGCGTCGCGGGATCGTGCACCGCCTGGACGCCGCCACGACCGGGCTGATGGTGGTCGCCAAGAGCGAACGGGCCTACACCCTGCTCAAGGCCGCGTTCAAGGAGCGCACCGTGGACAAGGGCTACCACGCCCTGGTGCAGGGCCACCCCGACCCCAGCCGCGGCACCATCGACGCCCCCATCGACCGGCACCCCAAGCACGACTGGCGCTTCGCCGTGGTCAGCACCGGGCGGCCCTCGGTCACCCACTACGACACCCAGGAGGCCTTCGCGGCCGCCTCGCTGGTCTCGGTCAAGCTCGAGACCGGTCGCACCCACCAGATCCGGGTCCACTTCTCCGCCATGCGCCACCCGCTGGTCGGCGACATGGCCTACGGCGCCGACCCCACGCTGGCCGCCCGGCTCGGGGTCTCCCGGCAGTGGCTGCACGCGATGCGGCTGGGCTTCGCCCACCCCGCCGACGGCCGGTGGGTCGAGTTCACCAGCACCTACCCCGACGACCTCGCCGGCGCGCTGGGCCGCCTCCGCGACGAGGCCTGAGCGCACTGTCCCGCCCGTGACCGGTCTGCCCGACACCCTCGCCGACTTCGGCCCGGCCCAGCTGGCCGCGGTCGTCATCGCCGGGTACCTCGTCGTCGGGGAGCCCTTCGTCGGGCACGTGCTGCACCGCCGCTTCGAGCACCGGATGCGCGCCGACGGCGGCGCCCGCCGCTCGTTCTACCGCCGCCTGCTCGTCCTGGAGTGGGGGCTGGCGGCGCTGGTGTTCGTGGTCTTCCTGGCCAGCCCGGACGTCGACGCCGGCCAGCTGGGGCTGCGCTGGCCCCAGGCCTGGCCCGGGCTGCTGACCGCCGCCGCCTGCCTGCTCCTGGTGGCCTTCGTGGTGGTGTCCACCCGCGCGCTGCGGGCCGGTGTGCTGGCGCAGACCGGGCCCAGCGGGCCCCGGCCGGGGGAGGGCCGGCACAGCGAGCCCCCGGTGCAGTCCACCGTCGCCCTGCTGCCCCGCACCGGTCCGGAACGGCGGCTGTTCGCCCTCGTCGGGGTCACCGCCGGGGTGTGCGAGGAGTGGCTGTACCGCGGCTTCTTCCTGGCCGTCGTCGCCGCGCTGGCCCCCGGGCTGCCCACCGGGGTGCTGGTCGTCGTCGCGGCGGTGGCGTTCGGCCTGGCGCACGCCTACCAGGGCGTCTCGGGGGTGCTGACCACCGGCGTGCTCGGCGGCGTGCTCGCCGCGCTCTACCTGCAGACCGGCTCGTTGCTCCTCCCGGTGCTGCTGCACGCGGTGATCGACCTGCGGTTCCTGCTGGTCCCGGCCACCGCCCTGCCCGCCGTCCGGACGGCGCGGTGAGCGCCCGGGTCGCCGGTCGCGACGACTGGCCCGAGGTCGCGGCGCTGCGGCACCGGGTCTTCGTCCTCGAGCAGGGCGTGCCGGCCGAGCTGGAGTCCGACGCCGCCGACGCCTCCGCCGTGCACGCCCTCGCCCGGGACGACGCCGGGACGGTGGTCGCGGTGGGTCGGCTGATCGAGCGCGACGGGCGGGCGGTGATCGGGCGGATGGCCGCCGACCGCTCGGTCCGGGGCCGGGGCCACGGGGCCGCCGTGCTCGAGGTGCTGCACGCCGAGGCGGTCGGCCGGGGGTTCACCGAGGTCGAGCTGCACGCCCAGCTGACGGCCCGCCGGTTCTACGAGCGGGCCGGCTACGAGCCGGTCGGCGGGGTCTACACCGAGGCCGGCATCGAGCACGTCACGATGCGCCGGCAACTGGTGTGACGGAGTGGTCACAGCCACCTCGACACGTTCTGTCAGACCCTCGGCGTAGACCTCCGGGGGTGCGAGGATCGGGAGACCGGTCACCGCGCGAGCGAACCCGTTGGACGGCCTTCCCCGCCGGTCATGAGAACCACCCGTCGACCCTGCCCGCACGCCCCCCGCGTGCCGGCGGCAGGGCCGGCGCGACCCGTGAGGAGCACACCGCACCGTGAGCAGCAGCACCGCCCAGTCCGAGAACTTCGTGCACCTGCACGTGCACACCGAGTACTCGATGCTCGACGGGGCGGCGAAGCTGCCGGAGCTGACCAAGGCGGCGGCCGCGCAGGGGATGCCGGCGCTGGCGATGACCGACCACGGCAACGTTTTCGGCGCCTACGACTTCTACAAGCAGTCCACCGCCGCCGGGGTCAAGCCGATCATCGGCATGGAGGGCTACTACACGCCCGGGTCCCGGTTCGACCGCGCCCCGTTCGAGTTCGGCGTGGTCACCGACGAGGACGGCGAGGGGGCCTCGTCCAAGGGCAAGGCCGCCTACACCCACATGACCCTGCTGGCCCGCACCACCGAGGGCATGCACAACCTGTTCCGGCTGTCCTCGCTGGCCAGCCTGGAGGGCCAGTACCGCAAGCCGCGCTTCGACCGCGACCTGCTGGAGCGGTTCGGCAAGGGCCTCATCGCCACCACCGGCTGCCCGTCGGGCGAGGTCAACATGTGGCTGCGCGCGGGCAAGGTCGAGCGGGCCCGGCAGGCCGCGGCGGACTTCCAGGACATCTTCGGGAAGGACAACTTCTACGCCGAGGTCATGGACCACGGGCTGTCCATCGAGAAGCGCACCAAGCCCGCGCTGCTGGAGATCGCCAAGGACCTCGGCATCCCGCTGCTGGGCACCAACGACCTGCACTACACCCACCAGGAGGACAGCGAGGCCCACGACGCCCTGCTGTGCATCCAGACCGGGTCGCGGCTCAACGAGCCCAACCGCTTCAAGTTCAACGGCGACGGCTACTACCTCAAGACCGCCGCGGAGATGCGGGCGCTGTTCTCCGAGCACCCCGAGGCCTGCGACAACACGCTGCTGGTGGCCGAGCAGTGCGAGGTCACCTTCACCGAGGGCGCCGACCTCATGCCGCGCTTCCCGCTGCCCGACGGGGAGGACGAGACCTCCTGGTTCGTCAAGGAGGTCGAGCGCGGGCTGCACAAGCGCTGGCCAGGCGGCACCATCCCCGACCACGTGCGCAAGCAGGCCGACTACGAGGTCGGGATCATCGTCCAGATGGGCTTCCCGGGGTACTTCCTCGTGGTCGCCGACTTCATCAACTGGGCCAAGGACCAGGGCATCCGGGTCGGCCCGGGCCGTGGCTCGGCCGCCGGGTCGCTGGCCGCCTACGCGATGGGCATCACCGACCTCGACCCGCTGGCGCACGGGCTGATCTTCGAGCGCTTCCTCAACCCCGAGCGCGTCTCCATGCCCGACGTCGACATCGACTTCGACGAGCGCCGGCGCGGTGAGGTGATCCGCTACGTCTCGGACAAGTACGGCGAGGAGCGGGTCAGCCAGATCGTCACCTACGGCACGATCAAGGCCAAGGCCGCGATCAAGGACGCCGCCCGGGTGCTCGACCGGCCCTACTCCGTCGGTGACGAGCTCACCAAGCTGATGCCCCCGGGCGTCATGGGCAAGGACATCCCGCTGTCGGGGATCTTCGACCCGGCCCACCCCCGCTACAAGGAGGCCTCGGAGTTCCGGGCCCGCTACGAGTCCGACCCCGGTGCCGCCGAGGTCGTCGACCAGGCCCGCAAGCTCGAGGGGCTCAAGCGCCAGTGGGGCGTGCACGCCGCCGGGGTCATCATCGGCCGCTTCCCGCTGATCGACAGCGTGCCGATCATGCGCCGGGAGTCCGACGGCGCGGTCATCACCCAGTTCGACTACCCGACCTGCGAGACGCTCGGGCTGCTCAAGATGGACTTCCTGGGCCTGCGCAACCTCACCGTCATCGACGACGCGCTGCGCAACATCGTCACCAACGGCAAGGCCCCGGTCGACCTCGACGAGATCAGCAAGGACCTCACCGACCCCGAGACCTACGCGCTGCTGGCCCGGGGCGACACCCTGGGGGTCTTCCAGTTCGACGGCGGTCCGATGCGCGCGCTGCTGCGCCTCATGCGCCCGGACAACTTCGAGGACATCTCCGCCGTCGGTGCGCTCTACCGACCGGGCCCGATGGGCGCCAACTCGCACACCAACTACGCGCTGCGCAAGAACGGCCAGCAGGAGATCGTCCCGATCCACCCGGAGCTCGCGGAGTCCCTGGAGGAGATCCTCGGCCAGACCTACGGCCTGATCGTCTACCAGGAGCAGGTCATGGCCATCGCGCAGAAGGTCGCCGGGTACTCCCTGGGCACCGCGGACCTGCTGCGCCGGGCGATGGGCAAGAAGAAGAAGTCCGTGCTGGACGCCGAGTACGTCGGCTTCGAGGCCGGGATGAAGGCCAACGGCTACTCCGCGGCCGCGGTGAAGACGCTGTGGGACATCCTGGTGCCCTTCGCCGACTACGCCTTCAACAAGGCCCACTCGGCGGCCTACGGGCTGGTCTCCTACTGGACGGCCTACCTCAAGGCCAACTACCCGGCCGAGTACATGGCCGGCCTGCTCACCAGCGTCGGCGACGACAAGGACCGTCGACCGGTCTACCTGGCCGAGTGCCGCCGGATGGGCATCAAGGTGCTCCCGCCCGACGTCAACGAGTCCTCCTGGGACTTCACCGCCGTCGGCAACGACGTCCGGTTCGGGCTGGCCTCGGTGCGCAACGTCGGGCACAACGTCGTGGACTCGATCCGCCGGGCCCGGGAGGAGAAGGGCGCCTTCCGCGACTTCGCCGACTTCATGCGCAAGATCGACACCGTGGCCTGCAACAAGAAGGTCATCGAGTCCCTGGCCAAGGCCGGCGCCTTCGACTCCATGGGCCACTCCCGGCAGGGCATCGCCGCCATCCACGTCCAGGCGGTGGACTCGGCGATGGGTCTCAAGCGCCGTGAGGCCGAGGGCCAGTTCGACCTGTTCGGTGGCGGGGAGGACCTCGGTGCCGACGACCCGCTGGCCGCCGCCATGGACATCGCCATCCCCACCGTGGACTGGTCGAAGTCCGAGCGGCTGGTCTTCGAGCGCGACATGCTCGGCCTCTACGTCTCCGACCACCCGCTGCACGGGGTGGAGCACGTGCTCACCAGCCACGCCGACACCTCGCTGGCCGAGATCCTCTCCGGCGGGGTGGAGGACGGCGCCAACGTGACCGTCGCCGGCATCCTCACCTCCGTCTCCCCGCGCACCAACAAGCAGGGCGCGCCCTGGGCGATCGCCACCATCGAGGACCTCGAGGCCGGCATCGAGGTGCTGTTCTTCCCCAAGACGTGGGCCGAGGTGCAGGACAAGGTCGCCCGCGACCAGATCGTCGCGGTCAAGGGCCGGATCTCCCGGCGGGACGACACCCCGTCGCTGTTCGGCTCCGAGGTGACCGTGCCCGAGCTCACCGAGGGCCCGCGCGGCCCGGTGCTGGTCTCGATGCCGGCCACCCGGTGCACCCCGCCGGTGGTCGAACGCCTCCGCGAGGTGCTCGGCAGCCACCCGGGCACCACCGAGGTGCAGCTCAAGCTGATCAACGGCCAGCGGGAGACGGTGCTCCGGCTGGACCAGGGCCTGCGGGTGCGCCCCAGCACTGCGCTGATGGGCGACATCAAGGCGCTGCTCGGCCCGACCAGCGTGGCCCTGCTGTGACGCTCTTCGATCCCGGCGCGGAGAGCTCCCCGCCGGACCCGCGCCCCGCGGCGGTGCCCGCCGGGGTGCCCGGGCTGCACGGCAGCCGGACCGATCTGCGCAGCGGCGTGCTGCTGGCCGTGGTCCTCGGGCTCGCCGGCCTGGTCACCGGCGGGCTGTGGGTGTGGCTGGCGCCCCGGGCAGACTTCCGGGTCACCGACACCCAGGGCTCGGTCGAGGTCGTCGGCGGGGGACTGGTCTCCCCCGAGCTGTTCATGAGCGACGACGGGGTCTACGTCCTGCTGCTGGCCGGGCTCGGGCTCGTCGCCGGGCTGGCCGCCTGGGCCCTGCGGTCCCGCCGCGGCGTCGTCACCCTGGCCGCCACCGCGGTCGGCATGCTGCTGGCCTCGCTGGTCACCTGGCAGCTCGGCGCGCTGCTGGGCCGGGGCCCCAGCCAGGAGCAGCTGTCCACCCCGGGCACGCAGGTCACCACCGCCCTGGACCTCGGTGCCCTCGCGGCGCTGGCCGTCGGCCCGTTCGTCGCCGTCTTCGTCTACCTGGTCGCCACCGTGCTCACCAGCCGCGACGACCTCGGCCGCGCCGACACCACCGTGGGCCCACACCAGGAGCTGTCAGCCCCCTGACCCCGGCCCCCGGCCTCGTCCCAGGGGCCCGCGCTGAGCGTGCAAAGCGTGGGGAGGGACGAGGTCCTTCAATTGGGGGTGAGCGGGCCCGCGAACTGCTGCAGGGGCACCGGCACGGCGCCCAGCTCGCGCAGCAGGGTGAGCTCCCGACGGAGCAGCCGGGACTCCGCGGCCAGCCGGCGCCGGGTCGCGGACTCCGCAAGCAGCGACTGCCGGTCCTCGGTGGTCAGCAGCGCCGCCGAGGCCACCAGGTAGGACAACCCGCGCGCGTCGTCCCCGACCTGACGCAGCAGGGCTGCGGCCTCGCCGTCGCCACCGGGGTCACCGGGTTCGTCCAGACCGAGGTCGGCGAGCAGCTCGGCGTCCTCCTCGTCGTCGGCGTCCAACCCGCCGCGCAGCGCCGCCACCTCGGTGACGTAGCGGGCGAACAGGTCCGAGACGCTGCGCACCAGCAGGCCCAGCGACCCGCGGGCCACCGAGGACAGCACCTCGTCGGCGCCCTCGGTGAGCCCGTCGGCGTTGCCGGCGGCCTCCTCGGCCGCCTCCTCCTCGCCCAGCCACTCGACCTCGGCCTGCAGGTAGGGCGGGTCGTCACCGACGACCACGTCGAGCAGCCGGAACCGGTCGGCCCCGACGGTGACGATCCGGTAGCCGCCGTCGGCCTGCGGGGTGACGGCCCGGACCACCGCGGTGCAGCCGACGTCGAAGAGCGCCTCGGCGGGGGAGACCCGCTCGACCTCCCAGCCCTGGCGGATGGCGACCACGCCGAAGGAGCGCGGACCAGCACCGTCGGGCCGGTCGACGAGGTCGGAGACCAGCCGCCGGTAGCGCGGCTCGAAGATCTGCAGGGGCAGCACGACGCCGGGGAACAGCGGGCTCCCCAACGGGAACAACGGGATCAGCTCGCCCACGACGGTGACCCTACGGGTGGGCGCCACATCGGGGGCTGCGGTGCGGTCGGCGCGCGCACCTATCCTGGGGGCGTTCCCCGACCGTCCTCCCGGAGGTGCCCCGTGCTCGCCCGCATCGACCTGCGCGACGCCCCCCTGCCCGGCGTCCGCGAGCTGACCGGGCTGCTGCCCCGGGCGGCCACCGACATCGAGAGCGTGCTGGCCACCGTGCGCCCGGTCTGCGAGGACGTCCGGCTCCGCGGCGCCCAGGCGGTCCGCGAGATCACCCTGCGCTTCGACGGCGTGGACGCCGAGGACTTCGCCGTCCCGCAGTCCGCCCTCGACGAGGCACTGGCCAGCTGCGACCCGGCTCTGCGCGAGGCACTCGAGGAGGCGGTCTCCCGCGTCCGGAAGGTGCACGCCGACCAGCGCCGCACCGACGTCACCACCCAGGTCGTGCCCGGCGGCACCGTCACCGAGCGGTGGGTCCCGGTCCGCCGGGTCGGCCTGTACGTGCCCGGCGGTCTGGCGCCCCTGCTGTCCAGCGTGGTCATGAACGTGGTGCCCGCCCAGATCGCCGGGGTCGAGTCCATCGCCGTGGCCACCCCGCCCCAGCGGGACAACGGCGGGCTGCCCGACCCGGGCGTGCTCGCCGCGTGCGCGCTGCTGGGCGTCACCGAGGTCTACGCCGTGGGCGGTGCCCAGGCGATCGCCGTCTTCGGCTACGGCGCCGGGTCCTGCGAGCCGGTCGACCTGGTCACCGGTCCGGGCAACGTCTACGTGACGGCGGCCAAGCGGCTGTTGCGCGGGCTGATCGGCATCGACAGCGAGGCCGGCCCCACCGAGGTCGCCGTGCTCGCCGACGACACCGCCGACCCGGTGCACGTGGCGGCGGACCTGATCAGCCAGGCCGAGCACGACCCGCTGGCCGGTGCCGTGCTGGTCACCACCAGCGAGGAGCTCGCCGACGCCGTCCTGGCGCTCGTGCCCGAACAGGTCGCGGCCACCAAGCACTCCGACCGGATCACCACCGCCCTGGGCGGCAGCCAGTCCGGCATCGTGCTGGTCGACGACCTCGACGCCGGTCTGGCCGTGGTCGACGCCTACGCCGCCGAGCACCTGGAGATCCAGACCCGGGACGCCCGCGCGGTGGCCATGCGGGTGCGCAACGCCGGTGCGGTCTTCGTCGGTCCGTGGTCACCGGTGTCGCTGGGTGACTACGCGGCCGGCTCCAACCACGTGCTGCCCACCGGCGGGTGCGCCCGGCACTCCAGCGGGCTGAGCGTGCAGACCTTCCTGCGCGGCATCCACCTCATCGACTACGACGAGGCCGCGCTGGCCGACGTCGCCCGGCACGTCGACGTGCTCGCCCACGCCGAGGACCTGCCCGCCCACGCGGCTGCGGTGGCGGTGCGGCAGAAGTGACGTCCCTGGACGACCTGCCGCTGCGTCCGGAGCTGCGGGGGAAGTCCCCCTACGGCGCCCCGCAGGTGCCGGCGCAGCACCGGCTGAACACCAACGAGAACCCGCACCCGCTGCCCGACGGGCTGCTCGCCGACCTCGGCGCGGCCCTCGGCGCGGCGGCGCTGGAGCTCAACCGCTACCCCGACCGGGACGCCATCGCGTTGCGCACGGACCTCGCCGGCTACCTGACCCGGGTCTCCGGGGAGCAGGTCGCGGTGCCGCAGGTGTGGGCGGCCAACGGCTCCAACGAGGTGCTGCAGCAGGTGCTGCAGACCTTCGGCGGCGCCGGCCGCACCGCGCTGGGCTTCACGCCGTCCTACTCGATGCACCCGATCATCACCGCCTCGACCGGCGGCGCCTGGGTCGACGGACACCGGCGGGCGGACTTCACCATCGACCCCGAGCGGGCGGTCGCGCAGGTGCGCGAGGTGCGCCCCGACGTCGTCTTCGTGACCAGCCCGAACAACCCGACCGGGACGGCGGTCGACCTCGCGACGATCACCGCGCTGTACGAGGCGACCGACGGGGTGCTGGTCGTCGACGAGGCCTACGCCGAGTTCGCCCGCCCCGGCACCCCGTCGGCGCTGAGCCTGCTGGCCGGCCGTCCGCGGCTGGTGGTCAGCCGGACGATGAGCAAGGCGTTCGGGATGGCCGGGCTGCGCCTGGGCTACCTGGTCGCCGACCCGGCCGTGGTCGACGCGCTGCAGCTGGTGCGGCTGCCCTACCACCTGTCCAGCCTCACCCAGGCCGCCGCGCGGGCGGCGCTGGCGCACACCGACGAGCTGCTGGCCACCGTGGACGCGGTCAAGCACGAGCGGGACAGGATCGTCGACGCGCTGCCCGGCCTGGGGCTGACCAGCGTGCCCAGCGACGCCAACTTCGTGCTCTTCGGCGGCTTCGACGACGCCCCGTCGGTGTGGCAGGCGATGCTCGACCGCGGGGTGCTGGTGCGCGACGTCGGCCTGCCCGGCTGGCTGCGGGTCACCGCCGGCACGGCCGAGGAGACCGACGCGTTCCTCACCGTCCTGGGTGAGGTGGTCGGGGTCACCCGGGCGCCTGGGGGAGGATCACCGGCATGAACCGCACGGCTCGGGTGGAGCGCACGACGTCGGAGACGACCCTGACGGTCGAGGTCGACCTGGACGGCACGGGGGCGGCCGACATCGCCACCGGTGTCGGCTTCTACGACCACATGCTGACCTCGCTGTCCAAGCACAGCGGCATCGACCTCACCGTGCGCGCCGACGGCGACCTGCACATCGACGCCCACCACACCGTCGAGGACGTCGCGATCGCGCTGGGCCAGGCGTTCGCCGAGGCCCTGGGCGACAAGCGCGGGATCACCCGCTACGGCGACGCCACGATCCCGATGGACGAGGTGCTGGTGCAGGCCGCGGTCGACCTGTCGGGCCGGCCGTACTTCGTGCACGCCGAGCCCGCCGACATGACCCCGATGATCGGCCCGGACTACCCGACGTCGCTGACCCGGCACGTGCTGGAGAGCTTCGCCTTCCACGCCCGGATCGCGCTGCACGTGCGGGTGCTCTACGCCGGCCGGGACGCCCACCACATCGTGGAGTGCCAGTTCAAGGCCCTGGCCCGGGCGCTGCGTGCGGCCGTGGCGCTGGACCCGCGGATCACCGGCATCCCCTCCACGAAGGGCGCCCTCTAGGTGGGGTTCGCCTCCGGGCTGATCGTCATCGGCTGCTTCCTGCTCGGTGGCGCCTGGTCGATCTTCCGGGCCGACGACCCGGAGAAGGGCCGCACCCCCGCGCAGTGGTTCTTCGTCGGGGTCCTGCTCCTCGCCGCGGCGCTGGCCATCACCTCGGGCGTCCTGCGGTACTGATCGCTGGGTAGCGTGGTCGGGGTGAAGAAGGTCGTCGTCCTGGACTACGGATCGGGCAACCTCCGCTCCGCCGAACGTGCGCTGACCCGGGTGGGCGCCGACGTCGAGGTCACCGCCGACCCGCACGCCGCGCTGGCCGCCGACGGTCTCGTCGTCCCCGGGGTGGGCGCCTACGCGGCCTGCATGGCCGGGCTGCGCGCGGTCGGGGGTCCGCGGGTGATCGGCAAGCGGTTGGCCGGGGGCCGCCCGGTGCTGGGCATCTGCGTGGGCATGCAGGTGCTCTTCGAGCGCGGTGTCGAGCACGGCCAGGACACCGAGGGCTGCGGGGAGTGGCCGGGCACCGTCGAGGCGCTGCAGGCCCCGGTGCTGCCGCACATGGGCTGGAACACCGTGCAGGCCCCGGCCGGGTCCACGCTGTTCGCCGGCATCCAGGACCAGCGCTTCTACTTCGTGCACTCCTACGGCGTGCGGGAGTTCCCGCTCGAGCACGCCGGCACCGGGCCGCTCACCCCGCCGTCGGTCACCTGGGCCGAGCACGGCGACCGGTTCGTCGCCGGGGTGGAGAACGCCGCGCTCAGCGCCACCCAGTTCCACCCCGAGAAGTCCGGGGACGCCGGGGCCGCGCTGCTGACCAACTGGCTGGCCACGCTCTCCTAGGGTCTCGCGCATGCGCCCCGCAGGTCGGCTCGGATCCCGTCCCACCGGGCTGCTCGCCCTGGCGCTGGTCGCCGTCCTGCCCTGGTTCGCGGTGCTCGCCGTCCAGCCCCCGGAGCCGGTGGCCGCCGATGCCCCGGCCGACGTGTTCAGCGCCGAGCGGGCCCACGAGCAGGTGCAGTGGATCGCCGCCGAGACGCACGTGACCGGCAGTGCGGCCAACGACCGGGTGCGCGAGCGGCTGGTGGACACCCTCACCGGCCTGGGTCTGGAGACCCGGGTGCAGGACACGATCGGGATGAACCCGGGCGGGCCGGGTGAGGTCGAGGCCGCCCGGGTGCGCACCGTCGTCGGGCTGCTGCCGGGCAGCGACCCCACCGGCCGGCTGTTCCTGGTCGCCCACCACGACTCGGTGGAGACCGGGCCCGGCGGCAACGACGACGCCGCGGGGGTGTCCTCGGTGCTGGAGACGCTGCGGGCCCTGACCGCCGGGCCGCAGCTGCGCAACGACGTCGTCGTGGTGTTCACCGACGCCGAGGAGGCCTGCCTCTGCGGCGCCGAGGCCTTCGTCGACCAGGACGAGCTGGCCGCGGACGGTGGCGTGGTGCTGAACCTGGAGGCCCGCGGCACGTCCGGGCCGCCGGTCACCTTCGAGACGTCGCTGGGCAACGCCGGGGTGGCGGCGGCCTACGCCGCCGCGGCCGTGCACCCGGTGGCCACCAGCTTCGCCGTGGAGGTCTACCGGCTGCTGCCCAACGACACCGACTTCTCCCCGTTCCTGGACGCGGGCAGCTTCACCGGGCTCAACACCGCCTACATCGACGGGTCCGCGGCGTACCACACCCCGGAGGACACCCCGTCCCGGATGGACCGCGGCAGCCTGCAGGCGATGGGCGACAACGCCCTGGCACTGACCCGGTCGCTGGGGGCAGCGGACCTGGCGGGGCTGAGCACTCCGTCGGCCTCGGACGCCACCTACTTCCCGGTGCTGGGCGCGCTGGTCACGCTCCCGGGCTGGACGGTCTGGCCGCTGGCCGGGCTCGCCGCGCTGACCGTGCTCGGGCTGGCGGTCGCCGCCCGCCACCGGGGGACGACGACGGTGCCCCGGCTGCTGGCCGGGCTGGGCGCCGGGCTGCTGCCCCTGGTGCTGGCCCCGCTCGCCGCCCAGGGCCTGTGGGCGCTGCTGGTGCTGGTGCGCCCGGACTACGCCGGGATGACCGACCCGTGGCAGCCGGGCTGGTACCGGGCGGGGGTCGTCGCGCTGGTCCTCCTGGTGCTGCTGGGCTGGTACGCCCTGCTGCGTCGCCGGGTGGGGGCGGTGGCGCTGGCGGTGGGTGGCCTGGCCTGGCTCGCCGTCCTCGGGCTGGTGCTGGCCGCTTTCGCCCCGGGCGGCTCCTACCTGGCCGCGCTGCCCGCCCTGGTCGCCGCGGTGACCGGCACGGTGGCCGTGCTGGTCGGGTCCCCGGTCGTCCGGCTGGTGGCCGCCCTGGTGGGTGCGGCGGTCGCCGTGGTGGTGCTCGCGCCCACCGTGGTGCTCTTCTTCCCCGCGCTGGGGCTGGCCACCGGCGGGGCGCCGGCGCTGTTCGCGGTGTTCCTCGGGCTGGCCGCGCTGCCGGTGCTGGAGCTGCTGTTCCCGGCCGAGGGGCGGGGCTCGTGGCCGGTGCCCGCCGTCGCCGGGGTGCTCGCCGTGGCGCTGGTCGGCACCGGGCTGGTGGTCGACCGGTTCGACGCCGACCACCCGGTGCCCACCCAGCTGATGTACGCCCTGGACGCCGACACCGGCGACGCCTGGTGGGTGTCGACCGAGGACGCCCCGGTCGACTGGACGCAGCAGTACCTGGACGGTGACCCCGTGGAGCTGAGCGAGGTCTTCCCGGTGCTGCCCGAGGGCGCCCGCACCGGCCCCGCGGAGCCCGCCGACCTGCCCGCACCCGAGGTCACCGCGACCCGGGAGGACGACACCGTGACCGTCCGGGTGGAGCCCCGGCGCGACGCCCGGCTGGTCGTGGTCGAGGTGCGCGGGGTGACCGTGACCGGCGCCGAGGTGGAGGGCCGGGAGGTGCCGGGCGAGGTGCTGGGGGAGGGCCGGCTGACCGTCACGGTGCACGCCCCGCCCGCCGACGGCGTCGACCTGGCGTTCATCGTCACCGGTGACGGTCCGGTCGACGTCCGGGTCGTGGACGGCAGCGACGGCCTGGCCGACCTGCCCGGCTTCGTGCCCCGCCCGGACGACGTCGGCGTGGCCGGCACGCACACCTCGGACCTGCTCGTGGTCGGCACCACCGTCCGGGTCGACTGAGGGCTACTGCAGCGGGAACGGCGGCTGCAGCCACGCGGGGGAGTCCAGCACCTCGACCCGGGCGACCCACTTGACCCACCACACCCCGCGCCGGTCGGGGGCGACCAGCCGGACCGGGGCGCCGTGCCCGGCCGACAGCGGCTCGCCGCCGGCGTGGGTGGCCAGCAGCACCCGGGAGGCATCGGCGATCGGCAGCCGGCGGCGGTAGCCGGTCACCGAGACCAGCTCGATGCTCTGGGCCCGGTCGGTGAGCGCGGTGGGCCCGAACTGCTCGGTGAGCAGCCGGTCCAGCCGCACCCCGCGCCAGTCCTGCTCGGCGTACCAGCCGCCGGTGCAGTCCAGCAGTGCGCGCAGCTCGTCGCCGCGGTCCAGGTCGGTGACGGCGACCCGGGCCCGACCGGCCGCGGCGACCACCTCGACGGTGGTGGCAGTGGTCTCCGGGACGGTGTCGCTGGCCCACTGGGTGACCGGCATGGCGGTGGGGTCGTCGGTGCCGCGCTCCAGCGACCCGGTGCCGCGGCGGTCGGCGCCCGGGGTGCCGGTGGCCCTCCAGATGCCCTCGGTGAGCCCCCACAGCGCCAGCGAGCCACCGGCCAGGGCCCCGGTGGCGAGCACCGTCCGCCGGTTCACGTCCACCGCCCGGGGGCGCTGCCGGCGGCCCCACACGTGGGCCACCAGCACCACGACCAGGCCGATGGTGGCGCCGACGTGCACCTGCAGCGCCGCGATCGGGGTGCCCGAGGTGGCCCAGATGCCGGCGGCCCCGGCGGCGTGCAGCACGCCGGAGACCAGCACGACGGCGGTGAGACCGGTGAGCCAGTACGCGGCGCTGGGTGCCCGGCGGGCGGCGGGGCGACGCCGGGCCCGGCGGACGACGACGGTCTTCCACGGCACCAGCAGGAGCAGGCCCAGCCCGGCGGCCCCGTGCGCGACCGCGATCACCCGGCCGGCCACCGGTGTGCCGACGGCGAAGCCCAGCACCCCGGTGCCCCCGGCGACCAGCAGCAGGGCCAGCAGCGCCAGGTTGGACCGTCGTCCGGCCCGCCGGGGGAGGAGGCGGGAGGCCTGCTCGTCGAGTGCCACCCGCCGAGTGTGCCCAGGTCTCACCACCGGCCGCGGTGCACGACCTCCCCGGTGCCTCGTCGTCCGCGGCGCAGCGAGGGCGAGCGGCGGTCCTCGGTGCCCGGGTACCCGATCGACAGCACCCCGACCGGGCGGTGGTCGGCGGGCACCCCGAAGGCCTCCCGCAGCGCGTCGACCCGCTCCGGGGGGACGCCGAAGAAGCAGGCACCCAGGCCCTCGTCGACGGCGGTGAGCAGCATCATCAGCGACGCCATCCCGGTGTCGACGTCCCAGTACGGGACCGGCCAGCGGCTCTCGTCCCGGTCGGTCCAGCCCTTGTCGGGCTCGGCGTAGCGGTCCAGGTAGGCCGCCTTGTGGCTGAACGGGACGACCAGCAGCGGCGCCCGGCGCATCCGGGTCAGCCAGCCGTCCGGGGTGCCCGGGCCGGTGGTCGCCGTCCAGAAGGCCGCGCGTTCGGCCGCCGTCTCCAGCACCAGGAACGCCCAGCCCTGGCTGAACCCGGCGCTGGGGGCCCGGATCGCGTGCTCGAGCAGCCGGTCGCGCACCTCGGGCGGCACCGGACGGTCCGGGTCGTAGTCCCGGACCATCCGCCGGCGCCGGACCACCTCGCTGAACTCCACCCCGCGAGCCTGCCAGTCGGGCCCTCCTAGGCTGTGGCCCGTGCCGAAGCTGCAGCTGCTCCCCGCCGTCGACGTCGCCGACGGCCTCGCCGTCCGTCTGGTCCAGGGGGAGGCCGGCAGCGAGACCTCCTACGGCGACCCGCTCGAGGCCGCGCGCACCTGGCAGCGGGACGGCGCCGAGTGGGTGCACCTGGTCGACCTCGACGCCGCCTTCGGCCGCGGCTCCAACCGTGAGCTGCTCGCCCGGGTGGTCGGTGAGCTCGACGTGGACGTGGAGCTCTCCGGCGGCATCCGGGACGACGCCTCGCTGGAGGCGGCGCTGGCCACCGGCTGCCGGCGGGTCAACCTGGGCACCGCGGCGCTGGAGTCCCCCGAGTGGTGTGCCGCCGCGATCGCCGAGCACGGCGACCGGATCGCCGTCGGCCTGGACGTGCGCGGCACCAAGCTCGCCGCCCGCGGCTGGACGCGCGAGGGCGGGGAGCTCTACGAGACCCTGGCCCGCCTGGACGCCGAGGGCTGTGCCCGCTACGTGGTCACCGACATCACCAAGGACGGCACCCTGAAGGGCCCGAACCTGGAGCTGCTGCGCGAGGTCTGCGCCGCCACCGACCGCCCGGTGATCGCATCCGGCGGGGTCTCCTCGCTGGCCGACATCCGCGCGCTGGCCGGGCTGGCCGACATCGGCGTCGAGGGTGCGATCGTCGGCAAGGCGCTGTACGCCGGCCAGTTCACCCTCCCCGAGGCCCTCGCGCTGACCGTCGAGGTCGCCGGGTGACGGTGCAGCGGGTGGGCTCGGGCGCGCCCTGGGAGGACGTCGTCGGCTACTGCCGCGTCGTCCGGGCGGGGCAGCAGGTCTTCGTCAGCGGCACCACCGGCACCCGCGACGGGGTCGTCGTCGACGGCGGCGCGGCGGCGCAGACCCGGCAAGCGCTGCAGAACGTCGTGGCCGCATTGGAGTCCGTCGGCGCGACCGCGGCCGACGTCGTCCGCACCCGGGTGTACGTCACCGACATCGCGCAGTGGGAGGCCGTCGGACGAGTGCACGGGGAGTTCTTCGGCGCCGCCCGCCCGGCCAGCGCGATGGTCGAGGTCTCCGGCCTGATCGACCCGGCGATGCTGGTCGAGGTCGAGGCCGACGCGGTGGTGGGCGCGTGAGCCTGGCCGTGCGGGTCATCCCGTGCCTGGACGTCGACGGTGGCCGGGTGGTCAAGGGCGTGAACTTCGTCGACCTGCGCGACGCCGGCGACCCGGTGGAGATGGCCCGGGTCTACGACGCCGAGGGCGCCGACGAGCTGACGTTCCTGGACATCACCGCCTCCTCCGGGGACCGGGAGACCACCTACGACGTCGTCCGGCGCACCGCGGAGAGCGTGTTCATCCCGCTCACCGTCGGCGGCGGGGTGCGGGCCGTGGAGGACGTGGACAAGCTGCTGCGGGCCGGCGCGGACAAGGTCGCGGTGAACACCGCGGCCGTCGCCCGCCCCGAGCTGATCGCCGAGATCGCCGATCGCTACGGCAACCAGGTGCTGGTGCTGTCCCTGGACGCCCGGCGGTGCCAGGACGGCGCGGTCACCGACTCCGGCTTCGAGATCACCACCCACGGCGGCCGCCGGGGCACCGGCCGGGACGCCGTGGAGTGGGTCGTCGAGGCCGCCCGGCTCGGGGTCGGCGAGGTGCTGCTCAACTCGATGGACGCCGACGGCACCCGCGCGGGCTTCGACACCGAGCTGATCCGCGCCGTCCGCCGCGAGGTCACCGTGCCGGTGATCGCCAGCGGGGGAGCGGGTGCCGTGGCGCACTTCGCCCCCGCCGTCGCCGCCGGTGCCGACGCGGTGCTGGCCGCCAGCGTCTTCCACTTCGGCGACATGCGGATCGGGGACGTCAAGGCCGCGCTCGGCGGGGCCGGCGTGCCGGTGCGGCGGGAGACCGACCACCCGCTGCCCGGCTGAGACCCCGGGGTCAGCCGCGGGTGGTCTCCACCCGGGCGACGTCCTCCCGGCCACCGGCCCACAGCAGCAGCTCCAACGGCTCACCGGCCACCGTGGTCAGCGGCTGACCCGAGCGCAGCGTGCGGGTGGCGCCGGTGTCGGTGCGGCGCAGCTCCAGGCCCCCGTCCAGGCCGCGCGCCTTGCCGCGGGCCAGCAGCGGCACCTGCTTCCACAGGGCGTCCTGGGCGGCGCGGGGCAGCTCGCGCGGCTCCCAGCCGGGCTGGGCGCGGCGGACGTCCTCGTGGTGCACGGCCATCTCCGCCCCGTTGACCAGGGCGTCCACCGCCGGCAGCGCGGTGGGGAAGAAGGCGGGCGGGCCCTGGCGCACCTTCTCCACCAGCTCGGGCCACGGGGTCTCCAGCAGCACCCGGCTCTGCACCCGCCGGGTCCACCACCCCAGCGGCCCGCCGAGGACCGCCCCGGGGGCGGTGTCCGGGCGGCGGTCGCGGACGACCAGGTGCGCGGCCAGGTCGCCGGTCTGCCAGCCCTCGCAGCGGGTCGGCCGGTCGGGCCCCAGCTCGGTCAGCAGGTCGGCCAGCGCGGTGCGCTCGGTCTGGGACAGGGAGGCGCTGGGCGAGTCGGTCACCCGCTGGTCCTACCGTCCCCCGCGGCTGCGGAAACGAGAGGTCCGCCGCGGCCGCAAAGCGCTTATCCCCGGTAACGACCGCGGGTACGCTCAGCCGACACCCAGCAGCACCACCCGAGGAGACGCGTGCCCCCGCGCAGCAGCAGCTCCGCCCGTTCCACCCGCGACACGAACCCCGAGAACGTCACCCAGCGCAGCGAGCGCGAGCAGAAGAAGGTCATGCGCCGCGGGTTCGCCCACGTCGGCCTGGCCGTCCGCGAGCAGCCCGGCATCTTCACCCTCGCCTTCCTGGGCAGCAGCCTCTACGGCGCGATGACCGTGGCCAGCGCCTTCGTCATCGGCGGCATCACCGACCGGCTCATCACCCCGAGCTTCGAGCGCGGCTCGGTCACCGCCGGCGCCCTCGGGCTGGCCGCGCTGGCGATCATCGTGGTCGCCGTGCTCAAGATCGTCGGCATCATCGGCCGGCGGCTCTTCGCCGGGATCATGTCCTACCGGCTGCAGGCCGACTACCGCCGCCGGGTCACCAGCCAGTACCTGCGGCTGCCGCTGTCCTGGCACCAGCGCCACCCCACCGGCCAGCTGCTGTCCAACGCCAACTCCGACGTCGAGGCCGCCTGGTTCTTCGTCGCCCCGCTGCCCTTCGCCTGCGGGGCGATCGTCATGGTCGTCATCACCGTGGTCGCCCTCTTCCTCACCGACCCGCTGCTCGCCCTGGTCGGGCTCGTCGTCTTCCCCCTGGTGTTCATCGCCAACGCCGTCTACTCCCAGGTCATGAGCCCGCGGATGGCGCGCGCGCAGCAGCTGCGCGCCGAGGTCTCCGAGATCGCCCACGAGTCCTTCGACGCCGCCCTGGTCGTCAAGACCCTGGGCCGGGAGACCGAGGAGACCCGCCGCTTCGCCGGCAGCGCCGACGAGCTGCGGGACGGGCTGATCGCCGTCGGCCGGGTCCGGGGCCTCTTCGACCCGATGATGGAGGCGCTGCCCAACCTGGGCACCCTCGCGGTGCTGCTCATCGGTGCCCAGCAGGTCGCCGCCGGGGCCACCGATGCCGGCGCCCTGGTCTCCATCGCCTACCTGTTCACCCTGCTCGCCTTGCCCATCCGGGCGATCGGCTGGGTGCTGGCCGACCTGCCGCGGGCGATGGCCGGCTTCGACCGGGTCGCCCCGGTGCTGTCGGCCCGGGGTGAGACCCCGCACGGCCCGGACGCCGCCGCCGGCGGTGACACCGGTGCCGGGGTCGGCGTCCGGTCGGTCGACTTCGGGCACGTGGACGCCGAGGGACGCGCCACCCAGGTGCTGCACGGGGTCACCTTCGACGTGCAGGCCGGTAGGACCATCGCCGTCGTCGGACCCACCGGGTCGGGCAAGTCCACCCTGGCCGGGCTGCTGGTGCGCCTGGTCGACCCGCACGACGGCAGCGTGCTGCTCGACGGCGTCGACCTGCGCAGCCTGCGCGAGGGCGAGGTGGCCACCCAGGCCGCGTTCGTCGCCCAGGGCACCTTCCTCTTCGACGACACCGTCCGCGGCAACGTCACCCTCGGCGCCGACTTCACCGACGACGAGGTGCACGCCGCTCTCCGCACCGCCGCCGCCGAGGACTTCGTGGCCCAGCTGCCCGAGGGCCTGGACACCAAGGTCGGCGAGCGCGGGGCCAGCCTGTCCGGCGGTCAGCGCCAGCGCCTCGCGCTGGCCCGGGCCGTCGTCCGCCGGCCCCGGCTGCTGGTCATGGACGACGCCACCAGCGCCGTGGACCCCAGCATCGAGGCCCGCATCCTGGATGCGCTGCGCAGCACCGACCGCCCGGCCACCGTGGTCGTCGTCGCCTACCGGCAGGCCACGATCTCGCTGGCCGACGAGGTCGTCTGGATCGACCGGGGCCGGCTCGTGGCCCGGGGCAGCCACGCCGAGCTGCTGGCGCAGGTGCCCGGGTACGCCCGGCTGGTCCAGGCCTACCAACCGCCCGACGCCGTCACCGCCGCCGAGCCCGAGCCCGCCGGGGCGCAGGCGTGAGCGCCGCCGTGACCGACGAGCCGGTGACCGGGATGCACGACCGGCCCACCGAGTCCGCCACCGCGACGCTGCGGCGCGGCTTGCGGATGATGCCGGAGTTCCGCCGCGGGCTGCCCGCGACCTTCTCCCTGGCCCTGGTCGCCACCGCCGGGCGCGTCGTCGTCCCCATCGCGGTGCAGCAGACCCTCGACCGCGGCCTGGGCGCCGCCGGTGGACCCGACATCCCGCTGGTCCGCGAGCTCGTCGCGATCTGCGCGCTGGTCGTGCTGGTCACCGCCGTCGCGGTCTACCGGATGAACGTCCGGCTCTTCCGGACGACGGAGACCGCGCTGGCGAACCTGCGGGTGCGCGCCTTCCGGCACGTGCACGACCTGTCGGTGCTGCACCAGCAGGGCGAACGCCGCGGCAACCTGGTCTCCCGGGTCACCAGCGACGTCGACCAGCTGTCGGTGTTCATGCAGTGGGGCGGGGTGCTCGGGCTGGTCAGCCTGGGCCAGCTCGTCGTCGCCACCGTCGTGATGGCCGTCTACTCCTGGCAGCTGACCCTGCTGGTCCTCGTCTGCTTCATCCCGCTGGGTTACGCGGTGAAGTGGTTCGCGAAGCGGCTGGCCGAGGTCTACGGCGTGGTCCGCGAGCGGGTCGGCGACGTGCTGGCCGCGGTCGGGGAGTCCGTCGTCGGCGCCCCCACCGTGCGCGCCTACGGCGTCCGGGGGCGCACCGCGGCGCGCATCGACGCCGCCATCGACCGGCACTACCGGGCCTCGGTGCAGGCCCAGCGCACCACCGCCGGGGTGTACGTGAGCGGTGAGTTCGTCGCCGCGGTCGCGAACGCCGCGGTCGTCGTGGTGGGTGTGCTGCTCGGCGTCGGCGGGCAGATCTCGGCCGGCACGCTGGTCGCGTTCCTGTTCCTGGTCACCCTGTTCGTCGCCCCGGTGCAGACTGCCAGCGAGGTGCTCAACGAGGCCCAGAACGCCGTCGCCGGGTTCCGCCGGGTGCTCGACGTGCTGGACACCGAGCCCGACGTGCAGGACCCCGTCGACGGCCAGGTGCTGCCCGCAGGGCCGCTGGGCGTGCGGTTCGACCACGTGGGCTTCCGGTACTCCCCGGGTGCCCGCCCGGCCCTGGCCGACGTCGACCTGGAGATCGCCGCCCGCACCCGCGTCGCGGTCGTCGGGGAGACCGGGTCGGGGAAGACCACCTTCGCCAAGCTGCTCACCCGGCTGATGGACCCCACCGAGGGCCGGGTGCTGGTCGGCGGGGTGCCGCTGGACCGGATCGCGTTCAGCTCGCTGCGCGAGCGGGTCGTGATGGTGCCCCAGGACGGGTTCCTCTTCGACGCCTCGGTCGCGGACAACGTGCGCTACGGCAAGCCCGGGATGACCGACGCGCACGTCGCGGCGGCCTTCGACGAGCTGGGGCTCGGCGGGTGGGTCGAGGGCCTGTCCGACGGCGTGCGGACGCCGGTCGGCCAGCGGGGGGAGTCGCTGTCGGCGGGGGAGCGGCAGCTGGTGGCCGTCGCCCGTGCCTACGTCGCCGACCCCGACCTGCTGGTGCTCGACGAGGCCACCAGCGCGGTCGACCCGGCCACCGAGGCCCGGCTCACCCGGGCCCTGGACACCCTCACCACCGGCCGGACGACGATCACCATCGCCCACCGGCTGTCCACCGCCGAGCGGGCCGACGAGATCCTGGTCGTCGACGCCGGCCGGGTCGCCCAGCGCGGCACGCACGCGGAGCTGGTCGACGCACCCGGGGTCTACGCGGGGCTGCACGCCTCGTGGCGGCGGTCGTCCGGGGGGCTCACCACCCCGCCCGCCCGGTGACCCTCCCCGACTGGCGCCGCCGGCCGGGGACCGCCACCGGCGCGATGGTGCTGGGCGTGCTGAGCGCGGTGTCCCTGGGGCCGCTGGGTGCGCTGATCGGCTTCGCGTCCCAGGGTCTCCAGGATCTCGCCGGGGCGGTCGGGGGGTACCTCGCGGCGCTGGCCGCCGTGGTGGTCCTGGTGGGGGTCGGGCTGCTCCGCGGTGCGCGGGCCTGGTGGCCGCTGATCGCCGGCTGCGCGGTGCTCGTCGCCGTGGTCGCGGCGTGGGTCGTCCACAACGTGTCCGAGGGTGACGGCGGGGAGCTGCTGGCGCTGTTCGCCGTCTGCCCGCTGGGCGCCGCCGCTCTGGGGGCGACGCCCGAGGTGCGGGTCTGGGTGGGACAGACGAGGGCCGCCGGTCCGGGCTGAGTGCCCGGCCCGACGGCCCTGGTCGTGCGAGGGAGGTCAGCTCGTCGGCGGCTCGTCCTTGCCCGACTCCTCGAGCTCGTCGGCCTCCTCCTTGGTGTGGTGCACCGCGCCGTCGGCGTGGTCGGCCGGGCCGTACACGGTGTAGAGGACCCACGGGTTCGGGCCGTCGTTGACGAAGTTGTGCAGCGTGCCGGCCGGGACGACGACGATGTCACCGGGCTTGACGCTCTTGCTCGAGCCCTCGATGACGGCCTTGCCGACGCCGCTCACGAAGCTCAGGATCTGGTCGTTCTCGTCGTGGGTCTCCTCGCCGATCTCCCCACCCGGCGGGATCGTCATGATCACCAGCTGGGAGTGCTCGCCGGTCCAGAGCACGCGTCGGAAGTCCGCGCTCTTCTCGGCCACGGTCGCGATGTCGAAGTGCACGATGTCCTTGGCTGCCATGGGCCTCTCATGCCCCGCCCGGATGTGGATCACGCACGGACCGTCCACGGATACGGCGGGGACCAGGCCCCGGCGGGGTGCGGGCCCTACTCTCCCGGCCATGGCCCAGCAGTCCCCCCGGCGGCCCGCCCCGGTGCGCCGCTCGCCCAAGGCGGCCCGGCCGGCCCCGGCGCGCCCGGCCCCCGAGGCCCTCGTCCGCCCGGTCCAGGTGCCCTTCGCCGCGGTGTTCGGGGTGCTCGTCGCCCTCGAGACGACGTACCTGGCCTGGCTGCTGTTCGACGCCGACGCCGGGGCCGACGACGTGCCGCGCTGGCCCGAGGTCGCCCTGGTCGTGCTGGCGGTCTGGGCGCTGGTCGGAGCGGCGCTGGTGTTCCTGGGCCGCGGCCGGGGCTGGCTCGTGCTCGCCGCCGGCAGCGTGCTCCCGCTGCTGGGCCTGCTGGGGGTCACGGTGCTCTTCGGCAGCCTGGGCGGGGGCAGCGCGACCTGGTGGGCGGTCCTGCTGACCGTCGGTCCGATCGGGTCGCTGGTGCTGGCCTGTCAGCGTCCGGTGCGGGAGTGGACCACTCGCTAGGTTGACGTGGTGCAGCTCACCGGGAGTCAGGCCGACGTCGTCGTGGTGGGGGCCGGCCTGGCCGGGCTGGTGGCCACCGCCGAGCTCGCCGACGCCGGCAAGCGGGTGCTGCTGCTGGACTCCGAACCCGAGGCGAACCTCGGTGGGCAGGCGTTCTGGAGCTTCGGCGGCCTCTTCCTGGTCGACTCACCCGAGCAGCGCCGCCTCCGGGTGAAGGACTCCCTGGAGCTGGCCCGGCAGGACTGGGCCGGCACCGCGTCCTTCGACCGGCCCGAGGACCACTGGCCCCGGCAGTGGGCCGAGGCCTACCTGCAGTTCGCCGCGGGGGAGAAGCGCTCCTGGCTGCACCAGCAGGGCGTGCGGTTCTTCCCGGTCGTCGGCTGGGCCGAGCGCGGCGGCTACGGGGCGACCGGGCACGGCAACTCGGTGCCCCGGTTCCACGTCGTCTGGGGCACCGGTCCCGGCATCGTCGAGCCCTTCGCCCGCCGCGTGCGGGCGGCCGCCGAGCGTGGGCTGGTCGAGCTGCGGTTCCGGCACCGGGTCACCGGGCTCGTGGTGGACGGCGGCGCGGTGACCGGCGTGCGCGGGGACGTGCTCGAGCCCAGCGCGGCCGCCCGCGGCGAGGCCACCTCGCGCACGCCGGTCGCCGACTTCGAGATCGGTGCGCAGGCCGTGGTGGTCACCGCCGGCGGCATCGGGGCCAACCACGACCTGGTGCGGGCGAACTGGCCGGCCCGGCTGGGCCCGGCGCCGCGGCGGCTGCTGTCCGGCGTCCCGGCGCACGTGGACGGCGCGATGTTGCAGGCCACCGAGGCCGCCGGCGCCAGCGTGGTCAACCCCGACCGGATGTGGCACTACACCGAGGGCATCACCAACTGGGACCCGGTCTGGGCCCGGCACGGCATCCGGATCCTGCCCGGGCCCTCCTCGCTGTGGCTCGACGCCACCGGGAAGCGGCTGCCCGGGCCGCTGTACCCCGGGTTCGACACCCTGGGCACGCTCGCGCACATCGGGGGCACCGGCCACGAGCACACCTGGTTCGTGCTCAACCAGAAGATCGTGGAGAAGGAGTTCACCCTCTCCGGGTCCGAGCAGAACCCCGACCTGACGAACAAGGACCTGAAGCTCCTGCTCACCCGGGTGCGCGGCGGCCCGGCGGCCCCGGTGCAGGCCTTCCTGGACCACGGCGAGGACTTCGTCACCGCCCCCACCGTCGCCGAGCTGGTGGCCGGGATGAACCGGGTCATCGGCGGCACCCCGCACCTGGACGCCGCGGCGGTCGAGGCCGAGATCGTCGCGCGGGACCGGGAGACCGAGAACGGCTTCAGCAAGGACGGCCAGGTCAACGCCATCCGTGCGGCGCGGGCGTTCCTCGGCGACAAGCTGATCCGGGTGGTGCCGCCGCACCGGCTGCTCGACCCGGCGGCCGGCCCGCTGATCGCCGTCCGGCTCAACCTGCTGACCCGCAAGACCCTCGGCGGGCTGGAGACCGACCTGTCGGGACGGGTGCTGCAGCCCGGCGGCGCGGTGTTCCCGGGGCTGTACGCGGCCGGGGAGATCGCCGGGTTCGGTGGCGGTGGGATGCACGGGTACCGCTCGCTGGAGGGCACCTTCCTCGGCGGTTGCCTCTTCTCCGGCCGGGTCGCCGGCCGAGCGGTCGCCGCCGCCCTCTGACCGCGGCTCAGCCCGCGACGGCCACCTGGTCGCGGCCGCCGGCCTTCGCCCGGTAGAGGGCGGCGTCCGCGGCGGAGAACGCCTCGGCGCTCTCCCCGGGGCCCGGGCTCGTCGGGCGGGCTGCGTGCACGCCCACGCTCACGGTGAGCCCGGCCTCCGCGGTGTCGGCGGGTGCCTGGGCGCGGGCCCCGCGGGCGTCGGTGAGGAGCCGGGTCGCGATGGACGCCGCGCCCTCGGCGTCGGTCCCCGGGAGCAGCAGGCCGAACTCGTCCCCACCCAGCCGCGCCGCGAGGTCACCGGGACGACGCAGCGCCGCGCTCAGCAGCCCGGCGACCACGACCAGGGCACGGTCCCCGGCGGCGTGGCCGAAGGTGTCGTTGACCTGCTTGAAGTGGTCGACGTCCACCACCACCAGGCCCAGCGGGGTGCCCTCGCGCGCGCAGCGCTCCCACTCCCGCTGCAGCGCCTCCTCCCACCCGCGCCGGTTCGGCAGCCCGGTCACCGGGTCCAGCGTGGTCAGCCGCTCCAGGGCCTCGGTCTGGGCGAACAGCAACCGGGCCTGGGCGGCCACGCGGTAGGCCGCGGCCAGGCCGACGAGGACGACCGTGCCGACCAGGGCCGTGGCGGTGGCGAGGTCCCGGCCGGTGACGTCGGCGGTGGTGGCGGCCAGCAGGCTGACCACCGACCAGACCGGGACCAGGGTGGCGGTCACCGGGAAGGGCAGCCGGGCGTGCAGGCACAGGATCGCCGCGGTGTGCAGGCTCAGCAGCAGCCAGCCGGTGGGCGTGCGGTCCCCGCCCAGGGCCAGCGCGACCACCGCGTAGACGCCGAAGCCCGCGACCAGCACCCGGGCGGTCGTGCGGTACGTGGTCGTGCGCCGGACCAGCAGGATCAGCACGACGGCGGCCGCCCCCACCAGCACGTGGTCGCTGAGGGCCATCGGGCCCCCGGCCGGCCCGCGGCGCAGGTTGACCACGAAGAAGACCACGTTGTAGGCCAGGACCAGGCCGGCCACCAGCGCCACGTCCCGGCGCAGGCCGCGCAGCTGGGTGGCCAGGAAACGGTCCTCCTGCGCGGGGTCGGACAGCCGGGCTGACCAGGGGTTCAGCGCAGCGGGCACGGCACATCATGAGCACGACCGCCCGGCGTCGCCTCCCGGGGTGCCCGCCACGGCTGAGAGACTGGTGGGCGTGCCCGATCTCGACCCTGCCGTCTCCGACCTCCTGCGCCGCACCCCGGACGGCCTGGTCGCCGCCGTCGCCCAGCAGCACGACACCGGTGAGGTGCTGATGCTGGCCTGGATGGACGACGAGGCACTGCGCCGCACGCTGGCCACCGGCGAGGCCACCTACTGGTCCCGCAGCCGCAACGAGTACTGGGTCAAGGGCGCCACCTCCGGCCACCACCAGGCCGTGCACGAGGTCCGGGTCGACTGCGACGGCGACGCGCTGCTGCTGCTGGTCGACCAGACCGGTCCCGCCTGCCACACCGGCGAGCGCTCCTGCTTCCACCGCCCCCTGGAGGTCACCCGTGCGACTCGGTGAGACCCTCCCGACCGCGGCCGACCTCGCCACCTCCACCGGCCCCGTCGTGCCGGTGACCCGCCGGCTGCTGGCCGACTCCGAGACCGCGGTCGGCGTCTACCGCAAGCTGGCCGGCAACCGGCCGGGCACCGTGCTGCTGGAGTCCGCCGAGCAGGGCAAGCAGTGGTCCCGGTACAGCTTCGTCGGCGTCCGCAGCGCCGGGGTGCTCACCGAGCGCGAGGGGGTCACCCAGTGGCTGGGGGAGGACCTCCCGGGGCTGACCGACGACCTGCCCACCGACCCCCTGGACGCCGTCCGCACGCTGGCCCGGCGGCTGCGCACCCCGCGGGCACCCGGGCTGCCCCCGCTGACCGGCGGGCTGGTCGGCTACCTGGGCTACGACGTCGTCCGGCGACTGGAGCGGCTGCCCGACACCGCGACCGACGACCTGGGCATGCCCGAGCTGGCGATGACCCTGGTGACCGACCTGGCGGTGCTGGACCACCACGACGGCACCGTGCTGCTCATCGCCAACGCCTTCGGCACGACGGCCGAGCACCACGCCGACGCCGTCGCCCGGCTGGACGCGATGGCCGCCGCGCTGGTGGGCGCCGCCCCGCCCGGGGTGGCCACGATGGAGACCACCGAGTCGCCCGAGGTCACCTCGAACATGGCCCCGGGGCAGTTCCAGGCCGGCGTCGAGGCCGTCCGCGAGCACGTGCGGGCCGGGGACGTGTTCCAGGCCGTGCTGTCCCAGCGCTTCTCCCGGCGCACGGACGTCGACGCGCTGGACCTGTACCGGGTGCTGCGCGCCAGCAACCCCTCGCCGTACATGTACCTGCTGCGGTTCGCCGGTCGGGAGTCGCCCTTCGACGTCGTCGGGTCCTCCCCGGAGGCGCTGGTCACCGTCACCGGCGACCACGCCGTCGTCCACCCGCCGGCCGGCACCCGCCCGCGCGGGGGCTCCCCGGAGGAGGACGCCCGGTTCACCGAGGAGCTGCTGGCCGACCCCAAGGAACGCGCCGAGCACGTGATGCTGGTCGACCTGGCCCGCAACGACCTGGGCCGGGTCTGCGTGCCGGGCACCGTCGAGGTCGCGGACTTCATGCGGGTCGAGCGGTACAGCCACGTCATGCACCTGGTGTCCACCGTCGCCGGGCGGGTCACCCCGGGCCGGGACGCCCTGGACGTGTTCGACGCGACCTTCCCCGCCGGGACGGTGTCCGGGGCGCCCAAGCCGCGCGCGATGGAGGTCATCGAGTCCCTCGAGCCCACCCGCCGCGCGCTCTACGCCGGCACCGTCGGCTACCTGGACACCAGCGGCGACATGGACATGGCCATCGCCATCCGGACGGCGGTGCTGCACGAGGGCACCGCGTACGTGCAGGCCGGTGCGGGGGTCGTGGCCGACAGCGACGCCGCGCTGGAGGAGGCCGAGACCCGGCACAAGGCGCGGGCGGTGCTGTCGGCGATCGCCACCGCCGAGGGGCTGCGGGAGCTGTCGTGAGCAGCCCCCGCCCGGCTGCCCGCCGCGAGCTCACCGTCGCCGTGCTCGCCGCGGCCGCCGCCGGTGGGCTGGCGCTGTCGGCGGGCGGTCAGGGCTGGGCCGACGTCACCGTGACCCGCCAGCCCCCGCTGCCCCCCGTCGAGCAGGTGCTGACCGGCAGCCAGCTGGCCCCGCTGGTCCCGGCGACCGGTCTGCTGCTGCTCGCCGGCGCGGTCGCGCTGTTCGCCGTCCGGGGGTGGGGGCGGGTGGTGCTGGGCCTGGTGCTGGCCGTCGCGGGGGGAGTGCTGGTGGCCTCGGGCGTCGGTGCCCTCACCGGCTCGGTCGAGGTCACCCCCGACGACCTGGGGGACCAGATCGGGTTGGGGCAGGCCACGATCAGCTCGCAGGTCGCCGCCGGGTGGCCGGTGCTCGCCGTCGTCGCCGGGGTGCTCGGGCTGCTGGCCGGGGGCCTCGTCGTGCTCCGCGGACGGCGGTGGCCCGGGCTGGGTCAGCGGTACGAGCGGCCCGCCGGGTCCGGTCCCGCACCGGCGGCAGCACCGCGCCGCCCGTCCCGCCCGGAGTCCCCGGAGGACCGGCACCAGGCCGCGTGGAAGGCCCTGGACCGCGGCGACGACCCGACCGACGAGCCTCCCGCACCCGGTCGCTGAGCGACGACCCCGTGCGGGGCGACCCCGTGCCGCATCTCTAGAGTGACGCCACCGAACCGACAGGCGAGGGGACGCAGGATGCAGCAGCGCACAGGAGAGCCGGGGGGCGCACGGGCATGAACGTGCTCATGGACATCGTGGCCGGCGTGCGCGAGGACGTCGCAGCCCGACAGCAGGCGACCCCGCTCGCCGAGGTCCAGGCCGCCGCCCGCGACGCGCGTCCCGCCCTGGACGCCCTGGCCGCGCTGCGTGCCCCCGGCGTCGGCGTCATCGCCGAGGTCAAGCGCAACAGCCCCTCCAAGGGCGCGCTGGCCACCATCGACGACCCCGCCTCGCTCGCCGTGCAGTACGCCGCCGGCGGCGCCCGGGTGATCAGCGTGCTCACCGAGCGCCGTCGCTTCCACGGCACCCAGGCCGACCTTGCCGCCGTCCGTGCCGCCGTCGACGTGCCGGTGCTGTGCAAGGACTTCGTCGTCTCCAGCTACCAGGTGCACGAGGCCCGGGCCCACGGCGCGGACGTCTGCCTGCTCATCGTCGGCGCCCTGGAGCAGAACGCCCTGGTCGGCCTGCTCGAGCGGATCGAGTCCCTGGGCATGACCGCCCTGGTCGAGGTGCACACCGAGGCCGAGGCCGACCGGGCGCTGGAGGCCGGTGCCTCGGTGATCGGCGTCAACGCCCGCGACCTCACCACCCTGGACGTCGACCGCAGCACCTTCGAGCGGATCGCCCCCGGGCTGCCCACCGAGGTCGTCAAGGTCGCCGCCTCCGGCGTCCGCGGGCCGCACGACCTGATCAGCTACGCCGGCGCCGGGGCGGACGCCGTCCTGGTGGGGGAGGGCCTGGTCACCGCCGCCGACCCGCGGCAGGCCGTCGCCGACCTGGTGACCGCCGGCTCGCACCCCGCGACCCCGCGCGCCACCCGCTAGGCACCACGGCGACAATGGGCGGGTGACTGCCACGACGCTCCCGCCCACCCCCGAAGCGAGCCTCACCCGGCCGCGACCGGAGTGGCCGGACGCGACCGGTCACTTCGGCCCCTACGGCGGCCGGTTCGTCCCCGAGGCGCTGATCGCGGCTCTCGACGAGCTGTCCGAGGCCTACGAGGCCATGCGGGTCGACCCGGTCTTCCTCGCCGAGTTCGAGCGGCTGCACCGCGACTACACCGGTCGGCCCTCCCCGATCACCGAGGTGCCCCGCTTCGCCGAGCACTGCGGCGGCGCCCGGGTGCTGCTCAAGCGGGAGGACCTCAACCACACCGGCTCGCACAAGATCAACAACGTGCTGGGCCAGGCGCTGCTCACCAAGCGGATCGGCAAGAAGCGGGTCATCGCCGAGACCGGGGCGGGCCAGCACGGGGTCGCCACCGCGACGGCTGCCGCCCTCATGGGCCTGGAGTGCACGGTCTACATGGGCGAGGAGGACACCCGCCGCCAGGCGCTCAACGTGGCCCGGATGCGGCTGCTCGGCGCCGAGGTGGTCCCGGTGACCACCGGCTCCAAGACCCTCAAGGACGCCATCAACGAGGCGTTCCGCGACTGGGTGACCAACGTGGAGACGACGAACTACGTCTTCGGCACCGTCGCCGGCCCGCACCCGTTCCCGGCCATGGTCCGGGACTTCCAGCGGGTCATCGGCGACGAGGCCCGCGCCCAGGTGCTCGACCGGGAGGGCCGGCTGCCCGACGCGGTGCTGGCCTGCGTGGGGGGCGGCTCGAATGCGATCGGCATCTTCACCGCCTTCGTGCCCGACGCCGGCGTCCGGCTGGTCGGCCTGGAGGCCGGTGGCGACGGCGTGGAGACCGGCCGGCACGCCTCCTCCATCACCGGGGGCCAGCCGGGCGTGCTGCACGGCGCCCGCTCCTACCTGCTCCAGGACGAGAACGGCCAGACCGTCGAGTCGCACTCGATCTCGGCCGGCCTGGACTACCCCGGTGTCGGCCCCGAGCACAGCTACCTCAGCGACATGGGCCGCGCGGAGTACCGCCCGGTGACCGACAGCCAGGCCATGGAGGCCTTCGCGCTGCTGTGCCGCACCGAGGGCATCATCCCGGCGATCGAGAGCGCGCACGCCCTGGCCGGGGCGATCACCCTGGGCCGCGAGATGGGTCCGGACGCGCTGCTGCTGGTGAACCTCTCCGGCCGCGGGGACAAGGACGTCGAGACCGCCAGCGCGTGGTTCGGGCTGGGCGGCGGGTCCAGTGCCCCGACCGACGAGGACGAGCGCGCGGTCGAGGACGGCCGGGGTGCCGAGCCCGGCCCCGCGCTCGGCGACGCCGAGGACACCACCGTGCAGGACGGGGACGCGCTGTGAGCTCTGCGCTGGGCACCCGGATCGACGCGGCCAGGGCCGAGGGCCGGTCCGCGCTGATCGCCTACCTGCCGGTCGGCTACCCCGACGTCCCCGGGTCGATCGAGGCCATGGTGGCCGCGGTCGAGGGCGGCGCGGACGTCGTGGAGATCGGGGTGCCCTACTCCGACCCCGGCATGGACGGCCCGACCATCCAGGAGGCCGTCGAGGTGGCCGTCCGCGCCGGGGTCGGGATGAAGGACGTGCTGCAGGCGGTGGCCGCGGTGGCCGAGGCCGGTGCCGTACCGGTGGTGATGAGCTACTGGAACCCCGTCGAGCGCTACGGCGTGCAGCGCTTCGCCACCGACCTGGCCGCCGCCGGGGGAGCCGGGGCGATCACCCCGGACCTGGTGCCCGACGAGGCCGCGGCCTGGATCGCGGCCAGCGACGAGGCCGGCCTGGACCGGGTCTTCCTGGTCGCGCCGTCCTCCACGCCGGCCCGGCTGGCCAGCACGACCGCCGCCTGCCGGGGGTTCGTCTACGCCGCCTCGACCATGGGCGTCACCGGCACCCGCGCCACCGTGGGCGACACCGCCGAGGTGCTGGTCACCCGCACCCGGGAGGCCGCGCCCGCCGACCTCGCCGTCTGCGTGGGCCTCGGGGTCAGCAACGGGGACCAGGCGGCGGAGGTGGCGGCCTTCGCCGACGGCGTCATCGTCGGCTCGGCCTACGTCCGCCAGCTGATCGACGGGCACGGCGCCGACGGCGTCCGCGCGCTGTCGGCCGACCTGGCCGCCGGGGTGCGCCGCCGGTGAGCACCGAGCTGCTGGCGGCGATCCCGAGCCCCACGCAGGGCGTCTGGGACATCGGGCCCTTCCCGCTGCGGGCCTACGCGCTGTGCATCATCGCCGGCATCGTGATCGCCGCCTGGATGACCGAGAAGCGCTGGGTCGCCCGCGGGGGAGCCCCCGGCGACTCGTTGGACATCGCCGTCTGGGCGGTGCCCTTCGGCATCGTCGGCGGCCGCGTCTACCACGTGATCACCACCCCCGAGCCCTACTGGGGGGAGAACGGCGACCCGGTGCGGGCGCTCTACATCTGGGAGGGCGGCCTGGGCATCTGGGGCGCCATCGCCCTGGGTGGCGTCGGCGCCTGGATCGCCTGCCGGCGCCGCGGCATCCCCCTGCCGGCCTACGCCGACGCCCTGGCCCCGGGCCTGCTCGTCGCCCAGGCGGTCGGCCGGCTGGGCAACTGGTTCAACAACGAGCTGTACGGGCGGGCCACCGACCTCCCGTGGGGGCTGACGATCCACGAGTGGGACCAGTCGGCGGGCCGGGCGGTCACCGACGCCGCCGGCAACCCGGTCGTGCTGGGCACCTTCCAGCCGACCTTCCTCTACGAGCTGCTGTGGAACCTGGCCGTCGCCGCGGTCGTCATCTGGGCCGACCGGCGCTTCCAGCTCTCGCACGGGCGTGCCTTCGCCCTCTACGTGGCCGGCTATTGCCTGGGCCGCGGGTGGATCGAGACGCTGCGCATCGACGAGGCCGAGCGCTTCTTCGGCGTGCGGCTCAACGTCTTCACCGCCGTGGTGGTCGGGCTGGCCGCCGTGGCGTACCTGGTCTGGCAGCGCGGCCGCCCGCGCGAGGTGATCACCCGCGGCGAGGAGTTCCGGGCCAGCGAGGCCGCCGAGAAGAGCGCGGACGACGACGCGGACGAGACCGCCGCGGAGCCGGCAGACGCGCCGCTGACCAGCGCGAAGGACCCTGACGACCCACCTGCACCACGTGCGGGGACGACGACCTGACGGAGACGTTCGCCACCCTGCGCGAGCGTGTCGCGAGTGTGTCCACTCTGTGTACGCTCCCGATGAGGCCACCCAGCGATCCTGGGGTGGACGACCACGTCGGAACCGGGCCAGCGACGCCCCGCGCACGACACCCCGCGGAGACCCGCCCGTGGGTGCGCGAGAGCCCTGCCGGGCCCTGCACCACCTGATCCACCTCCCCCCGCCCGCCCCTGACCACCCGGCCGGGCCCCACCGGGCCCCCCGCGAGCATCCGGCTCCTCCCGGACGACGCGGGTCTCGCCGTCGACGGGAGTGACATGTCTTCCTCCACCACGCCGACCACCACGCCGGCTCCTGCCTCGCGGGTCCCCTTCTCCGCGGTCCCGGCAGCCTCTGGGCTGTACGACCCGCGCAACGAGCACGACGCCTGCGGCGTGGCCTTCGTGGCCGACGCGCAGGGCCGGCGCTCGCGGAAGATCGTCGCGATGGGCCTCACCGCCCTGCACAACCTGGACCACCGCGGTGCCGCGGGCTCCGAGCCCAACTCCGGGGACGGCGCCGGCATCCTGACCCAGGTGCCCGACGCGCTGCTGCGCGCCGTCGTGGACTTCGACCTGCCCCCGGTGGGCGAGTACGCCGTCGGCGTGGGCTTCCTGCCCCGCGACGAGACCGAGCGGGCCGCCCGGGTCGCCGACGTCGCCCGGCTCGCCGCCGAGGAGGGCCTGGTCGTCCTGGGCTGGCGCGAGCTGCCCATCGCCCCCGAGGCCGCCGACATCGGCCCCACCGCGCTGGCCGTCATGCCGCACTTCGCCCAGCTGTTCGTGGCCGAGGGCACCGCGGCCCGCGCCGACGCCACCGCCTTCGGCGGCACCTCCACCAACCACGGCGTCACCCGGCTCGAGCGCCGCGCGTTCGTGCTCCGCAAGCGGGCCGAGCGCGCCGCCGAGGCCGACGGCAGCTCGCTGTACTTCGCCTCGCTGAGCTCCCGCACGGTCACCTACAAGGGGATGCTGACCACCGACCAGCTCCCGGCGTTCTTCCCCGACCTCACCGACGACCGGTACGAGTCGGCGATCGCGCTGGTGCACAGCCGGTTCTCCACCAACACCTTCCCGAGCTGGCCGCTGGCCCACCCGTTCCGGGTCATCGCGCACAACGGCGAGATCAACACCATCAAGGGCAACCGCAACCGCATGCGGGCCCGTGAGGCCAAGCTCGACACCCACCTGTTCGACGGCCCGGCCGGCCCCGCCTCCGAGCTCGGCCTGGAGCGCGTCTTCCCGGTCACCGCCGCCGACTTCAGCGACTCGGCCACCTTCGACGAGGTGCTCGAGCTGCTGCACCTGTCAGGTCGCTCGCTCCCGCACGCGGTGCTGATGATGATCCCCGAGGCGTGGGAGAACCACGCCGAGATGGACGCCGCCCGCCGCGCGTTCTACCGCTTCCACTCCGCGGTCATGGAGCCCTGGGACGGCCCGGCCTGCGTCGCGTTCACCGACGGCACCCAGATCGGCGCCGTGCTGGACCGCAACGGCCTGCGCCCCGGGCGCTGGTGGCGCACCAAGGACGACGTCGTCGTCCTCGCCTCGGAGGTCGGCGTACTCGACATCCCCGCCGGGGACGTGGTGGCCAAGGGCCGGCTGCAGCCGGGCCGGATGTTCCTGCTGGACACCGCCCAGGGCCGGATCATCGCCGACGACGAGGTCAAGGGCGCCCTCGCCGCCGAGCACCCCTACGACGACTGGCTGCACGCCGGGCTGATCCACCTGCCCTCGCTGCCCGAGCGTCGCCGCTCGCGGCCCAGCCACGAGTCCGTCGTCCGCCGGCAGCTGCTGTTCGGCTACACCGAGGAGCAGCTGCGCATCCTGCTGCAGCCGATGGCCGCCAGCGGGGCCGAGCCGATCGGCTCGATGGGCACCGACACCCCGGTCGCCGCGCTGAGCGACCGCTCCCGGCTGCTCTACGACTACTTCGGGCAGCTGTTCGCCCAGGTGACCAACCCGCCGCTGGACGCCATCCGCGAGGAGCTGGTGACCAGCCTGGGCCGCACCTTCGGCCCCGAGGGCAACCTGCTCTCGGCCACCCCGGCGTCCTGCCGGCAGGTCGTGCTGCCGTTCCCGGTCATCGACAACGACGAGCTCGCCAAGATCCTGCACATCGACGACGACGGCGACCTGCCCGGCTTCGCCGCCGTGCGGATCACCGGCCACTTCGACGTCAACGGCGGCGGCGACGCCCTCGAGCAGGCCATCGCCGCCCTGCAGACCAAGGTCAGCAAGGCCATCTCGGCCGGCGCGCGGGTCATCGTGCTCTCCGACCGGGACTGCGACGAGCAGCGCGCCCCGATCCCCTCGCTGCTGATGACCGCCGCAGTCCACCACCACCTGGTGCGCGAGCGCACCCGGATGGAGGTCGGGCTGATCGTCGAGTCCGGCGACTGCCGCGAGGTGCACCACGTGGCCCTGCTGCTGGGCTACGGCGCGGCCGCGGTCAACCCCTACCTGGCCTTCGAGAGCGTCGAGGACCTGATCCGCGACGGTCTGCTCACCGGCGTGCAGCCGGCCCAGGCCGTGCGCAACGTGGTCAAGGCCATGGGCAAGGGCGTCCTGAAGGTCATGAGCAAGATGGGCATCAGCACCGTCGGCTCGTACACGATGGCGCAGATCTTCGAGGCCGTCGGGCTCTCCCAGGACCTGGTCGAGAAGTACTTCACCGGGACGTCGTCCACCCTCGGTGGCGTCGGGCTCGACGTGCTCGCCGAGGAGGTGGCCATGCGCCACCGCCGGGCCTACCCCTCCAACCCCACCGAGGTCGCGCACCGCAAGCTCACCGTGGGAGGGGAGTACCAGTGGCGCCGCGAGGGCGAGGTGCACCTGTTCAACCCCGAGACGGTGTTCCTGCTCCAGCACGCCACCCGGTCCCGGCAGTTCGACGTGTTCGAGAAGTACACCGACGCCGTCGACCAGCTCTCCCGCGAGGCCTCCACGCTGCGTGGCCTGTTCGCGTTCAAGGAGGGCCTGCGCCCGCCGGTGCCGATCGACGAGGTCGAGCCGGTCAGCGCGATCGTGAAGCGGTTCTCCACCGGTGCCATGAGCTACGGCTCGGTCTCCCAGGAGGCGCACCAGACCCTCGCTATCGCGATGAACCGCCTCGGCGGCAAGTCCAACACCGGCGAGGGCGGCGAGGACGCTGACCGCTTCACCCCCGACGAGAACGGCGACCTGCGCCGCTCGGCGATCAAGCAGGTGGCCAGCGGCCGCTTCGGCGTGACGAGTGAGTACCTGGTCAACGCCGACGACATCCAGATCAAGATGGCCCAGGGCGCCAAGCCCGGCGAGGGCGGTCAGCTCCCGGGGTCGAAGGTCTACCCGTGGATCGCCCGCACCCGGCACTCCACCCCCGGGGTCGGCCTGATCTCCCCGCCGCCGCACCACGACATCTACTCCATCGAGGACCTCAAGCAGCTCATCCACGACCTCAAGAACGCCAACAACGAGGCGCGGGTGCACGTCAAGCTGGTCTCCGAGGTCGGGGTCGGCACCGTCGCGGCCGGGGTCAGCAAGGCCCACGCCGACGTCGTGCTGATCTCCGGCCACGACGGTGGCACCGGTGCCGCGCCGCTGACCTCGCTCAAGCACGCCGGCTCCCCGTGGGAGCTCGGCCTGGCCGAGACCCAGCAGACCCTGCTGGTCAACGGCTTGCGCGACCGCATCACCGTGCAGGTCGACGGGCAGATGAAGACCGGTCGGGACGTCGTCGTCGCCGCACTGCTGGGCGCAGAGGAGTTCGGCTTCGCCACCGCACCCCTGGTGGTCAGCGGCTGCGTGATGATGCGCGTCTGCCACCTGGACACCTGCCCGGTCGGGGTCGCCACCCAGAACCCCGAGCTGCGCAAGCGGTTCACCGGCCAGCCCGAGTTCGTGGTCACCTTCTTCGAGTTCCTCGCCGAGCAGGTCCGTGCGCTGCTGGCGCAGCTGGGCTTCCGGAGCATCGAGGAGGCCGTCGGCCAGGTCGAGGTGCTCGAGACCCGGGGCGCCATCGACCACTGGAAGGCAGCCGGGCTCGACCTCGCGCCGATGCTCGCCGTGCCGGCACTGCCCGAGGGCACCCCCCGCCGCCGGGTGCGCGGTCAGGACCACGGCCTGGACGTCGCCCTGGACCAGACGCTGATCCAGCTCTGCGAGGGTGCGCTGCTCGACGCCCGCCCGGTGAGCCTGCAGCTGCCGGTGCGCAACGTGAACCGCACCGTCGGCACGATGCTGGGCGCCATGGTCACCCGCCGCTACGGCGGCGAGGGCCTGCCCGAGGGCACCATCGACCTCACGTTCGAGGGGTCCGCGGGCCAGTCCTTCGGCGCCTTCGTGCCCGCCGGCATCACCATGCGGCTGCTCGGGGACGCCAACGACTACGTCGGCAAGGGCCTGTCCGGCGGTCGGATCGTCGTCCGCCCGGCGCTGGAGGCCACCTTCCCGGCCGAGGACGCCGTCATCGCCGGCAACGTGATCGGCTACGGCGCCACCGGCGGGGAGATCTTCCTGCGCGGTCGGGTCGGCGAGCGCTTCTGCGTCCGCAACTCCGGCGCGCTGGCGATCGTCGAGGGCGTCGGCGACCACGCCTGCGAGTACATGACCGGCGGTCGCGCGGTCATCCTCGGCGAGACCGGGCGCAACGTGGCCGCCGGCATGAGCGGCGGCATCGCGTACGTGCTCGACCTGGCCGTCCACCGGGTCAACGGCGAGATGGTCGACGTCGAGTCGCTGTCCACCGAGGACTCGATGTGGCTGCGGGAGACCCTGACCCGCTACCGCGAGGAGACCGGCTCCACGGTCGCCACCGCACTGCTGGCCGACTGGGGCCGCTGGTCCGAGCGGTTCAGCGTGATCATGCCGCGGGACTACCGCCGCGCCATGGAGGCCAAGCGGGCCGCCGAGGCCGCCGGCTACGACGTCGACCGCGCCGTCATGGAGGCCGCTCGTGGCTGACCTCTCCTTCCCCTTCGTCGCCCTGGAGGCCCGCTGTGCCTGACTCCACCGGTTTCCTCAAGTTCGAGCGGGCCACCCCGCCGCGGCGTCCGGTCGACGTCCGGATCATGGACTGGAAGGAGGTCTACCTCGAGCGCGAGAAGGGCGGCGAGGAGGCCTTCGGCACCGCGGCGCTGCGCACCCAGGCGGCCCGCTGCATGGACTGCGGCATCCCGTTCTGCCACCACGGCTGCCCGCTGGGCAACCTGATCCCGGAGTGGAACGACCTCGTCCGCCGGGACGACTGGCGCGAGGCCACCGAGCGGCTGCACGCCACGAACAACTTCCCGGAGTTCACCGGGCGGCTGTGCCCGGCGCCCTGCGAGGGCTCCTGCGTGCTCAACCTGACCGAGTCCCCGGTGACCATCAAGCAGGTCGAGGTCGAGATCATCGACCGCGCCTTCGCCGAGGGCTGGGTCGAGCCGCAGCCGCCGGCCGAGCTGTCGGGCAAGAAGGTCGCCGTGGTCGGCTCCGGGCCGGCCGGGCTGGCCACCGCCCAGCAGCTGACCCGGGCCGGGCACGAGGTGACCGTCTTCGAGCGGGCCGACGCCATCGGCGGGCTCATGCGCTACGGCATCCCCGAGTTCAAGATGGAGAAGCGCCACCTGGACCGCCGGCTGGACCAGATGCGCGCCGAGGGCACCCGGTTCGTCACCGGCGTGGAGGTCGGGGCCGCGGGCTCCGACGTCACCGTCGAGCAGCTGCGGTCGGACTTCGACGCCGTGGTGCTCTCCGGTGGGGCGACCGTCGGCCGTGACCTGCCCGCCCCGGGCCGGGAGCTCGAGGGCATCCACCTGGCGATGGAGTTCCTGCCCGGCGGCAACCGGCAGGCCCTGGGCCAGGTCGAGCGCGCCCCGATCGACGCCCACGGCAAGCACGTGGTGATCATCGGCGGCGGTGACACCGGTGCCGACTGCCTGGGCACCTCGCACCGGCAGGGTGCGGCCTCGGTCGCGCAGCTGGAGATCATGCCCGAGCCGCCGTCGTCCCGGGGTGCGAAGAACCCCTGGCCGACCTACCCGATGGTGCTGCGGGTGTCCTCGGCGCACGAGGAGGGTGGCGACCGGATCTACTCGGTCAACACCGAGCGCTTCGTCGGCGACGAGGACGGTCACGTCCGCGCCATCGCCGTGCACGACGTGGAGATGGTCGACGGGAAGTTCACCAAGGTCGAGGGCACCGAGCGCGAGCTCCCCGCCGACCTGGTCTTCCTGGCCATGGGCTTCACCGGTGCGCAGAAGGAGGGCCTGGTCGAGAGCCTCGGCGTCGAGGTCGACGGGCGCGGCAACGTCGTCCGGGACGCCGACTTCATGTCCTCGGTGCCCGGCGTCTTCGTGGCCGGGGACATCGGCCGCGGCCAGTCGCTCATCGTCTGGGCCATCGCCGAGGGCCGGGCTGCCGCCGGTGCCGTCGACACCTGGCTGACCGGGGCCTCCATGCTGCCCCGGCCGATCACCCCCACGGCGGTCGCACTCCGATAAGGACCCCGCTGCCCCCCACGACACGCTTCGCGCGCCGCGGGTCCCTGCAGCGGGGCCAGACATCATGACGTTTCCGTGGGGCGGTCCGGGTTCTCCCGGGCCGCCCCACTAGGTTGAGCACCATGTCCCGTCGCGCCAAGATCGTCTGCACCCTGGGCCCCGCCGTGGGCACCGCCGAGCAGATCACCGCCCTCGTCGAGTCCGGCATGGACGTCGCCCGGCTGAACTTCAGCCACGGCGAGCACGCCGACCACGAGCGCAACTACCACCTCGTCCGCACCGCGTCGGACTCCGTCGGCCGCGCGGTCGCCGTGCTGGCCGACCTCCAGGGCCCCAAGATCCGGCTCGGCCGCTTCGTCGACGGTCCGGTCCTCTGGGCCACCGGCTCCCGCGTGTGCATCACCGTCGAGGACGTCGAGGGCACCGCCGAGCGGGTCGGCACCACGTACAAGAACCTGGCCAACGACGTCCGCGTCGGTGACCGGCTGCTCGTCGACGACGGCAACCTCTCCCTCACCGTGGTCGAGGTCGACGGGCCCGACGTGTGGTGCCTGGTCCTCGAGGGCGGCGTCGTCTCCAACAACAAGGGCCTGTCGCTGCCCGGGGTCGCGGTCAGCGTCCCGGCGATGAGCGAGAAGGACGAGGAGGACCTCCGGTTCGCCCTGGGCCTCGGGGTCGACTTCATCGCGCTGTCCTTCGTCCGCAAGGCCGAGGACGTCGAGCTGGTGCGCGAGATCATGCGCCAGATGGACGTCGACCTCCCGGTCATCGCCAAGCTGGAGAAGCCCGAGGCGGTGGAGAACCTCGAGGCCATCGTCGAGGCCTTCGACGGGATCATGGTCGCCCGCGGCGACCTGGGCGTGGAGCTGCCGCTGGAGCAGGTCCCGCTGGTGCAGAAGCGCGCCGTGCAGGCCGCCCGCGAGCGGAACAAGCCGGTCATCGTGGCCACCCAGATGCTCGAGTCGATGATCAACTCCTCCCGGCCCACCCGGGCCGAGGCCTCCGACGTCGCCAACGCCGTGCTCGACGGTGCCGACGCCGTGATGCTGTCGGGGGAGACCTCGGTCGGGAAGTTCCCCATCGCCGCGGTGCGCACCATGGAGCGGATCATCGACGCGGTCGAGTCCGACGCGGTGCGGGTGCCGGCCCTGCTGCGCCAGTCCCGCTCGCGCTCCGGTGCCATCGTCCGGGCCGCCCGCGAGGTGGGCGAGGCCCTCGAGGTCGACGCGCTGGCCGCGTTCACGATGACCGGGGACACCGTCCGCCGGCTCGCCGCGCTGCACACCACCCTGCCGATCCTGGCCTTCACCACCGACCCGCGGGTGCGCAGCCGGATGGCGCTGTCCTGGGGTGTGGAGACCTTCCTGGTGCCCGAGGTCGGGCACACCGACGACATGGTCGGGCAGGTCGACTTCTCGCTGCTGTCGATCGGCCGGCTCAAGGAGGGTGACCGGGTGGTCGTCGTCGCCGGCTCGCCGCCGAACATCTCCGGCTCCACGAACCTCATCCGGGTGCACGAGATCGGCCAGCATGCCTGACCCCGCACCGGGGCCACGAGGCAGCACGGGATGACGGACAAGCTCCCGGCGGCAGCGCTCCTCGAGGTCCTGGACCTCGAGGAGCGGTCACCGGACCTGTACGTGGGCCAGACCCCGTCCACCCCGCTGCAGCGGGTCTTCGGTGGTCAGGTCGCCGCCCAGGCGCTCACCGCGGCCACCCACACGGTCCCGGCCGGTCGGGGGGTGCACTCACTGCACGCGTACTTCCTCCGTCCAGGCGACCCGCACGAGGAGCTGCGCTACGAGGTCGACCGGATCCGCGAGGGCCGGTCCTTCTCCACCCGCCGGGTCGTCGGCCGGCAGACCCGCAAGGGCGAGGACGTCGCGGTCTTCGCGCTGACCGCGGACTTCACCGAGGGGGAGGCCGCCGTCGTCGAGCACTCGCTGCCGATGCCCGACGTGCCCGGTGCGGAGTCCCTGCCCGGCATCGAGGAGGTCAGCGCTGCCCACCCGGGCCGCTCCACCGGTGCCCGGGCCTTCGCCCGCGTGGTCGAGCAGCGCTTCCTCGAGGACCCGTTCGACCCGGCGCCCAAGACCCCGCCGCACACCCAGAACCACACCTGGTTCCGGGTCACCGGCCGGCTGCCCGACGACCCCGGCGTGCACGCGGCAGCGCTGACCTTCGTGTCCGACCTGACCCTGCTGTCGGCGGGCCTGGCCCGCATCGGCGGCGGCTGGGGCGGTGAGCACGTGGGTGCCTCGCTGGACCACGCCGTGTGGTTCCACCGGCCGGTGCGGGCCGACGACTGGTTCCTCTACGAGACCGACAGCCCGGCCGCCGCCTCGGGACGGGCGATGAACCTGGGCCAGATCTGGGCGGCCGACGGCACGCACGTGGCGACCGTCGCCCAGGAGGGCCTCATCCGCTCACTCGGCTGAGGTCTGCTCCACCTCGGTCTGTTCCACCTCGGCCACGGTCTGGTGCTCCACCGGCTGCGGCTCGGCCGCGGCCTGCTCGGCCGCCTCGCGCTCGGCGCGCTCCCGCTCGGTCTGCTCGCGCTGCTGCTCGGCGAAGTCGGCCGCCAGCCAGTCGTGGTGCTCGCCCAGCAGCGCCCACAGCCGCTCCACGTGCCGACGCTCGGTGGCCGGTGACCCGATGGACACCCGGACCACCACCTCGCCGGAGACCGTGGTGTGGGTCAGGAACACCTTCCCGCCGTCGGCCAGGCGCTCGAGCAGGGTCATGGTGGCGACGTCGCCGTCCACCCCGTGCGGCCAGCGCGGCTTGAGGCACACCAGCGACAGCGGGTGCGGGGCGACGACGGAGAACCGGTCGTCGGCGCGCGCCCAGCCGGCGAGCTCCTGGGCCAGCGCCACGTGCCCGCGCACGTGCTCGCGCAGCCCCTCGGCGCCGTACCAGCGGACGACGAACCACAGCTTGAGCGCCCGGAAGCGGCGGCCCAGCTCGATCTGCCAGTCCCGGTAGTCGACCACCGAGCCGCTGTCGGTCGCGGCGTTGCGCAGGTACTCGGGGAGGATCGCCAGCGCGCCGGTGAGCGCGGCCCGGTCGGCGGTGAAGAACAACGTGGCGTCGAAGCCGGTGAGCAGCCACTTGTGCGCGTCGGTGGTGTAGCTGTCGGCCCACTCGACGCCGGCCTGCAGGTGCCGCAGCTCGGGCGCCACGGCGGCGACCCCGGCCCAGGCGGCGTCGACGTGCAGCCACACGCCGCGGTCCCGGCAGATCGGCCCGATGGCCTCCAGCGGGTCGAAGGCACCCGTGGACGTCGTCCCCACCGTGGCGCAGACGAGCACGGGGGTGAAGCCGCGGGCCACGTCACGGTCGATCCGCGCGGCCAGGGCCTGCGGGCGCATCGCCAGGTCGCCGTCGACCTCGACGATGCGCACGGCGTCGGTGCCGAGGCCCGCGATCCGGGCCGCCTTCTCCATCGAGGAGTGCGTCTGGGCCGAGACGTAGACGGTCATGTCCTCCGGCCGGACGCCACCGCGCACGGTGGCGCCGCCCGTGGCCTTGTGCAGCGCGGCGAGCAGGGCGACCAGGTTGGCCCCGGAGCTGGAGTCCTGGACGACCCCGCCGCCGGTGCCGGCGTGGGTGAAGGACTCAGGCAGCCCGAGCAGTTCGACGAACCAGTCCATGACGTGCTGCTCGAGCTCGGTGCAGGCCGGGCTGGTCACCCAGGACATGCCCTGGACGCCGAGGGCGGAGCTGACCAGGTCACCGAGCACGGAGGGCCCGGAGGTGTTGGCCGGGAAGTAGCCGAAGAAACCGGGGTGCTGCCAGTGCGTGAGGCCGGGGACGACGACCCGCTCGAGGTCGGCGAGCACGTCGGCGATCGAGCCGCCCTGCTCCGGGGCGTGCGCGGGGAGCTGGGCCCGGACGTCGCCGGGGGACACCCGGGACCGCACCGGCAGCGACTCCACCCGCGCCATGTGGTCGGCCACCCAGTCCACGACCTCGTGCCCGTGCTGGCGGAACTGCTCAGGAGTCATGTGGCCGGTCACGTGCCCCCGGTCCGATTCGAACGGACACTGTGCGGGTTTTGAATCCGCTCCCTCTGCCAGTTGGGGTACGGGGGCCTCGGTGGAGCGTACGACGCACCGGGCTCGCGGCCTCGCTAGGGTGAGCCGGTGAGCAACGAGCCGACCCGGGTCCTCATCGCCGAGGACGAGGCACTGATCCGCCTCGACCTCAAGGAGATGTTGGAGGAGGAGGGGTACGTCGTCGTCGGCGAGGTCGGTGACGGCCAGGCCGCGGTCGACCAGGCGCGCGAGCTGCGGCCCGACCTCGTCGTCCTCGACGTGCAGATGCCGGTGCTGGACGGGTTGTCGGCCGCCGAGCAGATCGCGGCCTCGCGGATCGCCCCGGTGATCGTGCTGACGGCCTTCTCCCAGCGCGAGCTGGTCGAGCGGGCCCGAGACGCCGGCGCGATGGCGTACCTGGTCAAGCCGTTCTCCAAGGCCGACCTGGTGCCGGCCATCGAGGTGGCCCGGGCGCGGTTCGTCGAGATGACCGCGCTGGACGCCGAGGTCGGCGACCTCAAGGAGCGCCTGGAGGCCCGCAAGGTGGTCGAGCAGGCCAAGGGCAAGCTGATGACCGACCGCGGGATCAGCGAGGCCGAGGCCTTCCGGTGGATACAGCGCACGGCGATGAACGAGCGCACCTCGATGAAGGCACTGGCCCAGCTGGTTCTCACCGACGGTGTCGGCCCGGCGGAGACCCCCACCGCCTGATCGCCCGCAGGGACCCGTTCGGGTCCGTTCGGGACCGGGGTCGCCCGGGTGACGGGCGTGTTGCCCAGAACCACGCGTGTCACGGGTTCCGACCGATCAGGTCACGACCTCATCACGGTGCGGTCGAGAGGGCTCTCGGTGTCCCACCACACAGCTAGGTTCCCCCCACTGGTCGGACAGGCCCGGGTGCATCCGCGCCCTGGCCCGGGTCCGGCCGAGCGATGGAACACCTCACTGGGAGTCACTTGATGCGCACTGGCACCTTCGCCCGCGCTGTCGCCGTGTCCGGGGCCGTCCTGCTCGCTGCAACCGCCTGTGGCGGCGGCAGCGACAGCGACGACGCCGCGGCCACCAGCGGTGGCAGCGGGGACAGCGGTTCACGGCAGGTCAACGTCTACGGCACCGACGGCAACATGGGCAACGCCCTCGGCAACGACTTCTCCGAGCCGGGCGCCCTGGCTGGCATGCGGGGCACCACGCCGCTGACCGAGCTGTCGGGGGACTTCACCGACCGTCTGCTCGAGATCAACCCCGACCTGCAGGACTACAACTACGCGGGTGAGTCCTACGACGCGGTGATCATCACCGCGCTCGCCGCGCAGGCCGCCGGCACCAACCAGGCGACGACCTTCGGGCCGTACGTCAACGGCATCACCTTCGGTGGGGACGCCTGCTCGGACTTCCAGGCCTGCCTGGACATCATCACCGCCGGCGGGAACGTCGACTACGACGGCATCACCGGTCCGCTGAGCTTCGCCGATGCCGGCGAGCCGGCCGAGGCCAGCTTCGGCCTGCTGCAGTTCGGTGACGACAACCAGATCGACGACAGCCTGACCGAGTTCGCCCTCGCGGGCGACGAGGCCAACGCCGCCTCCGACGAGGGCCCGGCCTACGCCGCGGCCGGCGCCACGGGCGACCCGCTGATCATCGGCACGCTGCTGCCGCTGACCGGCAACCTGGCCTTCCTCGGGCCGCCGGAGGTCGCCGGCGTCCAGCTGGCGATCAACGACATCAACGCCGCCGGTGGCGTCCTGGGCCAGCCGGTCCAGCTCGTCGAGGGTGACTCCGGTGACGCCTCGACCGACACCGCCACCCAGACCGTGGACCGCCTCCTGCAGTCCGGCGTCAACGCGATCATCGGCGCTGCCTCCTCGGGCGTGAGCCTCACGGTCATCGACACCATCACCGGTGCCGGCGTCCTGGAGTTCTCCCCGGCGAACACCTCCGACCAGTTCACGACCTACGACGACTCGGGCCTGTACTTCCGTACCGCGCCCGCGGACACGCTGCAGGCCCGTGCGCTGGCCGACCTGATCGGTGCCGACGGCAACAACACGGTCGGGATCCTCGCGATCAACGACCCGTACGGCACCGGCCTGGCCGAGAACGCCCGCAACAACCTGATCAGCGACGGTCTGTCCGAGGACGACGTCGTCTCGATCACCTACGACCCGCAGGCTGCCAACTTCGACTCCGAGGTGCAGCAGATGGTCGACCTCAACCCCGACGCCATCGTGGTGATCGGCTTCGAGGAGTCCTCGCGGATCATCCAGGGTCTCAACGCCCAGGGCATCGGCCCGCAGCGCTGACCCCAGCACCACCTGTACGCACGAACGGCCCGGCCCCCGTCAGGGAGCCGGGCCGTTCTGCGTGCCGGGGGTCAGAGACCGGCCACCAGCTCGGTGTCCACGCCGATCCGGCCGGTCTTGCTCGCCCCGCCGGGGTTGCCCAGGGGCGCGTCCCGCCCGGGCAGCAGCTCCAGGAAGAACCGCCGGTTGTCCTCCACGTGCGGCTCGTTCTCCTCGGTGACCCGACGGTCCTGGGCGATGGCCTCGACCGGGCAGGCCGGCTCGCACGCCCCGCAGTCGATGCACTCCTTGGGGTTGATGTAGAGCTTGGTGTCGCCCTCGTAGATGCAGTCCACGGGGCACTCGTCCACGCAGGACATGTCGGTGGTGCCGATGCACTCGTTGCCGATCACGTAGGGCACGGTTGATCTGTCTCCAGTCGGTTCAGGCGGTGGCGAGCGCGGGGGTGCCGGTGCCGGCGGGGTCGTCGCTGCTGTGTCCGGGGAACAGCGGCTGGTCGGGTAAGAGGTGGGTGGCGGCGTTGTTCACGGCGGTGGCGGCCTCCCCGAACCCGACCGAGATCAACCGCACCTTGCCCGGGTACTCGGTGATGTCCCCGGCCGCGTAGACCCCGGGGACGGTGGTGCGCATGGCGGTGTCCACGGTGATCTTGCGGTCGACCACGTCGATGCCCCACCGCTCGAGCGGGCCGATGTCGGCGGTGAAGCCGAGCGCGGCGATGACGGCGTCGGCCCGGTGCTCGGTCACCGTGCCGTCCTTCGCGCGGACGTGCACGGCGCGCAGGACGTCGTCCCCGGTGAGCTCGTGCACCTGGGCGTCGGTGACGACGACGGTCGACCCGGCGTGCATGTCGGCCACGCTGGCCGCGTGCGCCCGGAAGGCGGCCCGCCGGTGCACGACGGTGACCGAGGCGGCCAGCGGTTCCAGGGCCAGGGCCCAGTCGACGGCGGAGTCCCCGCCGCCGACGACGACGACGTGCTGGTCGGCGTGGGCGGCGAGCTCGCGGACCACGTAGTGCAGGCCGCGCCCCTCCCAGACGTCCCCGCCGGGGAGCGGGCGGGGGGTGAAGGTGCCGATCCCACCCGTCACGACGATCGCACCGGTGTCGATCCGGGTGCCCCGGTCGGTGGTGACCACCAGCCGGCCGTCGGGACGGCGCTCCAGCTCCTCGGCCCGTTCGCCCAGCACGTAGGTCGGGTCGAAGCGCCCGGTCTGGGCGACGAGCCCGGCCACCAGGTCCCGGCCGCGGACGGCGGGCATGCCGGCGATGTCGTAGATCTGCTTCTCCGGGTAGAGCGCGGTGACCTGCCCGCCGGGTTCGCTGAGGCTGTCCACGATCGCGGTGCGCAGCCCGCGGAACCCGGCGTAGTAGGCCGCGTAGAGCCCGGCAGGTCCGGCACCGACGACGAGCAGGTCGACCTCGACGTCCCTCACGCGTCGGCCCCGGTCAGCCGGGCCACGGCCAGCTCGCGCACCCGGAAGCGCTGCAGCTTGCCGGTGGCGGTCATGGGGAGCTCGTCGAAGACCAGCACGTGCCGCGGGCGCTTGAACGCCGCCAGGCCCTCCCGGCAGAAGGCGACCAGGTCCGCCCCGGTCGTGTTCGAGGCGGGGTCGAGCACCACGCAGGCGACCGGCTTGTCCAGCCCGTCGGCGTCGGGGATGGACACCACGACCACGGAGCTGACGTCGACGTGCTCGCGCAGCCGGGTCTCCACCTCGGTGGGGGAGACCCAGATGCCACCGGCCTTGATGATGTCGTCGGTGCGCCCCAGGGAGGCGAAGTACCCGTCGGGCCCGCGGACGTAGGTGTCCCCGGTGCGCACCCACGGGCCCTGGAAGACCCGGCGGCTGACCTCGGCGCGCTGCCAGTACCCGGTGGCGGCCGAGGACCCGCGCACGTAGAGGTTGCCCGGGGTGCCGTCGGGGACGGGCCGGCCGTCGTCGTCCTCGATCTTGGCGTCGTACCCGGCCACCAGCTCCCCGGTCGAGCCGGCCCGCGCCCGCCCGGGACGGTTGCTGATGAAGATGTGCAGCATCTCGGTCGACCCGATGCCGTCGAGCATCTCCACGCCAAAGCGGTCGGTGAGCCGGGTGAACAGCGCGGCCGGGAACGCCTCGCCGGCCGAGACGCAGGCCCGCACGGAGGCGAACGCGTCGGGGGGCAGCTGGGCCGCCATCAGCGCGGCGAAGTAGGTGGGGCCGCCGAAGAACAGGGTGGGCCGCAGCTCGGTGAGCACGCGCAGCGTCCCCGCGGGGCTGGGCCGGTTGCGGTCCAGGACGGTGCTGGCCCCGGCGCCGAACGGGAAGGTGAGGGTGTTGCCCAGGCCGTAGGCGAAGAAGAACTTGGCCACCGAGAAGGTGACGTCGTCCGGACGCATCGCCAGCACGTCGCAGGCGTAGGTCTCGTAGGTGTCGCGCAGCGAGCCGTGCCGGTGCATCGCGCCCTTGGGGGTGCCGGTGGTGCCCGAGGTGTAGAGCCAGAACGCGGGGGAGTCGGCCACGGTCGGGTACGGGTGGACCTCCCGGCCCTGCCCGGTGGCCACGAAGTCCGTCCACCGGTGCACCCGGGCGCCCCGGACCTCGGGCAGGTCGCCGTCGGTGAGGACGACGACGTCGGCCAGGCCGGGCAGCCCGCCGACGGCCGGGGCCAGCGCGAGGAACTCCGAGCTCGTCGCGAACAGCCGGGCCCGGCTGTCCCGGGCCAGCACGGCGACGTCCTTGGGCGTGAGCATGGTCGACACCGGTACCGGGACCGCACCGATGCGCAGGCCCGCCAGGAACGCGGTGAGGAGCTCGGGGGTGTCGCCCATGCACAGCAGCAGGCGTTCCTCCGGCCGGACGCCGGAGGCCAGGAAGGCCGCGGCCAGCGCGGACACGGCCGCGTCGAGCTCGCCGTAGGTCAGCGTGCGGACGCTGCCGTCCAGGTCGATGGCGGTGATCGCGAGCCGGCCGGCGTCGGCCCGGGCGTGCCGGGTCACCAGCCACTCGGCGGCGTTGAACAGCTCCGGGCCCGCCGCCCCTGCGGCGGAGGGGACGGGCCCGGTCACGGCGTCGGCGCTGACGTCGAGGGTGGTCATCTCCTAGAAGCGGACGTAGTCGTACTCGACGGGCATGTCGTTGATGCCCACCGACGGCGGCGCGATCCAGGAGGCGAACTCGCCCTCCTCGTAGTGGGGCGTCATGAGCGCCGCGACCTGCTCGCGGTCGTCGGGGGTGGGCAGCCAGTCACCGACCGAGCGCTCCCAGGTGGCGTCGTCCACGATCTCGCCCTGCGGGCTGACGTGGTGGCCGGAGAAGGCCCCCACCCGGCGGTTGAAGCCGTCGTGGGGCAGGTAGAGGCGCTCCTCCAGGCCGGCGTCCTCCAGTGCCTGGTTCCAGCGGCGCACGCCGTTGACGCAGTCGGCGGTGTACTCGTTGCGCAGGTCCAGGTTCAGTGCGGTCAGCAGCGGGACGGTGCGGGTGGTCAGCGCGCCGTCCTCGATGCCCGGGACGTCCATGGTCAGGTCGTGCAGGAGGTGGTCGTCCTTGCGGCGGGTCTCCATCCACCGGCCCTTGAGCCCGGCGGTGTAGTACTTCGCCACGTTGGACGACGTCTCGGAGCCGAAGAGGTCCATCGAGACGGAGAACTGGAAGTTCAGGTACTTCTGGATCACGGTCAGCGGGATGGCCCCGTGCTGCCAGAGGTCCTCGGTGCCGTGCTCCGCCATCAACGCTGCCGTGCGCTCCACGGTCCGCTGCACCCCGGTGGTGCCCACGAACATGTGGTGGGCCTCCTCCTTGAGCATGAACTCGCACGTGCGGGCCAGCGGGTCGAAGGCGGACTCCTTCATCGTGCCGAGCTGGTACTTGCCGTCCCGGTCGGTGAAGTAGGTGAACATGAAGAACTGCAGCCAGTCGGTGGTCTCCTCGTTGAAGGCGCCCAGGATGCGGGGGGAGTCGAAGTCCCCGGAGTTGCGCTTGAGCAGCTCCTCGGCCTCCTCGCGGCCGTCCTTCCCGAAGTGGGCGTGCAGCAGGTAGACCATCGCCCAGAGGTGCCGGCCCTCCTCCACGTTGACCTGGAACAGGTTGCGCATGTCGTACAGCGAGGGCGCGGTCATGCCCAGGTGGCGCTGCTGCTCGACCGACGCGGGCTCGGTGTCGCCCTGGACGACGATCAGCCGGCGCAGGTCCGAGCGGTACTCACCGGGCACCTCCTGCCAGGCCTTCTCGCCCTTGTGCTGGCCGAAGGAGATGGTCCGGTCCGGGTCCTGCTCGGCCAGGAAGATGCCCCAGCGGTACTGCTCCATCGGCACCCGGTCGAAGTGCGCCCAGCCGTCCCGGCCGACCGCGATCGCGGTGCGCAGGTAGACGTCCTGGGTGGGGATCGACGGGCCGAGGCTGCCCCACCAGTCCAGGAACTTGGGCTGCCAGCCCTCCAGGGCGCGCTGCAGCTTGCGGTTCCCGGCCAGGTCCACGTTGTTGGGGATGCGCTCGGAGTAGTCGATGGTCGACGTCGGACCGGTGGGAGCCGGGGCCTGGCCGGTCAGCGTGCCGGTGCTGGGGGTCGATTCGGTCGTGGTCATGGTCAGACCCGCTTCCTGTCGTAGTCGGCCCGCTGGCCGGAGCCGTAGCGGCGCAGTGCTCCCTCGGGGCCAGCGGCGTTGGGCCGCTGGAAGATCCAGTTCTGCCAGGCGGTGAGCCGGCCGAAGACCTTGGTCTCGGCGGTCTCCTGGCCGGCGAAGCGCAGGTTGGCCTCCATGCCGGTCAGCGCGTCGGGGGAGAAGCTGGCCCGCTCCTCCACGACCAGGCGCACCTCGTCCTCCCAGTCGATGTCGTCCGGGGTCGTGGTCACCAGCCCGAGCTCCCGGGCGTCGGCGGCGAGCAGGTCGCGACCCACGGCACCCTCGGCCGCGGCCAGCTCGGCGGCGCTGCCCAGGAAGCGGACCTGCAGCCGGGTGAGGTCGTTGCCCATCGGCAGCGGCCCGGTGTTGGCCGGGGTGAGCCGGATCACCGCGGGTGCTGCGGGTTCCTCGTCGTCCTCGAACCGGCCCTCCAGCATGAACTGCCGGTCGGCGGACAGCGCGATCTCGGCGAGCAGGCCGACGAAGCAGGAGCCCGGCTCGATCAGCGCGAAGAGGCTCCGGCTGGTGGTGTCCAGCCGCTTCACGGTCCGCTTGTAGAAGCCCCAGGTCTCGTTGACCAGCCAGTCGTCGCGGTGCTCGAGCAGGAAGGCGTCCCAGGCAGCGGCGGTCTCGACGTCGCCCTCGGTGCGCAGCAGCCAGGTGCCGATGCCCAGCTCGTTGGTGCGCAGCCGCAGGATCGCGTCGTCCAGCTGGCGGGTGACGGCCAGCGGCCAGGCGGCGGCACCGGCGGCGTGCAGCTCCTCGACCGACCCCGGGAGGGTCGTGGGCCCCAGGACGGTGATCGTGGCTGTCCCGGCGGCCCGGTCCAGGACGACGCGGACGTGGGCGTAGGCCGTGGTGTCGCCGTCCACCTCGCGGACCAGCGGGGTGAGCTCGACCCCGGTGGCGCCGGCGCCCGGGCGGGAGGAGCCGGCGGCGGCCTCGGTGGCCCGGGTGCGGACGACGTCGTCGAAGTCGCGGGCCTTGGCGACGGCGTCGACCAGCCGCCACTGCACCGCGCGCTCCCCGCGCACGCCCTCCGAGGTGGTGGAGAAGACGTCGGCGAGGTCGCGGCGGACCCCGCGCTTGTCGACCAGCCGGGTGAGCCCGCCGGTGCCCGGCAGCACGCCGAGCAGCGGGACCTCGGGCAGCGAGACCGCCGAGGAGTTGTCGTCGACCAGCACGATCTGCTCGCAGGCCAGGGCGAGCTCGTACCCGCCGCCGGCCGCGGTGCCGTTGACCGCGGCGATGAAGGGCAGGCCCGAGTGCGCGGTGGCGTCCTCGATGCCGTTGCGGGTCTCGTTGGTGAACTTGCAGAAGTTCACCTTCCAGCTGTGTGCCGAGCCGGCCAGCATCCGGATGTTGGCCCCGGCGCAGAACATCCGGTCCTTGCCGCTGGCGACCACGACGGCCCGCACCTCGGGGTGCTCGAACCGGATCCGCTGGACCGCGTCGTGCAGCTCGATGTCCACGCCCAGGTCGTAGCTGTTCATCTTCAGCTCGTAGCCGGGCACGATCCCGCCGTCCTCGGCCACGTCGAGGGTGAGGGTGGCGATCTCCCCGTCGGTGCTCAGCGTCCAGTGCCGGTACTGCGCGGGGGAGGTGTCGAAGGAGACCTCGGCCGGGCCTGCTGGTGCCTCGTCGGTCTGTGGGCGGTCCTCGAGGGTGGTCACGCTGCCTCCTGGCCCGCCGGACGGCGGGGGGTCGGCCCGGTGTCCCGGGGGTGTCGCGGCTCACTATGACGTGCTACACCTTGCTGCGCAAGGTGCCCATGACGTGTAGACCGCAGTCGCCGAGGAGGCCGCCGTGCCCGAGACGTTGCAGTGGGTCGCCGATCCCGACCCGCGCTGGGACGACGACCGGACACGGGTGTTCGCATCCGTCCCACCTGGTGTCTTCCCCGACCAGGAGCGCACGGCGGGGGAGCAGCTGACCGGAGACTGGTGGTCGGTGCGCTCGGCCGGGGGCGAGGTGCTCGGCTACGGGTGGCTCGACGACGTCTGGGGCGACGCGGAGGTCCTGCTGGCCGTCGACGGCAGGGCCCGGGGCACCGGCGCCGGTTCGTTCTGCCTGGCCCGGCTCGAGGCCGAGGCGTCCGCGCGGGGGCTCAACTACGTGGTCAACGTGGTGCGGGACGCCCACCCCGACCGGGATGCGGTGACCGGCTGGCTGCTGGCCCGCGGGTTCAGCGCGGCCGAGGACGGGCGGCTGCGCAAGCGGGTGGGCGGCCGGCGGGTCGGCCAGGACACCGGCGGGTCACCGGCGACCGGACCGGCACCCCGCCCCGACGACGGCGCGCGGGCCCGGTACGAGGCCGAGCGGGACCGGGTCGCCGGGCACCGCCACGAGGGGTCCGACCCGGTCGGCTCCGCGCCTCGCGGGCCCGGTGCCGAGGAGAGCGGCGGGTACGTCGACCCCGAGCAGCACCGGTACTAGTCCGGGCGGGTGTCGGTCTCCCCACGTCCGGTGCCCGCGGCTGGCACCGGGTGCCACCATGGACCGGTGACAGCTGCGCGGGAGACGCCGATCGAGGGGCCGACCCTGACCCGGCGGCAGGAGCTCGGCGCGGCCAGCGCCCGCAGCCTGCTCCTGACGGTGCTCGGTGAGTTCGTGCTGCCGCGCGGGGAGCAGGTGTGGACCTCCACCCTCCTGGAGCTGGCCGCCGACCTCGACGTGGCCGAGAAGGCCGCCCGGCAGGCGCTGATGCGCACCGCCGACGACGGGTGGATCGCCGCCCAGCGGATCGGCCGGGAGACCCGCTGGGGGCTCACCGAGCAGGGCACCCGGCTGCTGACCGACGGCACCCGGCGGATCTACGACGCCGCGTCGGAGGAGCAGCCGTGGGACGGCAGCTGGCTGGTGCTCACCGTGACCGTGCCGGAGAACGCCCGGGCGCTGCGGCAACGGCTGCGCACCCAGCTCGGCTGGGCCGGGCTCGGCTCGTCCAGCCCGGGCGTGTGGGTGACCCCCCGGGTCGACCGCGAGGCCGAGGCCGCCCGGGTGCTCGAGGAGCTGGGCCTGACCGCGGGCAGCTGGTCGTTCGTGGCCCGGTCCGGACAGATCGGCGACCAGCGGTCGCTGGTGCGCAGCGCGTGGGACCTGGACGCGATCGAGACCCGCTACGAGGAGTTCCTGGAGCTGGTGGGCTCCCGTCGTCCGCGCACCGACCGGCAGGCGCTGGTGGCCCAGGTGCGGCTGGTCCAGGAGTGGCGGCGCTTCCCGCTGCTGGACCCGGGCCTGCCGCGGGAGCTGCTACCGCCGCGGTGGAGCGGCAACCGGGCCGCCCAGGTCTTCCGCGAGCGGCACGCCACCTGGGCCCCGCGCGCCCGCAGCGCCTGGGAGTCGCTGGCCCGCACCGACTGAGCGGCCTCGACGGGGTGCCTCAGCCCAGCACGAGCCACCCGGCGAGCACGACGTTCGCACTCGCAGCGGCCACCCGCACCGAGTCCACCCGCAGCAGCCGGCGGTGCGCGTCGGCGTCCCACCCGACGTCGAGCCGGCGGTGCAGCGGGACGGCGCCGGCTGCGGTGACGCCCAGGACGACGGCCAGGCACACCGCGCTGCCCAGCACGGGCAGGGTCGGGACGTCGCCGCGCAGCAGGAGCACCAGCAGCCAGACCGTGGTCGCGCCCTGGCCCACGAACAGCGGGCCGACCACCCGGGTCACCCGCTGCTGGTGGGCCCGCTCGTAGGCGGCGAAGCCCTCGCCCACCCCGGCGAACTGGGGGTAGACCAGCACCCGCACGGTCCACTGGAACCCGGCGTACCCGGCGACCAGCACGAGGTGGGCGACCGCGAGCAGGCTCATCGGGTCTTCGTGGGCTTGCCCCGCCAGACGAGGCTCTGCCGGTCGAGCTCGCGCAGCAGCGGGTCGCCCTCGGCGGCGATGCGGTCGGCCAGCGCCACGGCGGCGGCGAGGCGGTCGTCGTCCAGCTGGGCGAAGGCGGGGGAGCGACGGCGGTCGAGCACGTCGTACCAGCGGCCCCCGACGGCGTGGTCGAGCACGATCCGGCCGAAGCAGTGGTCGGCGGTCACCACCCACCCCTCGGCCCGAGCCCGGCGGGGCAGCTCACCGAGCACCAGCTCGCGGTAGCGGCCCACCAGCTCCTCCCGCGTCACCGGCCCATGACAGCACGATGCCGGCCGCCCCGCGTGTGCGGGGCGACCGGCATCGGGTGTGCTGCTGCGGTCACTGCGCCTTGGCGAGGGTGCCCAGGTACAGCTCGACGACCTTGGGGTCGTTCATCAGCGACTTGCCCGTGTCGGTGTAGGCGTTGCGGCCCTGGTCGAGCACGTAGCCGCGGTCGCAGATCTGCAGGCACCGGCGGGCGTTCTGCTCGACCATGATGATCGAGACGCCGGTGGCGTTGATCCGCCGGCAGCGGATGAAGACCTCGTCCTGGTAGGCGGGGGACAACCCGGCCGAGGGCTCGTCGAGCAGCAGCACCGACGGGTCCATCATCAGCGCCCGGCCCATGGCGACCATCTGCCGCTCGCCACCGGACAGCGACCCGGCCTTGCCGTTGCGCCGCTCACCGAGCAGCGGGAACAGGTCGATGACGTAGTCGAAGCGGTCCTTGAACGTCTTGGGCCGCAGGTAGACGCCCATCTGCATGTTCTCGGCGATGGTGAGGGAGGGGAAGACGTTGTTGTTCTGCGGGACATAGCCCACGCCCATCTGCACCAGCCGGTGGGCCGGTGCCGAGGTGATCGTCTCCCCGCGCAGGGTGACCCCGCCCGACCGGACCGGGATCAGCCCGAACAGTGCCTTGAGCAGGGTGGACTTGCCGGCCCCGTTGGGACCGATGATCCCGACCAGCTCGCCGTCCTTCAGGTAGAAGTCGCAGCCCCGGAGGATGTTGACCCCGGGGACGTAGCCGGCGACCAGGTCGTCGGCGCGCACCAGCGCACCCTCGGCGAGCTTGAGGTGCTCCTCGCGGGTGGCCGCCTTCTCCGCGGGGGAGAGCTCGGCCGAGGCCACGGTGTCGGCGCGGGTGACGTCCTCACCGGTCTCGTCGACCTCGAACAGCGGTTCGCTCATCGTGTGGTGTCCGTCCCGTCGGTGGTCGACCGGTGCGAGCCGGTCCGCTCGCTGGAGAGCGTCTCCGCGGGGCGGTCGCCGGTGGGGACGCCCTCCTCGCGGGCGATGGCAGCCTCCGCCTCGGCGAGGACGCGGTCCTCCTCCTCGTTGGTCAGCGGTGCGTCGTGGTGGGCGCCCAGGTAGGCGTCGACCACGTCCTTGTTCTGCGAGATCGACTCCGGGGGCCCCTCGGCGATGATCTTGCCGGCGGCCATCACCACGACCCAGTCGCTGATGTCGCGGACGACGTCCATGTCGTGCTCGACGAAGACGACGGTCATGCCGTCCTCGCGGAGGTCCTTGACGTGGCCCAGCAGGGACTGGGTCAGCGCCGGGTTCACCCCGGCCATCGGCTCGTCGAGCATGACGACCTTGGGGTCGCTCATGAGCGCGCGGGCCATCTCCAGCAGCTTGCGCTGCCCGCCGGAGAGGATGCCGGCGAAGTCGTCCTTCTTGGCGTCGAGCTTGAAGCGCTTGAGCAGCTCCATCGCCCGCTCGGTGTTCGCGGTCTCCTGGCGACGCCAGGTGCCGGGCACCAGGGCCTTGAGGAAGGACTCCCCGTTCTGGTCCTGGGCGCCCAGCAGCATGTTCTGCATGACGGTCAGGCGCGAGAGCGCCTTGGTCAGCTGGAACGTGCGGACGACGCCGAGACGGGCCACCTTGTGCGGGGACAGCTTGCCCAGCGACTGGCCGTCGAAGGTCCAGGTGCCGGTGTCGGGCTGGTCGAACCCGGTGAGCAGGTTGAACAGCGTCGTCTTGCCGGCGCCGTTGGGCCCGATCAGCCCGGTGATGCCACCGCGCTGGATCTCCAGGTGGTCCACCGACACCGCGGTGAGCCCACCGAAGGTGCGGGTGACCCCGTCGACGACGAGCGCCGGGTCGGGCTTGGCGACGCCGACCTGCCAGGGCAGGTCCGCCAGCGCCGCCTGCGCGAGGCGGGCCGGGGCAGGACGGTCGGCCGGCTGGACGGGAGTGGGGTCAGCGGGCATCGAGCATCACCTCTCGTCGGTCACCGAAGATGCCCTGGGGTCGGAACACCAACAGCAGCATGAGCCCGATGCCGACCAGGACGAAGCGGATCTGCGCGACGTCGGTGGAGGACAGCAGGGTGTCGGGGATGATCCCGTTGCTGATCAGCGAGCGCAGGCCGGTGTCGGCGAACTGCAGGATGAACAGCAGGATGATCGACCCCACGACGGGGCCCAGCACGCGGGCCGCGCCACCCAGGATGAGGGCGGCGTAGGCCAGGAACGTGTTGGCGTTCTGGTACTGGTCGGGGATCGCGGAGCCGGTGCCGACGGCGTAGACCATGCCGCCGAGTGCACCGAAGACCGCACCGAGCACGAGCGCCTGCATCTTGTAGCTGTAGACGTTCTTGCCCAGGGCGCGGACGGCGTCCTCGTCCTCGCGGATGGCCTTCAGCACGCGGCCCCAGGGGCTGCGCATGAGCTGGAAGACCAGCAGGCTGGCCAGCGCCACGAGCACCCAGCCGACGGTGGCGACCCAGAGCTCACCACCGCTCCACGAGGTGCCCAGGATCGCGTAGCGACGCTGGGTGTCCCAGGGGGCCAGGGCGATGAAGCTCTGGTTGAACGCCGACAGGCCGCGGGTGCCGTTGGTGACCGGGGTGGCCGAGACCGACCGGAACAGCAGGCGCAGGCCCTCGGCCGTGGCGATCGTGACGATCGCCAGGTAGTCCGCCCGCAGTCGCAGGGTGGGCAGACCCAGCAGCAGGGCCAGCACGACCGCCGCCACGATGCCGACGACGACGCCGACCCAGAACGGCATGCCCCACTTGCTGACCGAGATGGCGATGCCGAAGCCACCGAGCATGGCGAAGGCGATCTGGCCGAAGTTCAGCAGTCCGGTGTAGCCGAAGTGCACGTTGATGCCGATGGCGAGCAGCGCGAAGAAGATGGCCTGGAACCCCAGGCCGGACTTCAGCGCGATCGCGAGGGCGTCGAGGAGGTCGCTCACCGGGTCAGCCGATCCGGGCCCGGCTGCCCAGGATGCCCTGGGGCCGGATGACGAGGATGACGATCAAGAGGAGCAGACCTCCGACGTACTTCACGTCGTCCGGGATGACCAACGTGGACATCTGGACGAACACACCGATGATGACGCTGCCGACCAGGGCGCCGTAGGCCGTGCCCAGCCCGCCGAGGGTGACCCCGGCGAACATCAGCAGCAGCAGACGGAAGCCCATGTCCCACTGGACCTGGTCGGACAGTCCGAGCAGCACGCCGCCGAGGGCCGCGAGGGCCCCGCCCATCATCCAGACGATGAGGATGACGCGGTTGACGTCGATGCCCGAGGAGGCGGCGAGGTCCCGGTTGTCCGAGACCGCCCGCATGGCCTTGCCGATCTTGGTCTTCTGGAGCATGAGCGCGACGAGCACCAGCACGACCAGGGCGATGACGATCGACGCCAGGGCCCGGTTGGTCAGGGTGAACACGCCGTAGCTCTGGGCCCGCTGGGACTGGTACTCGGCGTAGGGGTTGGAGAACCCGCCGTAGATGATCTGCAGCAGGTAGCGCAGCAGCAGCGACAGGCCGATCGAGACCACCAGGGCCGCGACGAGGCCGGTGCCGCGCTTGCGCAGCGGGCGCCACAGGGCCAGTTCGTGGAGTGCACCGACCCCGGCCCCGACCACCATCGCGATGAGCGTCGCCGCGATGAGCGGCACCCCGCCCTGCACGTTGACGTACCAGGCGACGATGGCGCCGATGGTGACCAGCTCGCCGTGGGCGAAGTTGGTCAGCCCGGTGGTGCCGAAGATCAGCGACAGACCCACCGCGCAGACGGCGATGATCAGCCCGAAGCGCAGCCCGTCCACGAGCAGCTGGATCGCGCGGACGTTGCCGCCGCCGCTGTTCGCGGTGCCGTCCTGCAGGCCGAAGTTGACCGGCTGGGAGCGCCCGTTGTCGACGGTGACGTCGCGGGTGTCGCCCTGCGGCCCGAGGGTGACCCCGTCGGGCAGCGCGTCCCCGTCGATGCTGACGGTGTAGTCGCCGGCCCCGTCGGGGAGGTCGATGGCGAAGCGGCCGTTCTCGTCGGTGGTCGCGGAGTCGACCTCGTCGCCGCTCGCGGTGGTGACCGTGACCTCGACGTCGGGGATCGGGCCGCTGACGCTGGTCTGCAGGGTGCCGACGATGCGCTCGCCCTCGGCGCTGGCGACGCCCGAGGGCAGCAGCGTGGCCACCGACATCGCGAACGCGGCGACGAGCATGGCCAGCACGAGGGACCTGCGGCCCGCCGTCCCGGCGAACAGCCGGCGGAACCGGCCCGGCGGGCGCCCGCGGGGCGGGCCCGTCCGGGCACCGTGCTCGGGAGCACGGGTGAGTGCGTGCGTCACTCGACCTCCTGGCCGTGGAGTGGGGACGACGGCCGGGGTCGGGGTGGACACCGGGCAGCCGTCGGTTGAACGGGCGGAACCGTAACCCACGTTTGTTGCGGTTTCGGGTCCTCTGGACGGGCCGTGACCCTTTCGCGACCCGCCGCAGCCAGCAGGTCTTCCCGCGTCAGTCCTGCTTGACCAGACAGGTCAGTCGTGCTGTCGCCGTCGGGCGTCCCTGGTCGTCGGTGACCTCGACGAGGAAGGTGGCCAGCGTGCGTCCGCGGCGCACCGGGGTGCAGACGGCGGTGACGACGCCCTCGGTGGCCGCGCGCAGGTAGGAGGCGTTGAGCTCGATGCCGACCACCTGGCGGCCGGGGCCGGCGTGCAGGGCCGCGGCCCAGGAGCCGATCGACTCCACCAGGGCGCAGGTGGCCCCGCCGTGCAGCAGGCCGTGGGGCTGCTCGTTGCCCGCCACCGGCATGGTCGCGACCATCCGGTCGGCGGTGAAGTCGGTGATGACGATGCCGAGCTTGGCGTCGAGCCCGGTCGGTTCCGGGGCCCAGTCGGGGCGGGGGGTGGGCACCGGTGGACGGTAACCGCCGAGGGCTGCCGGACTGTCGTACCCCGGTCTTAGGGTGACCCCGATGTCCGCTCCGGTCTCCGCCCCCGCGTCCACGCCCACCGACCGCACCCCCGACGGCTCGCATCCGCGGCCCCGGCTGCTGCTGCTCGACGGCCACTCGCTGGCCTACCGCGCCTTCTTCGCGCTGCCGGTGGAGAACTTCTCGACCACGACGGGTCAGCCGACGAACGCCGTCTACGGGTTCACCTCGATGCTGATCAACGTGCTGCGCGACGAGGCGCCCTCGCACCTCGCGGTGGCCTTCGACGTGGGCCGGCAGACCTTCCGCAGCGAGATCTTCGCCGGGTACAAGGCCAACCGGAGCGAGAGCCCGACCGACTTCCGCGGCCAGGTGAGCCTCATCCAGGAGGTGCTGGCCGCCCTGCACGTCCCGGTGCTCACCGCCGCCGGCTTCGAGGCCGACGACGTGATCGCCACCCTCACGGTGCAGGCCGTCGAGTCGGGCATGGACGTGCTGATCTGCACCGGGGACCGCGACGCGCTGCAGTTGGTCAACGAGCACGTCACCGTGCTCTACCCGCGCAAGGGCGTCTCGGACCTGACCCGCTTCACCCCGGAGGCGGTCGAGGAGAAGTACGGCCTGACCCCCACCCAGTACCCCGACTTCGCGGCGCTGCGCGGCGACCCGTCGGACAACCTGCCGGGCATCCCCAGCGTCGGGGAGAAGACGGCCTCCAAGTGGATCCGCGAGTACGGCTCGCTCGACCAGCTCGTCGACCAGGTCGACACCGTCAAGGGCAAGGTCGGGGAGAAGCTGCGCGAGCACCTGTCCTCGGTGCTGCAGAACCGGCGGCTCACCGAGCTCGACCGTGCCGTCGCCCTGGACCTGCACCCGGTCGACCTCGCCGTCCAGGCCTGGGACCGCGCCGAGGTGCACACCCTGTTCGACAACCTGCAGTTCCGGGTGCTGCGCGACCGGCTGTTCTCCACCCTCACCAGCGCCGAGCCCGAGGTCGACGGCGGCATCGACGTGACCGTCGACGAGCTGGTCCCCGGTGGGTTGTCGGACTGGCTGGACGCCCACGCCCGCACCGGGCACACCGGCATCGTCTTCCGCGGCACCTGGGGCCGGGGCACCGGTGAGCTGACCGGCATCGCGCTGGCCGCCGGCGACGACCACACCGTCTTCGTCGACCTCGGTCCCGACCTCGACGTCACCGACGAGCAGGCGCTGGCCGCCTGGCTGGCCGACCCGTCGGCCAAGAAGGTCGTGCACGAGGTCAAGGGCCCGCTGCTCGCCGTCTGGGCCCGCGGCTGGGACCTCGCCGGCGAGGTCAGCGACACCGCCCTGGCCGCCTACCTGGCGCTGCCCGGCCAGCGGTCCTTCGACCTCGGCGACCTCGCCGTCCGCTACCTGCGCCGCGAGCTCACCGACCCCGAGCCGGTCGAGCAGCAGCTGAGCCTGGACGGCATGGGCCCGACCGAGGACGACGTGGCCCGGGAGGCCGCCGTCGCCGACGCCCGCAAGGCCGTCGCGGTCAACGACCTCTCCGACGCCCTGGAGCAGCTGCTCGGCCAGAAGGGCGGCGACCAGCTGCTCACCGGCCTGGAGCTGCCGCTCACCCGGGTGCTGGCCCGGATGGAGCAGCGCGGGATCGCCGCCGACGTCGAGCTGCTGCACGACCTGCAGGCGGAGTTCGCCTCCTCGGTCGCCGAGGCCGCCGCCGACGCCTACGAGGCGATCGGCGGCCAGGAGATCAACCTCGGCTCACCGAAGCAGCTGCAGGCGGTGCTGTTCGACCAGCTCGGCCTGCCGAAGACCAAGAAGAACAAGACCGGGTACACCACCGACGCCGACGCGCTCACCACGCTGCAGGCCACCGCCCCGCACCCGTTCCTCGAGGCGCTGCTTCGGCACCGCGACGTCACCCGGCTGCGCACCGTCATCGACGGCCTGATCCCGATGGTCGACGACGCCGGCCGGATCCACACCACGTTCCAGCAGACGATCGCGGCCACCGGACGGTTGTCCTCGACCGACCCGAACCTGCAGAACATCCCGATCCGCAGCGCCGAGGGCCGGCGGATCCGGCAGGCGTTCGTCGTCGGGCAGGGCTACGAGTCGCTGATGACCGCGGACTACAGCCAGATCGAGATGCGGATCATGGCCCACCTGTCCGAGGACGCCGCGCTCATCGAGGCGTTCACCTCGGGGGAGGACCTGCACACCTTCGTGGCCTCGCGGGCCTTCGACATCCCGATCGAGCAGGTCGACCCGGAGATGCGGCGCCGGATCAAGGCGATGAGCTACGGGCTCGCCTACGGGTTGAGCGCCTACGGGCTGGCCCAGCAGCTGCGGATCACCCCGGAGGAGGCGCGGGGCCAGATGACCGCCTACTTCGAGCGCTTCGGCGGGATCCGCGACTACCTGGACGGCGTGGTGGAGGACGCCCGCCAGACCGGGTACACCGAGACCACCATGGGTCGCCGCCGGTACCTGCCCGACCTGACCAGCGACAACAAGCAGCGTCGGGACATGGCCGAGCGGATGGCGCTCAACGCCCCCATCCAGGGCTCGGCCGCCGACGTCATCAAGGTGGCGATGCTGCGGGTCGAGCAGGGCATCGCCGAGCGGGGGCTCTCCTCCCGGATGGTGCTGCAGGTGCACGACGAGCTGGTGCTCGAGGTCGCTGCGGGGGAGCGGGAGCAGCTGGAGGAGCTCGTCCGCGCCGAGATGGCCGGCGCCGCCGACCTGTCGGTGGCCCTGGACGTGTCCGTCGGCGTCGGCCAGAGCTGGGACGCCGCGGCCCACTGAGGGTCAGGCAGGCAGGTCGCAGACCAGGACGAGGGTGCCGGGGACCAGGGCGCCGCGGGCGGGGGACCACTGGCCCCACGTCTGGGTGCGGCCCGGGATCCACTCCGGCTCGACCAGGTCGGTGAGCACGAAGCCGGCACCCACCACGTCGCGCACCCAGTCCCCGACCGTGCGGTGGTGCTCCACGTAGACCACGGTGTCCGCGCCGTCGGTCTCCACGTAGGGCGTGCGGTCGAAGTAGGAGCCCACCACGGTGAGGTCGGCCGGGTCGGGGGAGTCGGGGAAGGGCCAGCGCAGCGGGTGGTTCACCGACGCGACGAACCGGCCGCCCGGACGCAGCACCCGGGCCACCTCGCCCAGCGCGCCGCGGACGTCGGCCACGAACGGCAGCCCGCCGAACGCCGAGCAGGCCAGGTCGACGGAGTCCGTGGCCAGCGGCAGCGCCCCGACGTCGGCTTGCAGGAGCGTCGGGTGCAGCCCGGTCGTCTCCGCCAGCTCGCGGGCCCGGGCCAGCATCCCGGCCGACAGGTCCAGGGCGAGCACCTCGGCGCCGGCGGCGGTCAGCCAGCGGGCACACGGCGCCGAGCCGCAGCCCAGCTCCAGCACCCGCCGGCCGGCCACGTCGCCCAGCAGGTGCGCGTCGGCTTCGCGCAGTCCCTCCGGGCACCACAGGAAGTCCGCGTCACCGAGGTCGGCACCGTGCTCGGCGAGGTAGGCCGGGGCCGCGGCGTCCCACCAGCCCCGGTTGGCCCGCACCGACTCGGCGTCGCCGACGTCCCGGCGCTCGACCCCGCCGGCCAGCGGGTAGCCGTCGGAGGCCAGTGGCAGCGGAGCGTCGGTGGGCATCGGGGGATGGTGGCACGGGCGGGTCGGACCCTTGGTGGACCGGGCCGTCGGCGGTACGTACGATGGAGGGGCGCCAGAGGTCTGTGGTGCGGTGCCCGCTGCGGCGCCCTCCTCGCCTCTCCCGTGCACACCCCCTGCGGCCGCATCGGCGGCAGGTCGTCCCCGTCCCTCCACACCCCCCGTCCGGAGCACCCGACCACATGACCTCCACTCAGGTCCGTCCCGACAGCACCACCGCACCGCAGGTCGCCGTGAACGACATCGGCACCGCGGAGGACTTCCTCGCAGCCATCGACCAGACGATCAAGTACTTCAACGACGGCGACATCGTCGAGGGCGTCATCGTCAAGGTCGACCGCGACGAGGTGCTGCTGGACATCGGCTACAAGACCGAGGGCGTCATCCCCTCGCGTGAGCTGTCCATCAAGCACGACGTCGACCCCAACGAGGTCGTCTCCGTCGGCGACGAGGTGGAAGCCCTGGTCCTCCAGAAGGAGGACAAGGAAGGGCGTCTGATCCTGTCCAAGAAGCGCGCCCAGTACGAGCGCGCCTGGGGCACGATCGAGGCCAAGAAGGAAGCCGACGAGGTCGTCACCGGCACCGTCATCGAGGTCGTCAAGGGCGGTCTCATCCTGGACATCGGCCTGCGCGGGTTCCTCCCGGCGTCGCTGGTCGAGATGCGTCGCGTCCGCGACCTGCAGCCCTACGTGGGCCGCGAGCTCGAGGCCAAGATCATCGAGCTGGACAAGAACCGCAACAACGTCGTCCTCTCCCGTCGTCAGTGGCTGGAGCAGACCCAGTCCGAGGTCCGCAGCGAGTTCCTCAACAAGCTCGCCAAGGGCCAGGTCCGGACCGGGCAGGTCTCCTCGATCGTCAACTTCGGTGCCTTCGTGGACCTGGGTGGCGTCGACGGCCTGGTGCACGTCTCCGAGCTGTCCTGGAAGCACATCGACCACCCGTCCGAGGTCGTCGAGGTCGGCCAGGAGGTCACCGTCGAGGTCCTCGACGTCGACCTGGACCGTGAGCGCGTCTCCCTGTCGCTGAAGGCGACCCAGGAGGACCCGTGGCGTCAGTTCGCCCGGACCCACCAGATCGGGCAGGTCGTGCCCGGCAAGGTCACCAAGCTGGTCCCCTTCGGTGCGTTCGTGCGCGTCGACGAGGGCATCGAGGGCCTGGTGCACATCTCCGAGCTGGCCGAGCGCCACGTGGAGATCCCGGAGCAGGTCGCGCAGGTCGGCGACGAGCTCCTGGTCAAGGTCATCGACATCGACCTGGACCGTCGTCGCATCTCGCTGTCGCTGAAGCAGGCCAACGAGGGCGTCATCGCCGAGGACGACCAGTTCGACCCGGCTGCCTACGGCATGGCCGCTGCCTACGACGAGCAGGGCAACTACGTCTACCCCGAGGGCTTCGACTCCGACACCGGTGAGTGGCTCGAGGGCTTCGACGCTGCTCGTGAGGCGTGGGAGAAGCAGTACGCCGACGCCCAGGCGCGCTTCGAGGCGCACCAGAAGCAGATCACGGCGGCCCGCGAGGCCGACGCCGAGGCGGCTGCCGGTGGCAGCTACTCCAGCGACGCCCCCGTGGACTCGGACTCCGGTCCGGCTGCCAGCACCGGTTCCTCCTCCGGTGGCAGCAGCAGCGGCGGCGGCACCCTGGCCTCCGACGAGGCCCTGGCCGCGCTGCGCGCCAAGCTCGCCGGCGGCGAGTGAGCTCGTCCCCGCTGAGCTGATCAGCTGACGACGGTGCGCCGTCCACCTCCGGGTGGGCGGCGCACCGTCGTGTCCGGGGTCTGATCAGGGTCCGGACAGCACGACGACGTCCCCGTGGGCCGGTGGCCCACGGGGACGTCGTGGTCGGGGTGGTGCGACCCCGGGGGGTCAGCCGGTTCCCGTCAGAGGCTGAGGATGATCGCGAACGCGGTGCGCGGGCGGCCACCGGCCGAGGTCAGGGCGTCCCAGGTGTGCCGGCCGCTGGGCACCGAGCTCAGCAGCGAGCGCAGGAACGACGCCGTGGAGCGTGGGGTGCTCGGCTGCAGCCGGGCGGCGACGGCGGGCAGGTCGGCACACCGCACGCCACCGGGGACGTCGTTCCGGTGCCGGCCCGGGCCGCGACGCCTGCCGACGGCGGGCGAGGGCTCCAGGGACGTGTGTCGGGACATGGTCGGGTCCGCCTCTCTGCGCGGTGACCTCGGGAACGGTGGAGGTGAGGTCGCCGGGACGGACGCTAGGTCGTGTGACGGGTGTGACTGGTGCGACGCGCCGGACGGATGTGGTCACCCTGGGTGTTCGTGGCCGGATCGTGACCTGGGGGCTCGTGCGGTGCGCCGGCCGGAGCTGTGCCAGGGTCGGCCCGTGCTGAGGATCGGGTTGACCGGGGGCATCGGGTCGGGCAAGTCGACCGTGGCCGCCCGGCTGGTGGAGCACGGCGCCGTGCTGGTGGACGCCGACCGGATCGCCCGGGAGGTGGTGGAGCCCGGGACCGACGGCCTGGCGGCGGTGGCGGCGGCCTTCGGGGACGGCGTGCTCGCCGAGGACGGCTCGTTGGACCGTCCGGCGCTGGCAGCGGTGGTCTTCGGTGACGCCGGCCAGCGAGCGCGGCTTGACGGGATCGTGCACCCCCTGGTGCGCGCCCGGGCCGCCGAGCTGGTCGCTGCGGCCCCCCAGGACGCCGTGGTGGTCCAGGACGTGCCCCTGCTGGTGGAGACCGGCCAGGCCGGCTCCTACGACCTCGTGCTGGTCGTCCGCGCCGACGAGGGGACCCGGGTGGCCCGACTCGTCGGTCGGGGTCTCACCGCCGCCGATGCCCGGGCCCGGATCGCCAGTCAGGCCACGGACGCCGAACGGGCCGCGGTGGCCGACGTGGTGCTGGACAACGACGGCGACCGGGAGCAGCTCCTGGCGCAGGTGGACCGGTTCTGGTCCGACCGGGTCGCACCCGGCCGCTGAGACGACGAAGGCCCCGGAGCAGCTGCTCCGGGGCCTTCGTGCTGGTGGGCGATACTGGGATCGAACCAGTGACCTCTTCCGTGTCAGGGAAGCGCGCTACCGCTGCGCCAATCGCCCGTCTGTGACCTGACGGTCACCCCCGGCCCCGCCTCGAGCCAGCCCGGGGGCTGTCGAGGTGGAGACGGGATTTGAACCCGTGTAGACGGCTTTGCAGGCCGTTGCCTCGCCTCTCGGCCACTCCACCGCACACGAGCGCCGGTCTGAGACCAGCACCCGGGTTCCGAGCGGATGACGGGATTCGAACCCGCGACCCTCACCTTGGCAAGGTGATGCTCTACCACTGAGCCACATCCGCGACGCAGACGATCGCTCGTCTGCAGTGCATGGAGAACTCTAGACGACCCTCCAGGGGGGTGCGCACCGGGGGGTCCCGCGGCCGGCCTCCTCGCGCGTACCTGCAGCTCAGCGGCTCGTGGAAGGGGCGCAGGGGGGTGTCCGGGGCGGTGCTGCGGCCGCCGGCAGCGCCCGGCCGAAGGCGTCGGTCCGGAGGAGGACGGTCTCGACGTGCCGGACCCCGTCGGGGCCCACCCGGAGGACGACGACCTCGGAGTCCACCGGACCGCCGTCGGCTGCGAGGAGGAGGGGGCCGGGCGCAGGGAGCACCCAGGCCGCGTCGTCCGCGCCGGCCCACGACCCCGGCCTGCCCGCCGGGGCGCCGCCGACCACCACGTCGGCACCTGCGGCCACGAGAGCCGCGGTGAGCTCGGGGGGCGCCCCGCCGGGACAGCCCCCGCCAGGCGGGGCCGCGAGCCGGACGACGACGACGTCCCCGGCCCGGTCCGCCCCGGTCACACCGGCCAGCAGCCGGCTGCGGTCGGCGGGGTCGGCTGTTCCGTTGAGCACCGACACGGCCAGCGGACCCGTGTGCGCGACCCACGTGTCGCCGTGCCCGAGCCCGGCGGCGGCCAGCCCCGCCGTGCTCTCCGTCCCCGCCGGGCCGGACCACCGGGGGTCGAGTCGGGCGACGCCGTCGACCCCCGCATGGGCCAGGGCGGTGATCGCCGCCGCCGGGGGAGTGGACCCGTCCTCGGGGGCCACGAGGTCGACCAGGGCGACGTCGGCCGCCCGCAGGACGTCGGCCGTGCCGGCGAAGGGCCCCGCCGGGTCGTCGAGCAGGGGCAGTGTGCGGCCGCCGAACGAGACCGCACCGCCGATGGCGAGGCTGACCGTCGTCGGCGGGGCCCCGGTCCCCTCCTGCGCCGCGGGCGGCGCCGGGCGCAGCGTCTGGAGCAGGACGAGGGTGCCCGTGCCCACGGTCACCACCCCGACGGCGACGGCGACCGCGAGCGGCCGCACTGCTGCCCGGCGTGTCCGCCGGCGTGTCGTATGACGTCCCACGCCTCGACCGTACGAGACCGGAGCGTCTCGTGCTGCGCTGAACGCGCAGGTCAGCGCGCTGCCGACGGGGTGTGAGAGCCCCGTTGCAGTCGGTCAGCGACCGGTCGGGTCGGCACCGCCGTCGTGGAGCAGGGCCAGCAGCTCGGCGTCCACGCCCGGTGCCTCGGACTCGGCACCGCGGGGGACGAGCCGTTCGGTGGCCCGGAGGAAGTCCGCGACCACGCTGCGGGAGAGCTCGAACAGGGCGTGGCCCGAGGGCGCCCGCAGCTCGAGGAAGAGGACGTCCACGGCGGTGCGGGCCGGCCACAGGCGCACGTCGCCGTCCCCGGCGGGACGGGAGAGGCCGGCGTGCACGAGGTCGCGGCCCAGCAGCCACTCGACACCGTCGACGCCGCCGTCCTCGCCGGGCCGGCCACCGAAGCGGACGCGGACGGCGAAGGGGTCGGCCGGGTCGTAGACGAGGGTGGCGGGGACCTCGGTCCACGACCGCGGACCGACCAGGTGCAGCGTGGTCCGGGTCGTGCACCCCGGGGCAGGACTCGCCATGCCCGCACAACGACCCACCCCCCGGGAGGTGACGCGTCCCCGGGGTGTCGGGAGCAGGACCGCGGGACCGGTCCCACCCGACCGGGCTACGCCGAGGACCAGGTGAACCGCAGGACCCCCCGGTGGCGAACGCACCGTGTGACCATGGGACTCGTGACCCGACCTGCCAGGCGCCCGGAGGACTCCTCCGCCGGCGACCTCGAGCTGATCCGTCGGTTGCAGGCCGGGGACCGGACCGCCGTCGAGGACCTCTACGACCGCTTCCGCCGGCCCGCGTTCGCCCTCGCCCGGCGGGTGCTCGCCGACGACACGCTGGCCGAGGACGTGCTGCAGGACGTGTTCCTGACCGTCTGGAAGGCCCCGCACGCCTTCGACACCGCGCGGGGCTCCTTCGCCTCCTGGCTGTTGGCGATGGTCCACCACAAGGCGGTCGACGCGGTCCGGCGCGAGGAGTCCCACCGCCGCCGCCAGACCCGGGTCGAGGACGACCTGCGGCTCACCGAACCGGTCTCGCACCGGGACGTGGAGGACGAGGCGTGGGACCGGGTGGTCTCCGAGCGGGTGCGCACCGCCCTGCAGGCACTGCCGGCTCCCCAGCGCGAGGCGCTGACGCTGGCCTACTACGGCGGTTACACCCAGCGCGAGGTCGCGGCGTTGACCGGCACCCCGCTGGGCACGGTCAAGACCCGCATGCTGGCCGGGATGCGCCGGTTGAAGGAGAACCTGGGCGGCGTCGTCGTCGGGTCCGCCCTGGGCAGCGCCCTGGGTACGGCGGTCGAGGGGGGCACGCGATGACCCGCGACCAGGACGCCGAGCACGAGGCCTTCGACGAGCTCGCCGTCGGCTGGGCCCTGCACGCGTTGGAGCCCGAGGACGAGGACGCCTTCGCCGGCCACCTCGCCGGGTGTGCCCGGTGCACCCGCACCGTGGCCGAGACCCACGAGGTGATGGCCGCCATGGCCACCGACCTCCCGGTGGCCGAGCCCTCCGTGGACCTGCGGGCCCGCCTGCGCGCCGCCGTCGAGGCGACCGAGCAGGATCCCGCACCCCAGGCGGTGGCCCCGCCCACGCCGATCCGCCGTGCCCCGAGGCCGACCGTCCCCGCCGACGCCGACGGGCCGGTCTCCCGGCCCCGGTTCTTCGGGCCGCGCCCGGTGCGGCACAGCGAGCAGACCCCGGCGTGGCGCCGGGTGGTCCCGCGCGCCCTGGTGGCCGCGGGGGTGGCCGCCGTCCTGGGCCTGGGCGCCTGGAACGTCGCGGTCACCCAGGACCGGGACGCCGCCCGCGCCACCGCGTCCGCCCAGTCCGACGTCATGTCCGCCCTGCTGGCACCGGGCCGCGCCACCATCGCGCCGATGGAGCACGACGGGCGCACCGTGGCCACCGTGGTGGCCCGCGACGGTCAGGCCCAGGTGGTCACCGACGGCATGGGCGTGAACGACACCGCCGCCACGACCTACGTGCTGTGGGGGATGACGGAGGGCAGCCCGGTCGCGCTGGGCACCTTCGACGTGACCTCCCCGGGATGGACCTGCAGACCGTAGGCTCCGACGCGACCGGGCTGGACGACTACTCCGCCTACGGCATCAGCATCGAGCCCGGTCGTCAGGCTCCGTCCTCCCCGACGGACATCGTGGCGAACGGGCAGGTGACCAGCTGAGCGAGCAGGAGACCAGGACCCCGTCCCGGCGGCCGGAGCGCGAGACCTCCGAGCAGCGACGGACCCGGTACGACACCGACGAGCACCAGAGCCTCCGCGAGCGGATCGGCCGGCGGAAGTGGCGCCGACGGATCGCCGCGCGCAAGACCGTGGACACCGCCTACCGGGCCGGCGTCGGCGTCGTCGGTGCGCTGCTGCTCGCCGTCGGGCTGGTCACCATCCCGCTGCCGGGCCCCGGCTGGCTGACGGTCATCGCGGCGTTGTTCGTGCTGGCCTCGGAGTTCACCTGGGCCGAGCAGGTCCTGGAGTTCACCAAGCGCTACGTGAAGCTCTGGACCGACTGGATCGGCCGGCAGTCGATGTGGGTCCGGGTGCTCATCGGCCTGGCCACCGCGGCCTTCGTCTACGGCGTCATCGTGTGCGTGCTGCACCTGACCGGGGTGCCCGACTGGGTCCCGGGGTGGGTGCCGCTCTGGCGGTAGGCGTCTGGCATGATTGCCGGAGCACCGCAGCCGGGCGATTGGCTCAGCGGTAGAGCGCTTCGTTCACACCGAAGAGGTCACTGGTTCGATCCCAGTATCGCCCACCAGCACAGCAGCCCCCCTCCCGTCCGGGAGGGGGGCTGCTGTCGTCCGTGGTCCGGGACTCCGATCAGGCCTGCGCGGTGACGACCTTCCCGCCGGTGGCCTGGGCGCGCTCCTCGGCGTGCTGGGCGGTCCAGGAGTTGATCGCGTCCCACTGGCGGGCCGCGAGCGGCTCGCGGACGCTGCGGGTCCAGGCCTCGTTCGCCTTGAGCTTCCTCGTCGTGCCCTTGAACTGGGGGATCACGTGGTTGGCGAACAGGTGGTAGTGGTGCAGCGTCTGCTCCCACGGCGCCCAGTTGTGGGCGAACATGAGGTAGGCGCCGAAGCCGCCGTTGGACTGCTCCTCCAGCTGCTCGATCTTCTGGATCGCGTCGTCCACGGTCCCGATGACGCCCATGCCGCTCTCGATGACGAACTCGATGCGCTCCTTGGTGTTCTCCCCGAGCACGCCCAGCTGCGGGGCCGCCGCGGTGTGCTGCAGGTAGTCGAACCAGGCGTCGATGCCGTAGGCGACGTCCTTGATGGCCTGGTCGCGGGTGTCGGCGATGTGCATGGGGCCCACCAGGCGCCAGCCGGAGCGGTCGACGGTCTGGCCGAACTCCTGCGCCCGCTCCTCGACGACGTCCCAGTGCATCTTCAGCGCGTCGAAGCCGTCCTGGCTCATGGTCGCGCCGATGGAGATCATCCCGAGCCCGTGCTTGCCCACCAGGCGGGGCCCCGACGGCGACACGATGGCCGCGGTGGCGACCTCCAGGTGCGGGTCGGAGAAGGAGTCCAGCTGCAGCCGGGCGTCGACCAGCTCGTAGCGGTCGGTCTTGATCGAGATCGGCTCGTCGCTGCGCAGCAGGTGCATGAGCACCTCGACGTCGGTCTCCAGCGCCGCGCGGGTGTCCTTCGGGTCGATGCCCAGCATCAGCGCGTCGGTGGCCAGCGCGCCCGGGCCCACGCCCAGCATCGCCCGGCCGCGGGTCAGGTGGTCCAGCAGCACGACGCGGTCGGCCACCAGGAAGGGGTTGTGGTAGGGCAGGGAGAGCACCCCGGCGCCGAGCTTGATGTGCTTGGTGACCTGCGCGCAGTGCGCGATGAACATCAGCGGGTCGCCCAGCGGCTCGACGCCGCAGGAGTGGTGCTCGCCGAACCAGGCCTCGTCGTAGCCCATCTGGTCCAGGGTCTGGACGAGCTGGACGTCGCGCTGCAGCGAGTAGGTCGGGTTCTGGCCGACCGGGACGTGGTGCGGGGGCAGGAAGATGCCGAAGCGCTTGCGGGCCATGGGGGTCTCCTCGACGGTGGCGTCCGGTGTGCGGGTGTGACCCTGCCCACTCCCGGCTCGTCTGTCAACGACCCAGTTGACGGGCGGGAGACCGGACCGGGGACGACCATGGGAGCGTGACCTCCCAGCCCGACCGCGCCGCCCGGCTGGCCGCTGCGGTGGAGCGGGACGGGCCCACCTGCATCTGGTGCGGGCGGGCCTTCGACCGGTACGTGCGGCCCACCACCGAGCACGTGGTGCCCCGGGTCAAGGGCGGCCCGTCGTGGCCGGAGAACGAGGTCGCTGCGTGCAGTCGCTGCAACGGGGCCCGTGGGCACCGGGGCGCGGTGGAGTGGCTGGGGGAGTGCCGGGCCCGGGGGTGGTCCCCGGACGCCGAGCGGGTCGCCCGGGCGCTGGAGTCCCTGGCCGCGGCGGTCGCCCGACGGGGTGGCCAGCGGCGGGCCCGGCCGCACCTGGACGCCCAGCTGCGCCGGCTGCGGGCCGGGTAGCGTCCGCCGCCGTGGCGGTCGTCGGTCGGGTCGAGCAGCTGCTGGTGCACCCGGTGAAGAGCATGGCGGCCACCCCGCTGGAGCGGGTCGAGGTCACCTCCGCCGGCCTGGCCGGGGACCGGGGCCGGGTGGTGGTCGACGCGGCGACCGGTGAGCGGCTGCGGGAGAAGACCGCGCCGGGACTCGCTGCGATCGACCCGACCGGGGACGACGCCGCCGCCCGGGTCTCGGCGGCGCTGGGGCGGACCGTCCGCATCGAGGACGCCGGGGCACCGCAGGTCATGGTGGCTGCAGTGCACCTGGTGAGCCGCCAGGCCCTGGAACGGGCCGCGGCCGGGGACGTGCCGGCGGGCTGCTCGGCCCACGACCCGCGGGCCAACGTCCGGCTGGACCTGCCCGAGGACGACGAGCGGGACTGGGTCGGCCGTGAGCTCGTCCTGGGCGGCACCCGACTGCTGGTCACCCGGCTGCCCCGGCACTGCCTGGGCGTCTACGCCGACGTGGTGACCCCCGGCCCGGTCGGGGTGGGGGACCCGGTCGAACTCGGCTGAGACCGGGTCGGGTGGGCCGTACTCTCGGGACGTCCGTCCCGCCCCACCCCCAGGAGTCCTCCCGTGTCAGCCGCGCCTGCCGAGTCCGCCGTCGTCACCGTCGAGGTGCCGGCCGGGACCACGGCCACCCAGGCGCTCAAGGACGCCGGCGTCCCCCTGAAGGGCGCCGACGCCGCCGTCGTCGTCCGGGTGGACGGCGAGCTGAAGGACCTCGCGTGGACCCCGGACGTGGCCACCACCGTGGAGCCGGTCCCGGCGTCGAGCCCGGACGGGCGCGCGGTCATCCGGCACTCGGCCGCCCACGTGCTGGCCCAGGCCGTGCAGGACCTCTTCCCGGGCACCCGGCTGGGCATCGGCCCGCCGGTCACCGACGGCTTCTACTACGACGTGGACCCCGAGCGGCCCTTCACCCCCGAGGACCTGCAGGCGATCGAGAAGCGCATGCAGGCCATCGTCAAGGAGGGCCAGTTCTTCGCCCGGCGGGAGATCTCCGACGAGGAGGCCCGGGTCGAGCTGGCGCACGAGCCCTACAAGATGGAGCTGATCGGGCTCAAGGGCGGCGCGGGGGACGTGGCCGAGGGCGCCGACGTCGAGGTGGGCGGCGCGCAGCTGACCATGTACGACAACCTCGACCCGAGGTCGAAGGAGCGGGTCTGGACCGACCTGTGCCGCGGCCCGCACCTGCCCCGCACCTCGAACATCCCGGCGTTCGCGCTGACCCGGGTGGCCGCTGCCTACTGGCGCGGCAGCGAGAAGAACCCGCAGCTGCAGCGGGTGTACGGCACCGCGTGGGAGTCCAAGGACGCGCTGAGGGCGTACCAGGAGCACCTGGCCGAGGCCGAGCGGCGCGACCACCGCCGGCTCGGGGTCGAGCTGGACCTCTTCAGCTTCCCCGACGAGATCGGCTCCGGACTGGCCGTCTTCCACCCCAAGGGCGGGGTGGTCAAGCGGGAGATGGAGGACTACGTCCGCAACCGGCACATCGAGGAGGGCTTCTCCTACGTCGGTTCCCCGCACATCTCCAAGGGCGGGCTGTTCGAGACCTCGGGGCACCTGCCGTACTACGAGGACACGATGTTCCCGGCGATGGACCTGGAGAACTCGAAGTACTACCTCAAGGCCATGAACTGCCCGATGCACAACCTGATCTTCCGGTCGCGCGGGCGGTCCTACCGCGAGCTGCCGCTGCGGTTCTTCGAGTTCGGGTCGGTGTACCGGTACGAGAAGTCCGGCGTCGTGCACGGCCTGACCCGGGTGCGCGGGCTGACCCAGGACGACTCGCACTCCTACGTCACCCCGGAGGCGGCGCCGGAGGAGATCCGCCACCTGCTGGCCTTCGTGCTCGGACTGCTCAAGGACTTCGGCCTCGACGACTACTACCTGGAGCTGTCCACCCGCGGGGAGTCGGACAAGTTCATCGGCTCCGACGAGGAGTGGGCGGTGGCGACCCGGGTGCTGGAGGACGCGGCACGGGAGACCGGCCTGGAGCTGGTGCCCGACCCGGGCGGCGCGGCCTTCTACGGCCCCAAGATCTCGGTGCAGGCGCGCGACGCGATCGGCCGGACCTGGCAGATGTCGACCATCCAGTACGACTTCAACCAGCCGGCCCGGTTCGGCCTGGAGTACAGCGCCGCCGACGGCACCCGCCAGCAGCCGGTCATGATCCACTCGGCCAAGTTCGGCTCCATCGAGCGGTTCTTCGGCGTCCTCACCGAGCACTACGCCGGGGCGTTCCCGGCCTGGCTGGCGCCGGTGCAGGTGGTGGGCATCCCGATCACCGACGAGCAGGTGCCCTACCTGACCGACCTGGCCCGGGAGATGCGCAGGCAGGGGCTGCGGGTCGAGGTCGACGACTCCGACGACCGGATGCAGAAGAAGATCCGCACCGCCTCCAAGCAGAAGGTGCCCTTCGTGCTCATCGCCGGGGCCACCGACGCCGAGGCCGGCGCGGTGTCCTTCCGCTACCGCGACGGCAGCCAGCGCAACGGGGTGCCCGTGCAGGACGCGATCGAGGCCGTTCGGGAGTGGGTCGCATCGCGCCGCAACGACGACCCGACCGCCCCCGTGTCCGAGCCGGCGTCGTGACGGCCGGGGACGGCGGACCCACCTCGGTCTTCGAGCAGCTCTGGACGCCCTACCGGATGGCCTACATCAAGGGCGAGGGCAAGCCGACCGGCGACCACGACTGCCCGTTCTGCCTCATCCCGGCGATGACCGACGAGGACGGTCTGATCGTCTCCCGCGGGGAGACGGTCTTCGCCGTGCTCAACCTGTTCCCCTACAACGCCGGGCACCTCATGGTCGTGCCGTACCGGCACGTGGCCGACTACACCGACCTGACGACGGCGGAGGTGGCCGAGCTCGGCGCGGTGACCCAGACGGCGATGCGGGTCGTCCGCGAGGTCAGCGGTGCGCACGGGTTCAACGTCGGGATGAACCAGGGCGCGGTCGCCGGGGCCGGCATCGCCGACCACCTGCACCAGCACGCGGTGCCCCGCTGGGGCGGGGACACCAACTTCATGCCGGTGCTCGGGCTGACCCGGGTGCTGCCGCAGGTGCTGGCCGAGACCCGGCAGCTGCTGGCCGACGCCTGGCCCGAGGACGCCGCGTAGTGCTCGGGGTCAACCTCCGGCCCGCGGTCGGCCGGGTCTGGGCACCGGTGGTGCGGTTCCTGCTGCGGATCGGGGTCACCGCCGACCAGGTCACGCTGCTGGGCACCGTGGGTGCCGTCGGGTCGGCGGTGTTCCTGATCGGCAACGGGGTCCTGTGGTGGGGCGCTGTCGCGGTCACCGTCTTCGTGCTGCTGGACATGCTGGACGGGGCGCTCGCCCGGGCCCGGGGCGGTGGCTCGGTGTTCGGCGCGGTGCTGGACTCCACCGGCGACCGGGCGGCCGACGCGGCGGTCTTCGCGGGGCTGGCCTGGTGGTTCTCCGGCGGCGGCGACAACCGGATGGTCGTGTGGCTGTCGCTGGTCTGCCTGGTGCTCGGCGTGCTCACCTCCTACGTCAAGGCCCGCGCCGAGGGCATGGGCCTGACCTGCGACGTCGGGCTGTTCGAGCGCACCGAGCGGCTCATCCTGGTGCTCGTGGGCACCGGCTTCACCGGCATCGGCATCCCGTACGCGATCCAGGTCTGCCTCTGGGTCCTGATGATCGGCAGCGCCGTCACCGTCGGGCAGCGCTTCGCGACGGTGTACCAGCAGTCCCGGGGGCGCCCGCTGCCCAGCAGCACCCCGTGAGCGACCTGCGGGCCCGGCTGGTCGACGCCGGCTACGCCGCCGGGTGGGGCGCGGTAAAGGCGCTGCCCGAACCGCTGGCCGCGGCGGCGTTCTCCGGTGCCGGCGTCTGGGCGGCCGGCCGGGACGGGAAGGGGGTCCGGCAGCTGCGGGCCAACCTGCGGGTCGCCACCGGTGGCCGGCTGTCCGACACCGAGCTCGACGACCTCACCCGGGACGCCGTCCGGTCCTACGCCCGGTACTGGCTGGAGGCCTTCCGGCTGCCCACGCTGGGGACGGCGCGGGTGCTGCGGGACACCGTCGTGGTCGGCACCGAGCACCTGGACGCCGCGCAGGCCCAGGACCGGCCGGTCGTCCTCGCGCTGCCGCACAGCGGCAACTGGGACGCCGCCGGGGTCTGGTTCGTCGACCGGCTGGGCGGCCCGTTCATGACCGTGGCCGAGCGGCTGCGACCCGAGCAGCTCTACCGCCGGTTCCTGGCCTACCGGGAGTCCCTCGGGTTCCGGGTGGTGCCGCTCACCGGCGGCGAGCGGCCCAGCTCCACCCTGCTCAAGGAGTGGCTGGGCCAGGGTCGACCGGTGTGCCTGCTCGTCGACCGTGACCTGTCCGCGGCGGGCATCCCGGTCTCCTTCTTCGGCCGGCCCACCACCATGCCCGGCGGGCCGGCGCTGCTGGCCGCGCAGACCGGGGCCGCGCTGCACCCCGTCGTCCCGCAGTTCGACGGGGCCGGCTGGCGGCACGTGGTGCACCCCGAGGTGGACGTGCAGGGTGCCGGGCGGCTGCGCGAGCGGGTGCACGCCGGCACCCAGGGCGTCGCCGACGCCTTCGCCGTCTCGATCGCCGCCCGCCCGGTGGACTGGCACCAGCTGGGCCGCATCTGGGCCGACGTGCCCCCGGACCCGCCCCGGTGAGGGTCGGCCTGGTCTGCCCCTACATGTGGGACGTGCCCGGTGGGGTGCAGTACCACGTGCGCGACCTCGCCGAGACCCTGCGCGGGCTGGGCCACGAGGTCGAGGTGCTCACCCCGGCCGAGCACGAGGAGAACGTGCCCGCCGAGCACGTGACCTGGTCGGGCAAGGCCAACGCGGTGCCCTACAACGGGTCGATGGCCAGCTGGCAGTTCGGCCTGGTCTCCGGCGCCAGGGTGCGCCGCTGGCTGCGGGACGGGTGCTTCGACGTCGTCCACGTGCACGAGCCGGCGCCCCCGTCGGTGTCCCTGCTGGTGTGCATGCTCGCCCAGGGCCCGATCGTGGCCACCTTCCACGCCGCGGCCACCCGGTCGCTGTTCCTGTCGGCCTGGGGCCCGGTCGTGCGGCCGTGGCTGGAGAAGATCTCCGGCCGGATCGCCGTGTCGGACTTCGCCCGCCGGTTGCAGGTCGAGCACCTGGGCGGGGACGCCGTGGTGATCCCCAACGGGGTGCACGTGCCGGCCTTCGCCGACGGCCCGCTGCTGTCCCGGCCCCGCACCGGGCCCACCGTCGGGTTCCTGGGCCGCTACGACGAGCCGCGCAAGGGCCTGCCGGTGCTGCTGGAGGCGATGCGGACCGTCGTGCGGGCGCACCCGACGGCCGAGCTGCTGGTCGCCGGCCGCGGCGACCCCGAGGAGCTGCAGGCCCTCATCGGCCCCGACCTCGCCCCCCACGTGACCCTGCTGGGCGAGCTGGCCGAGGCCGACAAGGCGGCGTTCCTCCGCTCGGTGGACGTCTACTGCGCGCCCAACCTGATGGGGGAGAGCTTCGGCATCGTGCTGGTCGAGGCGATGGCGGCGGGCGCCCCGGTGGTGGCCAGCGACCTGGACGCCTTCGCCCGCGTGCTCGAGGACGGCGCGGCCGGGGTGCTGGTGCGCCGCGGGGACGCCACCGCGCTGGCCGCCGTCCTCATCGACCTGCTGGGTGACCCGCAGCGGCGGGCCGCGCTCACCGCGGCCGGCCGGCTGCGCGCCGTGGAGTACGACTGGTCCACGGTGGCCCAGCGGATCCTGGCCGTCTACGAGACGGTCGCCCCGGCCGGCGGGCGCGGGGTGACCGCCAGCGACGCCGAACCGGTGCTGGAGACCCCGGTCGATCCCGAGGACCGCTCGTTCCTGCCCCGGTGGCTGCGCCGCTCCGCCGAGGGGTGACCCGCCGCCGGTAGCGTGTCCGGGCGTGACGTCCTCGGCGTGGGTGCTGGTCGGCGTCGGGGCCCTCGTGCTGTTCGTGCTGGCCTGGGCGGTCTGGACCCTGACCCGGCTGCGCCGGCTGGCCTCGCGGGTGGCCCGCGCCTGGGACGTGCTGCTCGCCGCCCTGGCCCGCCGGGCCGAGCTCGCTGCGGCACTGGCCCGCGAGCGCCCCGGTGAGCTGGGCCCGGGCCTGGTCGCCGCACTTGAGCGCGCCGCCGCCGATGCCCGCACACCCGGGGGCGGGGACCGCGAGGTGGCGGAGAACGTGCTGGGCCGGGTGCTGCGCGACGTGCCCGCCGAGCTGCGCGCCGACGGGCTGGACGACGCCGGCTGGCGGGTCGGCCTGGCCCGCCGGTTCTACAACGACGCGGTCCGCGACACCCGGGCGCTGCGCCGGCGTCCGGTGGCCCGGGTGCTGCGGCTGCACGCCCGCCGTCCCCAGCCCCGGTTCTTCGACATCGACGACGGACTGGACGCCGTGGGGGCGACCGCAGGCGGGCGGGGGCCCGGCGTGCACCCCGCCTAGCATCTAGGGTCCCCCGACCCACCCTGAGAACCGCGAGGCCGCACCGTGACCGAGAACGTCACCCCCACCCCCAGCACCGGCACCGACCGGGTCAAGCGCGGCATGGCCGAGCAGCTCAAGGGCGGCGTCATCATGGACGTCGTCGACGCTGCGCAGGCCCGGATCGCCGAGGACGCCGGCGCGGTCGCCGTGATGGCCCTGGAGCGGGTGCCCGCCGACATCCGCGCGCAGGGCGGGATCGCCCGGATGAGCGACCCGGACATGATCGACGGGATCATCGCCGCGGTGTCCATCCCGGTGATGGCCAAGGCCCGGATCGGGCATTTCGTCGAGGCCCGGGTGCTCGAGAGCCTGGGCGTGGACTACATCGACGAGTCCGAGGTGCTCACCCCGGCCGACGAGGCGCACCACATCGTCAAGGGCGACTTCACCGTGCCCTTCGTCTGCGGGGCCACCGACCTGGGCGAGGCGCTGCGCCGGATCTCCGAGGGCGCGGCGATGATCCGCTCGAAGGGCGAGGCCGGCACCGGCAACGTCGTGGAGGCCACCCGGCACATGCGGGCCATCCGCGCGGGCATCCGCCGGCTGACCACCCTGGACGAGACCGAGCTGTTCGTCGCGGCCAAGGAGCTGCGCGCGCCCTACGAGCTGGTGGCCGAGATCGCCCGCACCGGGAAGCTGCCGACCGTGCTGTTCACCGCCGGTGGCATCGCCACCCCGGCGGACGCGGCGATGATGATGCAGCTGGGCGCCGACGGCGTCTTCGTCGGCTCGGGCATCTTCAAGTCCGGCGACCCGGCGCAGCGCGCCGCGGCCATCGTGCAGGCCACCACCTTCCACGACGACGCCTCGGTGATCGCCAAGGTCAGCCGCGGGCTGGGCGAGGCCATGGTCGGGATCAACATCGACTCGATCCCGGCCGAGCAGCGGTACGCGAACCGCGGCTGGTGAGCACGCCCCACATCGGGGTGCTCGCGCTGCAGGGCGACGTCCGGGAGCACCGCGCCGTGCTCGAGGCGCAGGGCGCCCGGACGTCGGCCGTGCGCCGGCCCGAGGAGCTCACCGGTCTCGACGGCCTGGTGCTCCCGGGCGGGGAGTCCACGACCATCGCCAAGCTCGCGCACCGCTGGGGGCTGCTCGAGCCGCTGCGGGCCGCCATCCGCAGCGGGCTCCCGGCCTACGGGTCGTGCGCCGGGATGATCCTGCTCGCCGACCGGCTGCTGGACGCCCCCGACGACCAGCAGACCATCGGCGGGCTGGACGTCACGGTCCGCCGCAACGCCTTCGGTCGGCAGGTCGACAGCTTCGAGTCGCAGGTCGACGTGGCCGGTGTCGCCGGCGGCCCGGTGCACGCGGTGTTCATTCGGGCGCCCTGGGTGGAGCAGGCCGGCGAGGGCGTCGAGGTGCTCGGCCGGGTCTCCGGTGGACCGGCCGACGGTAGGATCGTCGCGGTCCGCCAGGGCAGCGTCGTCGCCACCAGCTTCCACCCGGAGCTCACCGGTGACACCCGGCTGCACCGGTTCTTCGTCGAACTGGTGCGCCAGCGCCCGGCGGAGGAGACGTGGACGGCGCCGACGACGGCGCCAGGTGAGGAGACGCAGCGATGAGCGGCCATTCCAAGTGGGCGACGACCAAGCACAAGAAGGCCGGGATCGACGCCAAGCGGAGCAAGCTCTTCGCCAAGCTGATCAAGAACATCGAGGTCGCGGCGCGCACCGGCGGCGGTGACGTGCAGGGCAACCCGACGCTGTTCGACGCCGTCCAGCGGGCCAAGAAGTCCTCGGTGCCGATCGACAACATCAACCGCGCGGTCAAGCGCGGGGCGGGCCTGGAGGCCGGTGGCGTCGAGTACCAGGGCATCACCTACGAGGGCTACGCCGCGGCCGGGGTCGCGGTGCTCATCGAGTGCCTCACCGACAACAAGAACCGCTCGGCCATGGAGGTCCGCACCGCCATGACCCGCAACGGCGGGTCGATGGCCGACCCCGGGTCGGTGTCCTACATGTTCAGCCGCAAGGGCGTCGTGGTGGTCCCGTCGGCGGGCACCAGCGAGGACGCCGTCATGGAGGCCGTGCTGGACGCCGGCGCCGAGGAGGTCCGCGACCTCGGGGACACCTTCGAGGTGGTCAGCGAGCCGACCGACCTGGTCGCCGTCCGCACCGCCCTGCAGGACGCCGGGATCGACTACGACTCCGCCGAGGCCGCCTTCGTGCCCAGCGTGCAGGTCGAGCTCGACGAGGAGGGGGCCGGCAAGGTCTTCCGGCTCATCGACGCCCTGGAGGACTGCGACGACGTGCAGAACGTCTACGCCAACTACGAGGTCCCCGACGACGTCATGGAGAAGATCGCCGCGGACGACTAGGCGTGTCGCCGGCCGCCGCGGTGGCCGGTCCGCCTAGCGTCCCCTCGAACACCTGTTCGTCGGCGAGAGGGTCTCCAGTGCGCGTGCTCGGCATCGACCCGGGGTTGACCCGGTGCGGCTGGGGCGTCGTCGACGGCCGGCCCGGCGCCCGCCCCACCGCGGTGGGCGTCGGCGTCGTGCGCAGCGACGCCGACCTGGCCCTGGAGCTGCGGCTGCTCGAGCTGCACACCGCGGTGACCGCGCTGGTGCGCGAGCACCGGCCCGACGTCGTGGCCATCGAGCGGGTGTTCCTGCAGAACAACAAGGGGACGGCGACCGGCACCGCGCAGGCCGCCGGGGTGGCGGCACTGGCCGCGGCCCAGGCCAGCCGACCGGTCGCCTGGCACACCCCCAGCGAGGTCAAGGCCGCGATCTCCGGCAACGGCCGGGCGGACAAGGAGCAGGTGACCCTGATGGTGACGAGGGTGCTGGGGCTGACCGTGGCCCCCAAGCCCGCCGACGCGGCCGACGCGCTGGCCCTGGCGGTGTGCCACGTCTGGCGCGGGCCGACCCAGGACCGGCTGCGGGTCGCGGCGCTGGCCACCGGCGCCGGGATCGCCCAGGGACCGCTCACCACCGCGCCCCGCCCGGCCGTGCGGGCGAGCCGCTGGCAGGGCATCGGCACCGGCGGGGTGTACCGGTGATCGCCTCCGTCGCGGGCCGGGTCGCCGCGGTGTCCCCGGACGGCGCCGTGGTCGAGGTCGGCGGGATCGGGCTGGCCGTGCAGTGCACCCCGGGCACGATCGCCCGCCTCCAGGTGGGGGAGGCCGCGCGGCTGTCCACCAGCCTGGTCGTCCGGGAGGACTCGCTGACCCTGTACGGGTTCGCCGACGACGACGAGCGCCAGCTGTTCGAGCTGCTGCAGACCGCCAACGGCGTGGGCCCCCGGCTGGCCCAGGCCGTGCTGGCCATCCACCCGCCCCGTGAGGTGCGCCGCGCCGTCACCACCGGGGACCTGAAGTCGCTCATGCAGGTGCCCGGCATCGGCAAGAAGGGCGCCGAGCGGCTGGTGCTGGAGCTGCGCGACCGGCTCGGCGTGGGCTCCGGGGACGTCAGCCTGGACGCCGCCACCGCCGCGGCCGGTGCCACCGGGTCCTTCGTGGCCCCGGTCGCACCGTGGCGCGACCAGCTGACCACCGCGCTGGTCGGGCTGGGCTGGAGCGTCCGGGAGGCCGACGGCGCCCTGGGCCAGCTCGCCCCGGTCGCCGAGGAGCAGGTCGCCGACACCGGCAGCGTGGACGTCGCCGTCCTGCTGCGGCAGGCGCTGCGGATGCTGGGTCGGGCGTGAGCTCCCCCGAGGCCTCGGAGGCCAGCGCCTGGGCCGGTGAGGAGGAACGGGTCGTCGAGTCCGCGCTCCGCCCGCACTCCCTGGCCGAGTTCGTCGGCCAGCCCAAGGTGTCCCGCCAGCTGGACCTCGTGCTCGAGGGCGCCAAGCGGCGCGGCCGGCCACCGGACCACGTGCTGCTGTCCGGGCCGCCCGGGCTGGGCAAGACGTCGCTGGCGCTGATCATCGGCTCCGAGCTGGGCACGTCGGTGAAGATCACCTCCGGTCCGGCGATCGAGCGCTCGGGCGACCTGGCGGCGATGCTGTCCAACCTCGGTGAGGGCGACGTGCTCTTCATCGACGAGATCCACCGCATCGCCCGCCCGGCCGAGGAGCTCCTCTACATGGCGATGGAGGACTTCCGGGTCGACGTCGTGGTCGGCAAGGGGCCCGGTGCCACCGCGATCCCGCTGGAGATCGCGCCCTTCACCCTGGTCGGGGCCACCACCCGGGCCGGTCTGCTGACCGGTCCGCTCCGCGACCGGTTCGGCTTCGTGGGCCAGATGGAGTTCTACGACACCGCCGACCTCCAGCTGGTGCTCCAGCGCAGCGCCGACCTGCTGGGCGTGCAGATCGACGCCGAGGGGTCCGCGGAGATCGCCGGCCGGTCCCGCGGCACGCCGCGCATCGCCAACCGGCTGCTGCGCCGGGTGCGCGACTACGCCGAGGTGCGCGCCGACGGCCGGATCACCCTGCCCGTGGCGCAGGCCGCCCTGGCGCTCTACGACGTCGACGAGCTCGGCCTGGACCGCCTCGACCGCGAGGTGCTGCGAGCCCTGGTCGTCGGGTTCGGCGGCGGACCGGTCGGGGTGTCCACCCTGGCGGTCGCCGTGGGGGAGGAGCCGCACACCGTGGAGGCGGTCTGCGAGCCCTTCCTGGTGCGCGCCGGGCTGCTCGCCCGCACCCCTCGCGGGCGGGTCGCGACCGAGGCCGCGTGGCGTCACCTGGACCTCCCGGTGCCCCAGGGCACGTGGCTCACCGGTGGCTTCGGCGACCCGCCGCCGGACCGGGCTGCCTCACCCACGCTCTTCGACGCCTAGACTCACCGCCGCTGGAGCGCAACCGCACCGCACGTCGGTGCTGCGCCCTGCGCCGGTCGCGCCCCCCGGGCGGACCGCACCCGACGTACCCGAGTGACCGCCAGCGTGCGGTCACGATGACCGCGCGAACGCTGCGCGGTGGAGAGGCACGACAACCGTGGAGCAGTTCTTCCCGCTCATCCTGCTGGTGATCGCCTTCGCACTGCTCATCGTGCTGCCGGCCCGTCAGCGCAAGAAGATGGCCGCCAACGCGCAGACCCTGCAGGAGTCGCTGTCCGTGGGCGCCCCGGTCATGCTGACCAGCGGCCTGCACGGCACGGTCGCCGGCCTCGGCGACGGCACCGTGGACATCGAGATCGCCCCCGGGGTGGTGGCCACCTTCGCCCGCCCCGCGGTGATGGAGATCCGCAAGCCCGACGGTGCGGTCCTCGACGCCACCGCCGGGGAGATCGTGCCCCCCAGCGACGAGCGGCACGGCTACGTCGACGGCGACGGTGACCCCTCGGGTCCCTCCGACCGCACCCGCTGAGGCCGCGCACCGTGGCCGCTCGCCAGCTCCCCGCCGCCCGTTACTTCGGGGCCTTCGTCCTGATCGTCGCGGCCATGTACGGACTGGTCTTCGGGACCGGCTCCCAGCGCACCCCGCAGCTGGGCCTGGACCTGCAGGGCGGCACCACGGTGACGCTGACCGCCCAGGTCCCCGGCGGGGGCACCCCCGACCGGGAGGACCTGGAGCTGGCTCGGCAGATCATCGAGCAGCGCGTCAACGGCCTCGGTGTCTCCGAGGCCGAGGTGGTCACCGAGGGCGACTCCAACATCGTCATCTCGGTGCCCGGTGAGGACGGCGACCAGGCCCGCGAGCTCGGCCAGACCGCCCAGCTGCGGTTCCGCCCGGTGCTGCAGGGCCCGCTGCCGGCCACCAGCGACGCGACGACCACCGACCCGGCGACCACGGACCCGGCGACCACGGACCCGGCCACCACGGACCCCGCGACCACGGACCCGGCGACCACGGATCCCGCTGTGACGGATCCTGCGGTGACCGACCCGGCAGCGACCTCCTCGGCCGCGCCGGACTCCTTCGCGCCGGACTCCTTCGCCCCGGAGCCGACGGCCACCGAGTCGGCCGCTCCGACCAGCGACGCCGCCCCGGCGACCTCCTCCGCCCCGGCCTCGGACACCGCTCCGGCCACCGGCAGCTCCGCCGAGACCGACCCGGCCACCGGTGACCCGGTGGGCGCCACGCCGCTGACCGAGGAGCAGGCCACCGCCGACCTCGCGACGCTGACCTGCAGCCCCGAGGACACCCGCGAGATCGACCTGTCGGACTCCTACCTGGCGGCGTGCTCGGAGGACGGCACCGCCAAGTACCTGCTCGGCCCGACGGTCGTCGAGGGCACCCAGGTGTCCGACGCCAGCGCCGGCACCGCCCAGCAGACCGGCGAGTGGATCGTCAACGTCGACTTCACCTCCTCGGGCTCCTCGACGTGGGCGGCCTACACGGCGGCCAACGTCGGCAACCAGGTCGGCATCGTCCTCGACGGCCGGGTTGTCTCCGCCCCGACGATCAACAGCGCGATCACCGGCGGCACCACCCAGATCACCGGCTCCTTCGACCAGGAGACCGCCACCACGCTGGCCAACCAGCTCGCCTACGGCGCCCTGCCGCTGACCTTCACCCAGGCCACCGCGCAGTCCATTTCCACCGAGCTCGGCGGCGAGCAGCTGCGCGCGGGCCTGATCGCCGGCGGCATCGGCGTCGCGCTGGTCTTCCTCTACGCGCTGCTCTACTACCGGCTGCTCGGCCTGGTGATGATCGCCAGCCTGATCCTGTCCGCGGTCGTGGTCTACGCCAGCCTCGTGCTGCTGGGCCGGGAGATCGGATTCACCCTGAGCCTGGCCGGGATCGCCGGGTTCATCGTCAGCATCGGCATCACCGCGGACTCCTTCGTCGTCTACTTCGAGAGACTCAAGGACGAGATCCGCGAAGGCCGCACGCTGCGCAGCGCCGTCCCCCGCGCCTGGGTGCGTGCCCGCCGGACGATCCTCTCCGCGGACGCGGTCAGCTTCCTGGCCGCCGCGATCCTCTACGTGCTGGCCATCGGGGACGTGAAGGGCTTCGCGTTCACCCTGGGTCTGTCCACCGTGCTCGACCTGATCGTGGTCTTCCTCTTCACCCACCCGCTGATGTCGGTGCTGAGCCGGTTCAGGAGCTTCGGCTCCAGCCGGTTCTCCGGCCTCGGCGCCGTCGACGTCAGCCGCCGGCCGGCCACCGCGCCGCGTCCGGGTCAGCGGCCCGGTCGCACCGGTCTGGCCGCCGCCGGCACGGGCACCGGCAGCACCTCCGCGAGCGCCACCGACAGGAGCGACCGATGACCGGCACCCCCCGCGACGGCGACCCGCAGGACGCACCTCTGGACGACGCCGACGGCGACGGCCGTGACGACGCCACCGAGTCCGACGCCGAGGTGCGCGCGGACGCCGCGGCCGACGCCGACGACACCGCGCTGGCCGACGCCGGACTGCCCGCCGAGGGCGAGACGGAGGAGGAGGCCGCCGCGGTCCGCGCCGCCCCGAAGAGGGCCTCGCTGGCCCACCGGCTCTACAACGGCGAGGCCGGTCTGGACGTCGTGGGCCGCAGCCGGTTCTGGTACAAGGTCACCGCCGTCGTGGTGCTGGTCTGCATCGCCTCGATGGTGTTCCGCGGCTTCAACTTCGGCATCGACTTCGAGGGCGGCAACAGCTTCCGGGTGCCGGCGTCGTCGTCCCAGCTGACCGAGATCCGCGAGGCCGCCGAGGGCGCCGGGGCCGACGTCTCCACCGCCCAGGTGGTCGGCGGCAACACCGTGCTGCTGCGCACCGGGGCGCTGGACAACGACGCCGAGGCCACCGTCGTCTCGGCCATCGCCGACGCCGCGGGCGTCCAGCCCGCCCAGGTGAGCCCGGAGTCCGTCAGCGCGGACTGGGGCCGGGACATCACCGACCAGGCGCTCATCGCCCTGGTCGTGTTCCTGGCCGCGGTGGTGCTCTTCCTGGCGGTCCGGTTCCAGCCCAAGATGGCCGTGGGCGCGATGGTCGCGCTGCTGCACGACATCGTGCTCACCGCCGGCGTCTACTCCCTGGTCGGCTTCGAGGTGACGCCCTCGACGGTGATCGGGTTCCTCACCATCCTCGGGTTCAGCCTCTACGACACCGTGGTGGTCTTCGACAAGGTCGACGAGAACACCAAGGACCTGGAGAAGGGCGCCCGGATGACCTGGGGCGAGGCGGCCAACCTGGCGGTCAACCAGACCCTCATGCGCTCGATCAACACCTCGGTCATCGCGCTGCTGCCGGTGCTCGGCCTCCTCGTCGTCGGTGTCGGCCTGCTCGGCGTCGGCACCCTGCAGGACCTGGCCCTGGTGCTCACCGTCGGCCTGGCCGCCGGCACCTACAGCTCGATCTTCCTGGCCACCCCGGTGCTCGCCGACCTCAAGGACCGCGAGCCCGAGGTGCAGGCGCTGCGCAAGCGGGTGCTGGCCCGCCGGGCCGCCGACGCCCGGTCCGGTGGCACCGCCGCCGGTCCGGTCGCCAGCGCCCGCCGGACGCGTCCGGCCGCGGCGGCCGGCGGGGTCGCCCTCGCCGACCGCGAGACGCTGCCGGAGCGTCCCGAGGCCGTCGAGCAGGTCGAGTCCCCGGCATCGGTCACCCGCGGACCCGTCGCCGGCCCGAAGCCCGGCGCGCGCCCGCAGCGACCGGGGCAGAAGAAGCGCCGGTGACCTCGCTGGACGCCCACGGGGAACTGCCGCTGGACGAGCTGATCGCCTCGATCGCGGTCGACGTGCCGGACTTCCCCGAGCCCGGGGTCGTCTTCCGCGACCTGACTCCGGTGTTCGCCGACGCGCGGGCGTTCCGGCGCGTGGTCGACGCTCTGGCCGCCGGCCCGGTGGACGAGGACCCCCGGGCCGCGGCCCTGCGCACCGGTGGCGACGGCGACCCGGGGTTCGACGTGGTCGTCGGGGTGGAGGCCCGCGGGTTCCTGCTGGCCGCCGCCGTCGCCCTGGACGCCGGCACCGGCGTCGTCCCCGTGCGCAAGGCCGGCAAGCTCCCCCGGGAGCGGGTGTCCGCGGACTACGCGCTGGAGTACGGCACGGCGACGCTGGAGCTGCACACCGACTCGATCGTGGCCGGTCAGCGGGTGCTCCTGGTCGACGACGTGCTCGCCACCGGCGGCACCCTGGAGGCCGCGATCGGGCTGGTCGAGCAGCTGGGCGGCGTGGTCACGGCCGTGTCGGTCGTGGTCGAGCTGCCCGCCCTGGGTGGCCGCGAACGGCTGCGGCCGCACACCGTGCACGCCCTCTGGACCACCTGACACACGGCTCACCCCGCCGGGCGGCGTCGAGCCTGCTCGCCGTGGCTAGCATGGTGCGGGTCCCACCCCACCGGACCCCGAGGAGTGACCGTGGCCTCTGACGTCGTCGCCTCCTCCACCGCCGCCGCGCCGGCGGAACCCCAGCCCGGTGCCGAGCGCGCCACGCTGCCGGAGCGCCCCGCCGTGCAGGGCCCGGGTGTCAGCCGGCCCGCCGACGTCGCGAGCGAGCCGCCCTCGACCGGTGGCGCGCTGGACGCCGTCCCGCGTCGCCGGGTGCGCGACCGGCTGGCCCGCCGCATCGTGGCCGGTCAGCGTTCCACGGTCGTCCGTCCCGTGCTCGAACCCCTGGCTGCGCTCCACCGGCAGAACCACCCGAAGGCCGACCTGGCGCTGCTGCAGCGGGCCTACGACGTCGCCGAGGAGGCGCACGCCAGCCAGAAGCGGAAGTCGGGCGACCCGTACATCACCCACCCGCTGGCCGTGGCCACCGTGCTCGCCGGGCTGGGCATGGACACCACCACCTTGGTCGCCGCCCTGCTGCACGACACCGTGGAGGACACCGGCGTCGGGCTGGACACGATCACCGCGGACTTCGGGGCCGAGGTCGCGCACCTCGTCGACGGCGTCACCAAGATCGACAAGGTGTCGTTCGGGGACGGCGCGCAGGCCGAGACCATCCGCAAGATGATCGTCGCGATGGCCCGCGACCCCCGGGTGCTGGTCATCAAGCTGGCCGACCGGCTGCACAACATGCGCACGCTGCGCTTCCTCCCGCCCGAGAAGCAGGAGAAGAAGGCGCGCGAGACGCTGGAGATCCTGGCCCCGCTGGCCCACCGGCTGGGCATGAACACGATCAAGTGGGAGCTGGAGGACCTGGCCTTCGCCACCCTCTACCCCAAGCGCTACGACGAGATCGTGCGGCTGGTCGCCGAGCGGGCGCCGTCCCGCGACACCTACCTCGCCGAGGTCGCCGACGCGGTCACCGAGCAGCTCAAGGCCGGCAAGATCGAGGCCGACGTCACCGGCCGGCCCAAGCACTACTACTCGATCTACCAGAAGATGATCGTCCGCGGCCGGGACTTCACCGACATCTGGGACCTGGTCGGCATCCGGATCCTGGTCGACTCGGTGCGCGACGTGTACGCCGCGCTGGGCATCATGCACGCGCACTGGCAGCCGGTCCCGGGGCGCTTCAAGGACTTCGTGGCGATGCCGAAGTTCAACATGTACCAGTCGCTGCACACCACGGTGATCGGCCCGCAGGGCAAGCCCGTGGAGCTGCAGATCCGCACCCACGACATGCACCGCACCGCCGAGTACGGCATCGCCGCGCACTGGAAGTACAAGGAGAAGGCGCGCGGCGGCGGCCCCGTCACCCCGCCCAAGCCCGGCTCCTCCGGCGACGACATGCTCTGGCTGCGCCAGCTGCTGGACTGGCAGCGCGAGGCCCAGGAGCCCGGGGAGTTCCTGGAGACCCTGCGCTACGACCTGGGTCCGCAGGAGGTCTTCGTCTTCACGCCCAAGGGCGACGTGATCAGCCTGCCCGGGGAGTCCACGCCGGTCGACTTCGCGTTCGCCGTGCACACCGAGGTCGGCTACCGCTGCATCGGGGCCCGGGTCAACGGCTCGCTGGTGTCCCTGGACAGCAAGCTGGCCAACGGCGACGTCGTCGAGGTCTTCACCTCCCGGTCGCCCACCGCCGGTCCCAGCCGTGACTGGCTGGAGTTCGTCGGCTCCTCCCGGGCCCGCACCAAGATCCGCCAGTGGTTCACCAAGGAGCGCCGCGAGGACGCCGTCGACGACGGCAAGGACGCCCTCACCAAGGCCATGCGCAAGGCCGGGCTCCCGCTACAGCGTCTGATGGGCGGCGACGCCCTGGCCACGCTGGCCGCCGACCTGCACTTCAGCGACGTCAGCGCGCTCTACGCCGCCGTCGGGGAGCACCAGGTCTCCGCCGCCTCGGTGGTGGAGAAGCTGATGGTCGCCCTCGGTGGGTCCGAGGGCGCCACCGAGGACATCGCCGAGACCGCCATCCCCACCAAGCGCTCGGTGGCCCGCACCGCGGGTGGCGACCCCGGCGTCGTGGTGCACGGCATGACCGACGTGTGGGCCAAGCTCGCCAAGTGCTGCACCCCGGTGCCCGGTGACGACGTGCTCGGCTTCGTCACCCGGGGCGGCGGCGTCAGCGTCCACCGGACCGACTGCACCAACGCCGACGACCTGCAGCGCAAGCCCGAGCGGCTCGTCGAGGTCGAGTGGGCCTCTGCGCCGGGTGCGGTGTTCCTCGTCGCCATCCAGGTCGAGGCGCTCGACCGGCACCGGCTGCTCTCCGACGTCACCAAGGCCCTCGCCGACGAACGGGTCAACATCCTGTCCGCCTCGGTGCAGACCAGCCGCGACCGGGTCGCCGTCAGCCGGTTCACCTTCGAGCTCGCCGACCCCGCCCACCTCGGCGCGGTGCTGCAGACCGTGCGCAACGTCGACGGCGTCTTCGACGTGGAGCGAGTCACTGCGTAGACCGCGATCCTCCGGATCGCACCGCGGCCAGGAGCCGTCCCCCGGCTGAGACGAGCGTGTCCGTCCTTCGGTCGCGGGACCCTCCGGGCCCCACTCCTCAGGACCCTGCACGGGTGGTCGGCTCCCATACCCTTCGGGAGTGACGACCACGGTCCAGTCCACGACCCACCAACCGCCGGTGGCTGCTCGCTCCCGCCTGGTGGGGGTGGACGTGGCCCGCGGGCTGGCCGTGCTCGGGATGTTCGGGGCGCACCTGCTGACCACCGACGACCTCGTGTGGTCGGACCCGTCTTCCTGGGACGGGCTGGTGGACGGCCGGTCGTCGATCCTGTTCGCGACGCTGGCGGGGGTGTCGGTCGCGCTGCTGACCGGGCGGACGTCGCCGCCCTCGGGGGACGCCCTGGTGCGGGCGCGGCTGGTGTTGCTGGTCCGGGCCGTGCTGGTGTTCGCCGCCGGGTCCGCGGTGCAGCTGCTGATCACGCCGGTGGGGGTGATCCTCGAGTACTACGCGGTGCTGTTCGTGCTGGCGGTCCCGCTGCTGCGCTGGCGGCCCCGGTCGCTGTTCCTGCTGGCCGGCGGGCTGGTGGTGGTGCTCAACCCGCTGGTGCACCGTCTGCTGGTGCCCTGGGTGAGCGTCGAGACCGGGGGCGGGGGAGTGCTCGGCGGACTCGTGCTGCTCGGGCAGTACCCGGTCGCGATCTGGGTCGCGTTCCTCGTCGTCGGTCTGGGGGTCGGCCGACTCGACCTCACCGCGGTCCGGGTGCGGGTCGGGCTCGTCGTCGTCGGGCTCGTGGGGGCGGTCGTCGGCTACGCCGCCGGGCCGTTGCTCGGGGTGGGGGAGCAGGCCGAGACGTTCCCCGAGACGGCGCTGGGCGAGCTGCCGCGCTGGCAGGACCTGGTGCCGCCGGTCGGGCAGCTGCTGTCCACCGCACCGCACAGCGGCACCCCGGCCGAGGTGGTCGCCTCCGGGGGGTTCGCCCTCGCCGTCCTCGGGGTGTGCCTGCTGATCGCCGACCGGCTGCGCCTGGTGCTGTTGCCGCTGGCCGCCGTGGGCTCGATGCCGCTGAGCGCCTACTGCCTGCAGCTGGCCGGCATCGCCCTGCTCGGCGACAGCGTGTTCAGCACCGCCGACGGCGGGGTGGGGCACTGGGTGCTCTTCGCCGGCACCGCGCTGGTGGTGTGCACCGTGTGGTCGCAGACCCTCGGCCGCGGTCCGCTGGAACGCGGGATCGGCCTGGTGACCGCCCGCGCGCTCAGGGGGTGAGCGGGGCGGCCAGGAAGGCCGGGTTCTCGCAGGTCGCGCCGAGCTCCGGGGTGGTGTCGGGGTTGGACACCAGCAGCGTCGCGAAGGCCTCGATCCGCGGGTCGGCCGGGTCGTCGGCACGCAGCTGGTGGTTCCACGCCTGCGCCGACACCGGCGACCCCTGCCCCGGGTAGGGCGACAGGAACATCCCGGACGTGCCCTCGACCAGCGCGGCCAGGGTCGCCACCCCGTCCGCGTCGACCTCGGCCGGGTCGTAGGTCACCCACACCGCGCCGTGCTCCAGGGAGTGCACCGCGTTCTCCCGACGCAGCTCCACGTCGTACACCGACCCGGTGCAGTCGGCCCACTGCGGGTCGTGCTCACCACCGACCGGCGGGGTCTCGGGGTAGTCGACGTCCTCGTCGGTGTGCAGCTGCCCGGGCGGGTAGGCCGCCACCTCGGTGTCGGCCAGGGTCACCTCGACCCCCGGGGACGCCGAGCCCCCGACGGTCGAGGTGCAGCCGGTCAGCAGCAGCCCCGCGAGGGCCAGCCCGGCCGGAGCGGACCTCACGCGGCCGGGGTGACCGACTCGATCGTCACCGGGCTGGCCGGTGCGCCGTCGGAGGAGCCGTCGGCCACGCCACCGGCGGCGATGCCGTCCAGCACGGCCAGACCGGCCTCGTCGATGGTGCCGAAGACGGTGTAGTCGGCGGGCAGCTGGCTGTCGCCGTAGACCAGGAAGAACTGGCTGCCGTCGGTGCCCTGCCCGGCGTTGGCCATGGCCAGGGTGCCGCGGGCGTAGGTCTCGCTGCCGGCGGTCGAGGTCGGGAACGCGTAGCCGGGGCCTCCGCCGCCGGTGCCGCTGGGGTCGCCGCACTGGAGCACCTGCAGGCCCTCGCCGGTGGTCAATCGGTGGCAGGGGGTGCCGTCGAAGTAGCCCTGCGAGGCCAGGGACACGAAGCTCGCCGTGGCGCAGGTGGCCGGGGCGGCCTGGTCCAGGGTCAGCCCGATCGCGCCGGCGCTGGTGGTCACGGTCTCGGCGACGGTGCCCTCGGTGGCGGTGTCACCGCTGGGGGCGTCGTTGGCCACGCCCGAGCTGCCCTGGGCGTCGTAGGTGTAGGTGCAGGGCCCGGCGGTGGTGGTCTGCCCGGCCCGCTCGGCACCGGGACCCGGGGTCGGCGCCGCAGCGGCCGAGGTCGACGCGGCCGCGTCGGTGCCGCTCGCGGTCGTCGTGTCGTCGTCCCCGCCGAGGCCGGTGACCAGGAACGCCGCACCGGCGACCACCAGCACGGCCACCACGGTCACCAGGAGCAGCAGGTTGCGCCGCCGCTTCTTGGCCTGCTCGGCCCGCCGTTCCAGTTGGCGCTGCAGGTGACGCTGGGCGGCCTGGCGGCGCTGCTTGTTGCTGGGCACGGGTCTGGGGGCTCCTCGGTGCGGCTGCTCGGGGACAGCACACACGCACCGGCCCCGCTGGTCGAAGGGGGAGTCTAGGTGTCGGTGCTGGGCGTCCCCTGCAGGCAGACCGGGAGCGTCCCGGCCCCGCGTAACCTGGCCCGGTGCTCATCCGCTCCTTCCCCGCCGGCGCGTTCGGCACCAACTGCTACGCGATCGCCGCCGGACCCCGCTCGGAGTGCGTCGTCGTCGACCCCGGCATGGACGCCGTGGAGCCGCTGGCCCAGCTGCTCTCCGACGAGGGCCTCAAGCCCGTCGCGGTCGTGCTCACCCACGGCCACCTGGACCACACGTTCTCCGTGCTCCCGGTCTGCGAGGGCTACGACATCCCCGCCTGGCTGCACCCCGAGGACCTCGGGATGATCAGCGACCCGGTGGCCTGGCACGGCCCCGCGCTGGCCCCGCTGGCGCAGGGCGTGGCGCTGCCCGATCCCGCCGAGGTCCGCGCGCTGGAGGACGGGGCACTGCTGTCCCTGGCCGGTGTCGACCTCACCGTGCGGCACGCCCCCGGGCACACCCGCGGCTCGGTGGTCTTCAGCCTCGACCTCGACGAGTCGCCCGGCCTGATCGCGGGCGACGTCCTCTTCGCGGGCTCCGTGGGCCGGGTCGACCTGCCCGGCGGCTCGTGGGAGTCGATGCTGGGTTCGCTGCGCGACGTCGTCCTGCCGCTGGACGACGCCACGGTGGTGCTGCCCGGGCACGGCCCGGCCACCACGATCGGCCGGGAGCGGGCCACCAACCCCTACCTGGCCGAGGCCGCGGGCGCGCCGAAGGGCCGCGGGCTGTGAGCGACTCCCTGGTCGCCCCCAAGGGCACCTTCGACGTCCTGCCGCCGGACTCCGCCCGGTTCCTCGCCGTCCGGGAGACGCTGACCGCACCGCTGCGCCGGGCCGGCTACGGCTACGTGGAGACCCCGGTCTTCGAGGACACCGCGGTGTTCGCCCGGGGGGTGGGGGAGTCCACCGACGTCGTGAGCAAGGAGATGTACTCCTTCACCGACAAGGGCGGCCGGTCGCTGACCCTGCGCCCCGAGCTCACCGCCGGGCTGATGCGGGCCTTCATCGAGCACCGGCTCTACGCCGGCGCCCTGCCGGTCAAGCTGTGGAGCGTCGGCTCGGCGTTCCGCTACGAGCGCCCCCAGGCCGGGCGCTACCGGCACTTCACCCAGGTCGACGTCGAGGCCCTGGGCGTCGACGACCCCGCGCTGGACGCCGAGATGGTCGCGCTCGCCGACCAGGGCTACCGAGACCTCGGGCTCACCGACTACGAGCTGCAGCTCACCTCGCTGGGCGACGCCACCTGCCGGCCGCAGTACCGCGAGCTGCTGACGGACTTCCTGTCCCGGCTGGACCTCGACGAGGACACCCGGCGCCGGGCGCAGATCAACCCGCTGCGGGTGCTCGACGACAAGCGGCCCGACGTCCAGGCCCAGCTCGTGGACGCCCCGCTGATGGTCGACCACCTCTCCGACACCACCCGCGCGCACTACGACGCCGTCCGCCAGCACCTCTCCGACCTCGGCGTCTCGTGGGTCGAGGCCCCCCGGCTGGTGCGCGGGCTGGACTACTACACGAAGACGACCTTCGAGTTCGTCCACCACCGCCTGGGCTCGCAGTCCGGCATCGGCGGCGGCGGGCGCTACGACGGGCTCTCGGCCGCACTGGGCGGCCCGGACGTCTCCGGCATCGGCTACGCGGTCGGCGTGGACCGGACGATCCTGGCCGTCCAGGCCGAGGGGCTCGACATCGCCGTCGAGCCCGGGGTGCAGGCCTTCGTCGTCCCGCTGGGGGCCGAGGCCAAGTCCCTCGCCGTCCGGCTGGTGGGGCAGCTGCGCGCCGCCGGGGTCTCCGCCGACACCGTCTACGGCGACCGTGGGCTCAAGGGCGCCATGAAGGCCGCCGACCGCTCCGGGGCCGCGCAGGTCCTCGTCATCGGCGACCGCGACCTCGCCGCCGGGGTCGGGCAGCTGAAGACGATGGCCACCGGGGAGCAGGTCGCCGTCCCCCTCGGTGAGCTCGTCGAGCGCGTGCGTGCGACGGTTCTGCCGTGACTTCCTCCCTCGAACAGCGCCCGCTCGGCCGCACCGGCGCCGACGTCTCCGTGGTCGGCCTGGGCACGTGGCAGCTCGGCGGCGACTGGGGCGACGTGACCTCGGAGTCCGCCGCCGAGGTCCTCGACGCCGCCCTCGACGCCGGCGTCACCCTGCTCGACACCGCCGACGTCTACGGCGACGGCCGCTCCGAGGAGCGGATCCGCCAGGCGCTCACCACCCGCTCGGACCGGCCCTTCGTGGCCACCAAGGCCGGCCGCCGCGCCGACCCCTTCGAGGCCGCCACCTACACCCCGGAGAACCTGCGGGCGTGGGTCGACCGGTCCCGCCGCAACCTGGGCGTGGACACCCTGGACCTGGTCCAGCTGCACTGCCCGCCGCCGGCGGTCTACTCCGACCAGCGCGTCTACGACACCCTCGACGGGTTCGTCGCCGACGGCTCCATCGCCGCCTACGGCGTCTCGGTCGAGACCGTGCAGGAGGGCCTGACCGCCCTGGAGCACGAGGGCGTGCAGTCCATCCAGGTGATCCTCAACGTCTTCCGGCGCAAGCCGCTCGAGGAGCTGCTGCCCGCAGCCGTCCGCGCGCAGGTCGGGATCCTGGCCCGGGTGCCGCTCGCCTCGGGCCTGCTGACCGGCAAGTACGACGAGTCGACGACGTTCGCCGCCGACGACCACCGCAACTTCAACCGCAACGGCGAGGCCTTCGACGTCGGCGAGACCTTCTCCGGGGTGCCCTACGACGTCGGCCTGGCCGCCGCCCGCGAGGTCGCCGAGATCGTGCCCGCGGGCACCACGACCGCGGCGTTCGCGCTGCGCTGGGTGATCGACCAGCCCGGCGTCACCGCCGTCATCCCCGGCGCCCGCAACGTCGAGCAGGTGCTCGGCAACGTCGCCGCGGCCACCCTCGCCCCCCTCACCGCAGACCAGCTGGCCGCGTGCGAGCGGGTGTACGACGAGCGCATCCGCGCCCACGTGCACGACCGCTGGTGACCCCGAACCCCTTCTGAGAGGCACTCCCTTGTTGCGCACCCACGACGCCGGCACCCTCCGGGCCGCCGACGCCGGCACCACCGTCACCCTGGCCGGCTGGATCGCGCGCCGCCGCGACCACGGCGGGGTGGTCTTCCTCGACCTGCGCGACGGCTCGGGCTACGCCCAGGTCGTCGTGCGGGAGGAGGAGGCGCACGCCCTGCGCAACGAGTACTGCGTGCTCGTCACCGGAGCCGTGCAGGCCCGCCCGGCCGGCAACGAGAACCCCGACCTGCCGTCGGGGGAGATCGAGGTCGTCGCCACGACGCTGGAGGTGCTCTCGTCCTCGGCGCCGCTGCCGTTCCCGATCGAGACCACCCAGGCCGCCGGGGACGACGTCCGGTACTCCTACCGGTACCTCGACCTGCGCCGGCAGGGCCCGGCGTCGGTGCTCAAGCTGCGCAGCGAGGTCAACCGGGTGGCCCGCGGGGTGATGGCCGCCCAGGGCTTCACCGAGGTGGAGACCCCGTCGCTGACCCGCTCCACCCCCGAGGGCGCCCGGGACTTCGTCGTCCCGGTGCGGCTGCAGCCGGGCTCCTGGTACGCCCTGCCGCAGTCCCCGCAGCTGTTCAAGCAGCTGCTGATGATCGGTGGCCTGGAGCGCTACTACCAGATCGCCCGCTGCTTCCGGGACGAGGACTTCCGGGCCGACCGGCAGCCGGAGTTCACCCAGCTGGACTTCGAGATGAGCTTCGTCGACCGGGACGACGTCCTGGACGTCGCGTCGTCCGTGGTCACCGCGCTGTGGAAGGAGCTCGCGTCGCACGACGTGGGCGAGATCCCACGGATGACCTACCGCGAGGCGATGGACCGCTTCGGGTCGGACAAGCCCGACCTGCGCTTCGGTCTCGAGCTCACCGAGCTGACCTCGTTCTTCGCCGACACCCCGTTCCGGGTGTTCCAGTCGCCCTACGTGGGCGCCGTCGTCATGCCCGGCGGTGGCTCGCAGCCGCGCCGCACCTTCGACGCCTGGCAGGACTGGGCCCGCTCCCGCGGGGCCAAGGGCCTGGCCTACGTCACCATCGCCGAGGACGGCACCCTGGGCGGGCCGGTCACCAAGAACATCTCCGACGCCGAGCGCGCCGGGCTGGTCGAGGCCGTGGGGGCTTCCCCCGGGGACTGCGTCTTCTTCGCCGCCGGCCCGCGCCGGACGTCGCAGGAGCTGCTGGGGGCGGCCCGCAACGAGATCGCCAAGCGGCTCGAGCTGATCGAGCCCGGCTCTTGGTCGTTCCTGTTCGTCGTGGACTTCCCGATGTTCGAGGAGACCGAGGACGGCGGGTGGACCTTCATGCACCACCCCTTCACCTCACCCACCCCGGAGTGGCGGGAGCGGTTCGCCGAGGACAAGGGCGCGGCACTGTCCGACGCCTACGACCTGGTGATCAACGGCAACGAGTGCATGTCCGGCTCTGTCCGCATCCACGACGCCGCGCTGCAGGAACGTGTCTTCGAGACCCTGGGCATGTCCACCGAGGAGGCCCGGGACCGCTTCGGGTTCTTCCTGGAGGCCTTCGCCTACGGCCCGCCGCCGCACGCCGGCGCCGCGCTCGGCTGGGACCGGCTCACCGCGCTGCTGGCGGGGGTCGACTCCATCCGCGAGGTCATCGCCTTCCCCAAGACCGGGGCCGGCTACGACCCGCTGACCGGCGCTCCCACGCCGATCTCGGACGCCCAGCGCAAGGAAGCCGGCATCGACTGGACGGCGCCGCCGCCCGCCCCCGCGGAGGCCTGATCGGGCTGGGTAGCGTGGCTCACATGCTGCGCGCCCGTACCCTGCTCGGACCCGGACCCTGCAACCCCTACCCGGAGGCGACGGTCGCCCTCGGGCAGCCGTTGCTGGGTCACCTCGACCCGTTGTTCCTCCAGGTCCTCGACGAGACCTCCGACCGGTTGCGCACCGTGTTCGGCACCGAGAACCGGCGCACCCTGCCGCTGTCGGCGACCGGTTCGGCAGGCATGGAGGCCGCGTTCGTCAACACCCTGGGCCCCGGCGACGTCGCCGTCGTCGCGGTGAACGGGTTGTTCGGCAAGCGCATGGTCGAGGTGGCCTCGCGCACCGGGGCCGAGGTCGTGGCCGTCGAGCACGAGTGGGGCCAGCCGGTGGACGCCGACCGGGTGCTGTCGGCGCACCCCTCGCCCAAGGTGATCGCCGCGGTGCACGCCGAGACCTCCACCGGGGTCGAGTCCGACATGGCCGCGCTGGGTGCCGGCAAGGGCGACGCGCTGCTGGTCGCCGACTGCGTGACCTCCCTCGGTGGCATCCCGGTCGCGCTGGACGAGTGGGGCGTCGACATCGCCTACTCCGGTTCGCAGAAGTGCCTCGGCGTCGCCCCCGGGCTCGCCCCGTTCACGATCAACGACCGGGCCTGGGAGCGGCGGATCGCCCGCCCGCAGTCCTGGTACCTCGACCTCGGCCTGCTCGGCGGCTACGCCGGCGAGGCCGGTGGCTCCGGTGGCCGCACCTACCACCACACCGCGCCCACCGGCATGGTCGCGTCGCTGCACGCGGGCCTCGGGCGGGTGCTGGAGGAGGGCCTGGACGCGGTGCACGCCCGGCACGCCGCCGCCGGCGCTGCGCTGCAGGGCGGGCTCGAGGCGCGTGGCATGACGCTCTTCGCCGCCGAGGGCCACCGGCTCCCCGAGCTCACCACCGTCTGGGTGCCCGAGGGCGTGGACTCCGCCGCCGTGCGCAAGCAGCTCCTCGACGACTACGACCTGGAGATCGGCGGCGGCGTCGGCGAGTTCGCCGCCACCGTCTGGCGCATCGGCCTCATGGGCCACAACGCCACCCAGGCCAAGGTCACCGCCTTCCTGGCAGCCCTGGACGCCGTCCTCGCCTGACCGCCCCTGCGCGCCCAGAGTGCAGTTGCTGTCGCCCACCTCGGCGGGTCGCCGCGTGTCGCCGACGGCAACTGCACTCCGGACCCTCACCAGCGGGCGCCGCGGCTGAGGAGCGCGCGGCCCACCCGGTCCACGACCACACCGGGACGGGCCAGGTGGACGTCGGCGAACCTCAGCACGAGCCACCCGTCGGCAGCCGTGAGGGAGTACCGGTCGACGTCGCGACGGAACTGGTCCCGCTCGGCGTGCTGCCGACCCTCGTACTCGACCAGCACCTTCCACCGCCGATAGCCCAGGTCGCCGTGGACGACGACCCGCCCCCACCGGTCCAGCACCGGCACCTGCACCTCCGGGGCGGGCAGCGGGCTGTCGAGGAGGGCCCACCGGAGCAGGCTCTCGGGGCGTGATGCTGCGCCCGGGTCGAGCACCGTGGCCAACCGACGGGCCAGGACCACGCCGGGCGCGCCTGCTGCCCGGTCCAGACGGCGTTGCAGCCCGCCCGGGTCGAGGTGGCCGGCCCGCAGGAGCGCGTCCCCGACCGCCACGAGCTCGCCCGGTGTGGTCCCGGCGCACAGGTCCAGCCAGGTCTGGGCGGGGCTGGTCGTACGCAGACCCCGGTGCTGCCGCACGTCGTCGACGTCCAGCGTGCGGACGGCGACGACCAGGCGTCGCCGCCGGGGCCGGACCACCCCGCGGGGCACGACGAGCTGCAGGGGCCCGGAGGTGCTGACGGGGGCACCCCACAGCGCAGCAGCAGTGAGGTGGGAGAAGGCGGCCTGACGGGGGACGACGCGGGCGACGGCGTGGCACGCGGCATCCAGGGTGAGTGGCTGGGCCCGGGAGACGTAGGAGCCCCGGGTGACCCGGATCCCGTCGTCCCTCAGCTGGGCGCGGGTCAGTCCTGCCTGCTGGGCGTCCTGCCAGGTGTAGGAGGGCGCGAGCTCGCCGTCGGCCATGGGCGGCAGCCTGCGGTGGAGTCGTCCTCCGTGGGGCCGCCGTCCGAGATCTGTGGACGCCCGCTCACCCTGTGGACGACTCCCGGTGTGCAGTTGCGGTCGCCGACACGCGACGGCGCGCCGCCGTCGGCGACCGCAACTGCACTCTGGGCGGATCAGGCGGCGTTCAGGCGGCTCAGCTGGTCGGGCGACAGGGTGACCTCGGTGGCGCCGGCGGAGTCCTGGATGCTCCTGGGCTTGCTGGCGCCGGGGATGGGGATGACGACGTCGGCCTGGGCGAGGTGCCAGGCCAGGGTGACCTGGTAGACCGACACGCCCAGCTCCTCGGCGACCGCGGCGAACTCGCCGGCCGTAGAGGCCAGTGAGCCGGCGTCGCCCATGCCGCCGAAGGGGCTCCAGGGGAACCAGGCCAGACCGGCCTGCGCGCAGTGCGCCAGCTCGCCGGCCGAGGAGCGGAAGCCGGGGGAGAACTGGTTCTGCACGCTGACCAGGGCGTCGCCGCAGATGGCGCGCGCCTCGTCGATCTGGGCGACGTCGGCGTTGGAGATGCCGATCATCCGGATCTTGCCGGCGTCGTACAGGTCCTTCATGGCGCCCATCGAGTCCGCCCACGGGGTCTCCGGATCGGGGCGGTGGAACTGGTACAGCCCGATCGCGTCCACGCCCAGGGCCTCCAGCGAGGCGTCGCAGGCGCGGCGCAGGTGCTCCGGCGACCCGTCGAGGAGCCACTCGGTGCCCTCCCGGGTGTGCCCGCCCTTGGTGGCGATGAGGACGTCGGCCGACCCGCCCCAGGAGCGGACGGCGCGGGCGACGGTGCGCTCGTTGTGGCCCACCTCGGAGGCGTCCAGGCAGTAGGCGTCGGCGGTGTCGATCAGCGTGACCCCGGCGTCCAGGGCGGCGTGGACGACGGCGTCGGCCGCGTCGGGGGAGGGTCGGTCGCCGACGGAGAGCGGCATGGCGCCGAGCCCGATCGCGGACACGTCGACCCTGCCGACGACGTCGTTGCCGATGGTGCGGTGCTGCACGGGGTGGTCCTCTCGTCGTGGATCTCGGTCGGGACTGTCTGCCCCCGGCGGTAGCGTCGCAAGCGTGAGCACGCTGTTCGACCCCGAACCCGAGGAGGGCGCCCGTCCGGTGTTCGACCCCGGGGCGCCGCTGGCGGTGCGGATGCGCCCGCGCGGTCTCGACGAGGTGGTCGGCCAGAAGCACCTGCTGGGTCCGCGGGCGCCGTTGCGTCGGCTGGTCGAGGCCGACGAGCCGATGTCACTGGTGCTCTACGGCCCGCCCGGCACCGGCAAGACCACGCTGGCACACGTCATCTCGCTGGCCACGAAGCGCTCGTTCGTGCAGCTGTCCGCGCTGGACGCCGGGGTCAAGGAGGTGCGCGCGGTCATCGCCACGGCCAAGCGCGAGCTGACCCACGGCAACCGGCGCACCGTGCTGTTCATCGACGAGGTCCACCGCTTCTCCAAGACCCAGCAGGACTCGCTGCTGTCCGCGGTGGAGGACCGGATCGTCAGCCTGATCGCCGCGACCACGGAGAACCCGTTCTTCTCCGTCGTCTCGCCGCTCCTCTCGCGCTCGCTGGTGCTGGCGCTGCAGTCGCTGTCCGACGAGGACGTCCGCGAGGTGCTGCACCGGGCGATCGCGTCCGACCGCGGGCTGGACGGCGCGATCACCCTCACCGAGGAGGCCGAGGAGCACCTGCTCCGGGTCGCCGGTGGTGACGCCCGCAAGGCGCTGACCGCGCTGGAGTCCGGCGCCGGTGCCGCCAAGGCCGCGGGGACGACGACGCTGGACCTCGCCACCCTGGAGACCGCCGTAGCGCAGGCAGCGGTGCGGTACGACCGGCAGGGCGATCAGCACTACGACGTGGCCAGCGCGCTGATCAAGAGCGTCCGGGGCTCCGACGTCGACGCGGCGCTGCACTACCTGGCCCGGATGGTCGAGGCGGGGGAGGACCCCCGCTTCATCGCCCGGCGGCTGGTGATCAGCGCCAGCGAGGACATCGGGATGGCCGACCCCACCGCACTGGGCGTCGCGGTCGCCGCTGCCGACGCGGTGGCGTTCATCGGGATGCCCGAGGGGCACTTCGCCCTGGCCCAGGCCACCGTGCACCTGGCGACGGCGCCCAAGTCCAACGCGCTGACCACCGCGATCGGGGAGTCCGTCGGCGACGTCCGGGCCGGGTTGGCCGGGCCGGTGCCACCCGGGCTGCGCGACGCCCACTACAGCGGTGCCAAGAAGCTCGGGCACGGAGCCACGTACGCCTACCCGCACGACCACCCCGACGGCGTGCTGGCCCAGCAGTACCCGCCCGACGCGCTGGTCGGGCGGGACTACTACCGCCCCACCGGCCGCGGCGCCGAGGCTGCGATCGGCGCCCGGCTGGCCAAGCTGCGGGCCATCGTCCGGCGCACCCGGTGAACTCCCGCCGGACTGTCCGACCCCGCGGTTAGGGTGACCCGAGCCGCCGGACACCCCGGTGGGTGACGCGTTCGACCGACGAGAGGGACCACCCCGTGTCCGCAGGAGAGATCGCCGGGCTCATCGCCGCCGGCGCGCTGGTGGTGCTGGTGCTGCTGCTCGCCGTCCCGGTGCTGAAGCTGGGCCGCACGCTGGACGAGACCACGCTGACCATCCGGCAGGTCCGTGAGCAGAGCCAGCCGATCCTGAGCCAGGCCTCCACCACGGTGACCCACGTGAACGCCAACCTCGAGCGGGTCGACGACATCACCGGCAACGCCGCGAACGTCTCCAGCAACGTGGCTGCGCTGACCAGCGTGTTCGCCGCGACGCTGGGCAGCCCGCTGATCAAGGCCGCGGCGTTCAGCTACGGCGTGCGCAGCGCGGTCACCAAGAAGCGCGAGGGCCAGGCCGCCGCCACCGCCCAGCGTTCGGCCAAGGACGAGCGTCGCGCCCGTCGGCGGGCCGCCTGATGCGCCGGCTGTTCTGGCTGACCATGGGCATCACGATCGGCGTGCTCGTCGTCCGCAAGATGTCCCAGGCCGCCGAGAAGCTCACCCCGCAGTCGGTCGTCGGCCAGTTGGCCGACGGTCTGCGCGACCTCGGTGACGCGATCGCCGACTTCGGGGCCGACGTCCGTGCCGCCGCCGCCGGCCGCGAGGAGGAGCTGCGTTCGGGCACCGGCCTGGACGCCCCGCTCCCCACCCGCGAGGACGCCACCGCCGGTGGTCAGGCCGCGATCGCCGCCCGTCGCGGCGCGCACTCCGCCGACCACTGACCCCACCGGTCACCCCCGGCCCCGCACCTCCGCGCGGGGCCACCCCCACGAGATGAAGCAGAGATGAAGACCGCCGAGATCCGCCGCCGTTTCCTGGAGCACTTCGAGAAGCGCGGGCACACCGTCGTCCCCAGTGCCTCGCTGGTCTCCCCGGACCCCTCGCTGCTGTTCACCGTGGCCGGGATGGTGCCCTTCATCCCGTACCTGACCGGTCGGGAGCCCGCCCCCTACCCGCGGGCGACCAGCGTGCAGAAGTGCGTGCGCACCCTCGACATCGAGGAGGTCGGCAAGACCACCCGGCACGGCACGTTCTTCCAGATGAACGGCAACTTCTCCTTCGGCGACTACTTCAAGGAAGGCGCCATCGAGGCGGCGTGGGCGCTGCTCACCTCCTCCGTCGACGACGGCGGGCTCGGCTTCGACCCCGAGCGGCTCTGGGTGACCGTCTACCTCGACGACGACGAGGCGGCCGAGGCCTGGGCGCGGCTCACCGGGCTGCCCGCCGAGCGGATCCAGCGGCTGGGCAAGGAGAGCAACTACTGGTCCACCGGCGCGGCCGGCCCGGCCGGGCCGTGCTCGGAGATCTTCTTCGACCGCGGTCCCGAGCACGGCCCCGACGGCGGGCCGCTGGTCGACGAGGGCGGGGACCGGTTCGTCGAGATCTGGAACCTGGTCTTCATGCAGTACGAGCGGGGCGACGGCGAGGGCAAGGACTTCCCGATCCTCGGCGACCTGCCGAAGAAGAACATCGACACCGGCATGGGCCTGGAGCGGGTCGCCTTCCTCCTGCAGGGCGTCGACAACATGTACGAGATCGACGAGGTCTCCCCGGTGCTGCGCCGGGCCGCCGAGCTCGCGGGGGTGACCTACGGTGCCGACCACGACACCGACGTGCGGCTGCGCGTGGTCGCCGACCACGTCCGGTCCGGCCTGATGGTCATCGGCGACGGGATCACCCCGGGCAACGAGGGCCGCGGGTACATCCTGCGCCGCCTGCTGCGCCGCGCGGTCTACTCCATGCGGGTGCTCGGGGTCGACGAGCCGGTGCTGCCCACCCTGCTGCCGGTCAGCCGGGACGCGATGAGCCCCAGCTACCCCGACCTGGCCACCGACTTCGAGCGCATCGCCTCGGTGGCCTACGCCGAGGAGGAGGCGTTCCGCCGCACCCTGGTCTCGGGCACCACGTTGCTGGAGACCGCGGTCGCGTCGGCCCGGTCGGCCGGCACCACCCAGCTCACCGGTCAGCAGGCGTTCAGCCTGCACGACACCTACGGCTTCCCGATCGACCTGACCCTGGAGATGGCTGCCGAGCAGGGCGTCACCGTCGACGAGTCCGGCTTCCGCGCGCTGATGACCGAGCAGCGCGACCGCGCCCGGGCCGACGCCCGCGCCAAGCGCAGCGGGGGCGCCGACGTGTCGGCGTACCAGGAGCTGCTCGGTCTGCACGGGCCCACCGACTGGCGGGCCTACGACACCCTGACCACCACCTCCCGGGTGCTCGGCCTGGTCGGGGACACCCCGGTCGCCGGCCCCGGTGAGCTGACCCGCGTCGTGCTGGACAGCACGCCCTTCTACGCCGAGTCCGGTGGCCAGGTCGCCGACGCCGGCCACCTGGTCTGGGACGGCGGACGGGCCGAGGTCGTCGACGTGCAGCGCCCCGTCAAGGGCCTGGTCGTGCACCAGGTGCGGGTGCTGGAAGGAGAGCTGCGCGAGGGCGTCGAGCTCACCGCCGAGGTCGACCTGGAGTGGCGCCGTTCGGCGTGCCAGGCGCACTCGGGCACCCACGTGGTGCACGCCGCGCTGCGCCGGGTGCTCGGCCCGCAGGCGCTGCAGGCGGGTTCCTACAACCGGCCGGGCTACCTGCGGCTGGACTTCGCCTGGCAGGGCGCGCTGTCCACCCAGCAGCGCAGCGACATCGAGGAGGTCGCCAACGCCGCGGTCCGGGAGGACCAGGCCGTGCGCGCGCTGTGGATGACGCTGCCCGAGGCCCGTGAGTTCGGCGCGCTCGCCCTGTTCGGCGAGACCTACGGCGAGCAGGTCCGGGTCGTGGAGATCGGCGGCGAGTGGTCGCGCGAGCTCTGCGGTGGCACCCACGTGCGGGGCAGCGCCCAGATCGGTCCCCTGGCTCTGACCGGGGAGAGCTCGGTCGGGTCGGGTTCCCGACGCGTCGAGGCCGTCGTCGGCATCGAGGGCTTCCGCTACCTGGCCCGCGAGCGGGACCTGGTCCGTCAGCTGTCCGACCTGCTCAAGACACCGCAGGACGGTCTCCTCGACCGGGTCGGCAGCATGCTCGCCCGGCAGCGGGACGCCGACAAGGAGCTCGCCGACCTGCGCGGTGCCCAGACCCTGGCCGCGGCCGGTGACCTGGCCGGCACCGCCCGCGACGTCGGTGGCGTCCAGCTCGTCACCGGGTCGCCCGCCGGCCTCTCCGGGGGCGACCTCCGCACGCTCGTGCTCGACGTCCGCGGGCGGCTGGGCGCCGAGCGGCCGGCGGCGGTGGTGCTGGCCTCGGAGAGCGACGGCAAGGTCGCCCTGGTCGCGGCGGTGAACCCGGCGGCGCAGGAGCGCGGCGTGTCGGCCAGCGACCTGCTCAAGGCCGCGGCGGGTCCTGTCGGGGGCCGCGGGGGCGGCAAGCCCGACGTGGCCCAGGGCGGCGGCACCGACCCCGCCGGCATGCCGGCCGCACTGACCGCTGTCGAGCAGGCCGTGGGCACGGCCGCCGCCTCCGCGTGACGGCTCCCGACGACGCCGGGTCGGCGGCGGGCTTCCTGCCCGGCCGTCGGCTCGGCATCGACGTCGGCACCGTGCGGGTGGGCGTGGCGATGTCGGACGCCACCGGGTTCCTGGCCAGCCCGTTGCAGACCCTGCATCGGGCCAAGAACGAGGCCGACCTGGACCGGATCGCCGCGCTCGTGGTGGAACACGAGGTGGTGGAGGTGGTCGTGGGGGACCCGAGGCACCTGTCCGGTGCGTCCGGGGCCTCTGCCGCAGACGCCGGCGCCTACGCTGGTTCACTGGCCGCGCGCATCGGGGACGTCCCGGTGCGCCTCGTCGACGAAAGGCTCTCCACCGTGACCGCAGCCAGTCATCTGCGTGCCGGCGGCATCGACGCCCGTCGGCAACGCTCGGTGATCGACCAGGCGGCCGCCGTGGTCATCCTGCAGAGCCACCTCGACCGAGCACGAGCTGCGGGCAGCGCCGCGGCCGGGCGGCGCCACACGTGAGCGACCCGACCGACCGTCCGAGTCGCCGCGGACGCCACACCACCGGTGAGGGCGGCACGTCGGCCGCGGACTTCCTCGCCAGCTACCACACCGGCGAGTTCGCCGCGATCACCGACGAGCAGGCCACCGGCCCGGTCGCCGGTCAGTCCCGGGCCGAGCGCCGTCGGGCCGCCGAGGAGGCCGAGGCCGCCCGCCGCGCCGAGGAGCGTGCGCAGCTCGCCGCCCTCCGCGACGACGAGGACGACCAGGTCACCCGGCGCACCCCGCTGTCCGCGCCGGCCACCACCGAGCTGCCCGCGCCCCCGGCCGGCGGCATCCGGGCCACTCCGCCGGCCGCCCGGTCGGTGGCGTCCCGTCCGGCGCCGTCGTCCCTCCCCGCGCTGATCCTGGGCGCCTCGCGCAGCGACACCGGAGGCGTCGGTGGCCGCGGCCCCGAGCTGTACGACCAGGAGCGCGACCCGATCCCGGTGGAGGACCCCGACGCCGACACCGGCCGGGTCCTGACGGACGAGGCCTCAGCAGCCCCGGAGCCGGCGGCCGTCGTCCACCACGACCACCACGCCGACCACCACGCCGACGATCACGGCCACGCAGACCACGACGAGCCGCCCGCGCACCCGGCCTGGGACCAGACCGGTGGCTTGGACGTCATCGGCGCCGACGCCGAGGAGGAGCGCGGCCGCCGGGGCCGGAAGGCCCGCGCCCGCGCCGGGAAGACCCGCAAGCGCCGTGCCCGTCGGCCGATCACCATCGTGGTCTCCCTGCTCGTGCTGGCCGGGATCGTCGGCGGCATCGTCGTCGGGGGCCAGTGGCTGTTCACGAAGATCAACCCGGTCGCCGAGGACTACACCGGCCAGGGCACCGGCGACGTGCAGGTCCGGGTCGCCACGGGCGACTCGCTCACCGCCATCGGCCGCACGCTGGTCGAGGCCGACGTGATCGCCTCCACCGGCCCCTTCGTCGACGCCGCGCAGGCCAACCCGGCGTCCACCGGCATCCAGCCCGGCGTCTACGGCATGCGGCTGCAGATGAGCGGCCAGGCGGCGCTCGACCTGCTGCTGGCCCCGGACACCCGGTTGTTCTCCCGGGTCACCATCCCCGAGGGGTTCACGGTCACCCAGGTGCTGGACCGGCTCAGCGAGTCCACCGACACCCCGATCGCCGACCTGCAGGCCGCTGCGGCCGACACCGCGAGCCTGGGCCTGCCGAGCTGGTCGACCGGGCAGCTCGAGGGCTTCCTCTACCCGGCCACCTACGACTTCGAGCCCGAGACCACGCCCACGGAGATGCTGCAGCGGATGGTCGCGCAGTTCACCGAGGAGACGGCCTCGATCGACTTCGAGAGCCGGGCCGCGGCGATCGGCCGCACGCCCTACGAGGTGCTCACGATCGCCTCGATGATCCAGTCCGAGACCCTGCAGGACGCCGAGCGGGTGGACGTCTCCCAGGTCATCTACAACCGGTTGGCGCAGGGCATCCCGCTGGGCATCGACGCCACCACCGCCTACGGACTGGGCAAGAACGGCAACGACCTGACCACCGCGGACCTGCAGAGCGACAACCCGTTCAACACCCGCAACCGGTTGGGTCTGCCGCCGACCCCGATCAGCTCCCCGGGCGCGCCGAGCCTGGAGGCCGCGTTGGCCCCCAGCACCGGTGACCTGCTCTTCTACGTCCTCGAGGACGCGGAGGGCAACCACTTCTTCACCAACAACATCGACGACTTCAACGCCGCCCGGCAGCGCTGTGCCGACGCCGGTCTCGGCTGCGGAGCCGGGTGAACCGGGCCGCCGTCCTCGGTCGCCCCATCGGTCACTCGCTGTCCCCGGTGCTGCACCGGGCCGCCCACGCCGCCCTCGGGCTGACCGACTGGACCTACGAGGCGCTCGACCTGGGGGCTGACGAGCTGCCGGTGCTGCTGGCCGGGCTCGACGAGGAGTGGCGCGGCTTCTCGGTCACCATGCCGTGCAAGCAGGCCGCCGCCGCGGTCGCCGACGAGTCCGACGCGTTGCCCCGGCTGCTCGGGGCGGCCAACACCCTCGTGCGCACCCCCACCGGCTGGCGGGCGGAGAACACCGACGTCACCGGGGTCGGCATGGCCCTGCAGCTGGCCGGCGTCGAGCAGGTGGACCACGCCGCGGTGCTGGGCGGCGGCGGGACCGCGGCAGCCGCCGCGGTCGCGCTGGCCAGCCTGGGCGCCCAGACCGTGGACGTCGTCGTCCGCGATGCCGAGCGGGCGGCCGGGGTGCTGCACGTGCTGGACGCCCTGGAGGTCACCGGCCGGGTCCGGCTGTTCGCCGACACCCCCGAGGTCGCCGCCCCGGTGGTGGTCAGCACCGTCCCGGTCGACGGGCAGACCACGGTCGCCGGGCTGCACTGGACGGCCGGCCAGACCGTGCTCGACGTGCTCTACGCAGGCTGGCCGACCCCGTTGGCCTCGGCGGTGCAGGCGGCCGGTGGCACCCCCGTGCACGGTATCGAGGTGCTCTTCTGGCAGGCCACCGTCCAGGTGGAGCTCATCACCGGCCGGCCCGCCCCGATCGAGGCCATGCGCACCGCGCTCGACGCGGTCCTCGCCCGCTAGACCGGTGCTGGCGGCCGCGGCGGCCCTGCTGGGGCTCGCACTGGGTCCCCGGCTCGCCCGGGCCACCGTCCGGCTCGCCCGGCGCGGCCCGACGGTCTCCCGCCGCCGGGTCGTGGTCACCGCCGTCGGCGCGGCTGCCGCGCTCGCCGGGGCGGCAGCCACCACCGGCACCCGACCGGCGCTGGTCGGCGTGCTGTGGGTGGCGGGGGCCGCGGTCGTGCTCGCCGGGGTCGACCTCGCCGTGCACCGGCTCCCCGACGTCGTCACCGGGCCCGCGGTGGGCGTGCTGCTGGTCGCGTTCGTCGCGGACGCCGCGGTCGAGGGCGGCTGGTCCGACCTGGGCCGGGCCGCCGCGGCCGCCGGGATCGCGTTCGGGGTCGCGGCGCTGGCCCGGCTCGCAGCGCCGTCCGGGCTGGGGTTCGGCGACGTCAAGCTGCTCGGGCTGCTGGGCCTGCTGCTCGGCTGGCGGGGGTGGGACGTCCTCGTGCTCGGGGTGTTCCTCGGGCTGCTGGTCGGCGCCGTCGTCAGCCTGGTGCTGCTGGCCTCCCGACGGGCCGGCTGGCGCACCGCGATCCCGTTCGGCCCGCCCCTGCTGGTGGGCGCGGCAGCGGCCTGGGCGGTGGCCGGGCCGCTGTAGTCAGGACCGTCGTACCCGGCTGGCAGACTCACCCCCATGTTGCGCTGGTTGACCGCTGGTGAGTCGCACGGTCCGCAGCTCACCGCCATCCTGGAGGGGCTCCCGGCGGGGGTGGAGGTGCAGACCTCCGACCTCGACCACCAGCTGGCCCGGCGCCGGCTCGGCCACGGCCGCGGCGCCCGGATGAGCTTCGAGACCGACACCGTCACCCTCACCGGCGGCGTCCGGCACGGCCGCACCCAGGGCGGCCCGATCGCCGTCCAGGTCGGCAACACCGAGTGGCCCAAGTGGCAGACCGTGATGGCCGCCGACCCGGTCGACGCCGAGGTGCTCGCCGGGCAGGCCCGCAACGCCCCGCTCACCCGGCCCCGCCCCGGTCACGCCGACCTGGCCGGCATGCAGAAGTACGGCTTCGACGACGCCCGACCGGTGCTGGAGCGGGCCAGCGCCCGGGAGACCGCCGCCCGGGTGGCGCTGGGCACCGTGGCGCGCGCGTTCCTGGAGCAGGCCCTCGGCGTCCACGTGGTCAGCCACGTGGTGGGCATCGGCCCGGTGACCGTCCCCGACGGCGTGCTGCCCGGCGCCGACGACAACGAGCGGATCGACGCCGACCCGGTGCGCTGCGCCGACCCCGACACCTCGGGCCTGATGGTCGCCGAGGTCGACGACGCCCGGAAGACCGGCGACACCCTCGGCGGCGTCATCGAGGTCGTGGTCCACGGCCTGCCGCCGGGCCTGGGCAGCCACGTGCACTGGGACCGTCGGCTGGACTCCCGGTTGGCCGGTGCGCTGATGGGCGTGCAGTCGGTCAAGGCCGTCGAGGTCGGGGACGGCCTGGAGACCGCGCGCCGCCGCGGCTCGGTCGCCCACGACGAGATCGAGCTGACCGGGGACCGCGCCGTCCGCCGCCGCACCGACCGCGCCGGGGGCATCGAGGGCGGGATGACCAACGGCGAGGTGCTGCGGGTCCGCGCCGCGATGAAGCCGATCAGCACCGTGCCCCGCGCGCTGGACACCGTGGACACCGCCAGCGGCGAGGCCGCGGTGGCGATCAACCAGCGCAGCGACGCCTGCGCGGTGCCCCGCGGCTCGGTCGTGATGGAGGCGATGGTGGCCCTGGTGCTGGCCGACGCCGTGCTGGAGAAGTTCGGCGGCGACTCGGTCGCCGAGACCCGGCGCAACGTCACCGGCTACCTCGACGCGCTGACCTGGCGGTGAGCACACCGGGCACCGGGTTGGTGGTCCTCGTCGGGCCGCCCTCGTCGGGCAAGACCACGGTGGGGACGGCGCTGGCCCAGCGGCTGGGCGTGGTGTTCCGGGACACCGACCACGACGTCGAGGCCGAGGCCGGCACGACGATCGCCGACCTGTTCGTCACCCAGGGCGAGCCGCACTTCCGCGCCCTGGAGGAGCGGGCGGTCGCCCGTGCGCTGGCCGAGCACACCGGGGTCCTCGCCCTCGGGGGCGGCGCGGTGCTCAGCGCGCACACCCGGGCGCTGCTGGTCGACCTCGTCGCCGAGGGCGTCACCGTGGTCTGGCTGGACGTCGACCTGCCCTCGGCCGCCCAGCGGGTCGGCCTGAGCCGCGACCGGCCGATCCTGGGCATCAACCCGCGGCAGATGCTGCGCCAGATGCTGGAGACCCGGGCCCCGCTCTACACCGAGGTCTCCACGCTGCACGTGCGCACCGGCGGCCGCACCGTCGAGGACGTCGTCGCCGACGTGCTCGCCGAGCTGGGCCAGGAGAGCGCGCCGTGACCGAGCTGCAGCGGATCACCGTGGCCGGCCAGGTGCCCTACGAGGTCGTCATCGGCCCCGGGGCCACCGCCGAGCTCGTCCTGCTCACCGACACCGCGATCGCCGGGGCCACCCGGGCCGCCGTGGTGCACACCGCGTCGCTCGCGGCGGTGGCCGGCGGGGTCGTCGCGACCCTGCAGCAGGCCGGGCTGGCCGCCGAGGCGCTGGTGGTGCCCGACGGCGAGCAGGCCAAGACCGCCGAGGTCGCGGCGGGTCTCTGGGCCGAGCTCGGCCGGCTCGGGCTGACCCGCACCGACGTCGTCGTCGGGGTCGGCGGGGGAGCGGTCACCGACCTGGCCGGTTTCGTCGCGGCCACCTGGCTACGCGGTGTCCGGGTGGTGCAGGTGCCCACCAGCCTGCTCGGGATGGTCGACGCCGCCGTGGGGGGCAAGACCGGGATCAACACCGCGGCCGGCAAGAACCTGGTCGGTGCCTTCCACCCGCCGGTCGCCGTGCTGATCGACACCGACACCCTCGACGGCCTCCCGGAGGCGGAGTTCCGGTCCGGGCTCGCCGAGGTGGTCAAGTGCGGGTTCATCGCCGACGCCGCGGTGCTCGACCTGCTCACCGCCGACCCCACCGGCCGGTCCTCGACCACCGAGCTCATCGCCCGCGCCGTGCAGGTGAAGGCCGACGCGGTGGGCGAGGACCTCTACGACACCGGCCGCCGGGAGTTCCTCAACTACGGCCACACGCTGGCCCACGCCATCGAGAAGGTGGAGGACTTCGGCTGGCGGCACGGCGACGCGGTCGCCGTCGGCCTGGTCTTCGCCGCCGAGCTCGGTGCCGCGGCGGGGCGGTTGTCCCGGGCCGAGGCCGACCGGCACCGCGACCTGGTCGCCGCGATGGGCCTGCCGGTGACCTACGCCGGGGACTTCGCCGATCTGCGCGCCGTGATGGCCGTGGACAAGAAGTCCCGCGGGGCGAGCCTGCGGTTCGTTGTGCTCGACGGGCTCGGCCGACCGGGCATCCTCATCGACCCCGACGAGGCCTGGCTGCGGACAGCCTGGGCAGCAGTGGAGCAGAGCGCATGAGCATCGTCGTCCTCAACGGCGCCAACCTGGGGCGCCTGGGCACCCGGGAGCCGGAGAAGTACGGCTCGACCACCTACGCCGACCTGGTCGCCCGGATCGAGGCGGTCGCCGCCGAGCTGGGGCAGGACGTCGCCGTCCGGCAGACCGACAGCGAGGCCGAGCTGCTCGGCTGGGTGCACCAGGCCGCCGACACCGGCACCGCCGTGGTGGTCAACGCCGCCGGCTGGACGCACACCTCGGTCGTGCTGCGCGACGCGCTCGCCCAGGTCGACGCCCCGGTCGTCGAGGTGCACATCACCAACGTGCACGCCCGCGAGCCCTTCCGGCACCACTCCTACGTCTCCGCCGTCGCCGACGGGGTGATCGCCGGCCTGGGCGTCTTCGGCTACGAGGCGGCGCTGCGCTACCTGGCCGAGAAGGGGGTGCGGTGATGGACCACGCCGGACGGCGCGACCGGCTGAAGGCCCGGGCCGCGGAGGCCGGACTGGACGCCGTGCTGGTCACCAACCTGCTCAACGTCCGGTACCTGACCGGCTTCACCGGCTCCAACGGAGCGCTGCTGGTGCGCACCGACGGGGCCGACCTGTTCGGCACCGACGGCCGGTACACCACCCAGGCCGGCACGCAGGTGCCCGACGTCGAGCTGCTGGTCGACCGGGGCACGGTCGGCGCGTTGGCCCGCGCGGCCGCCGGCACCGGCCGCTTGGGGTACGAGTCGCACGAGGTCACGGTCGACGGACTGCGCGCCCTGGAGCAGTCGCTCGAGGGGAGCAGCACCGAGCTGGTCAGCGTCCGCCGTGCGGTCGAGGCGCTGCGCGCGGTCAAGGACGACGACGAGGTCGACGCGCTGCGCCGGGCCTGCACCGTGGCCGACCAGGCGCTGGCCGAGCTCGCCGCCGAGGGCGCGCTGCGCCCGGGCCGCACCGAGCTCGCCGTCGGCCGCGACCTGGACGCCCGGATGCTGGCCCTGGGGGCGGAGGCGCCGTCCTTCGAGACGATCGTGGCCGCCGGAGCCAACTCCGCGATCCCGCACCACCGGCCCGACGGCACCGAGCTGCGCGGCGGGGACTTCCTCAAGCTGGACTTCGGTGCCACCGTCGACGGCTACCACTCCGACATGACCCGCACCCTGGTGCTGGGCCACGCCGCCGACTGGCAGGTCGAGGTCTACGAGCTGGTGGCGGCCTCCCAGGCGGCCGGGCGGGCAGCGCTGGGCGTCGGTGTCGAGGTCACCGCGGTGGACGCCGCATCCCGCGACGTCATCGTCGCGGCCGGCCACGGGGAGCACTTCACCCACGGCCTGGGGCACGGGGTGGGGCTGGAGATCCACGAGGCTCCGGGCATCTCGGCGCTGGGCGCGGGTAGTCTGGCCGCCGGCATGGCCGTCACCGTGGAACCCGGTGTGTACCTCCCCGGTCACGGGGGTGTCCGGATCGAGGACACCCTGATCGTGGCTGATGGCGCGGCCGACCTCCTGACCCTCACGAGCAAGGAACTGCTGGTCCTCTAGATGGCAACCACCAACGACCTCAAGAACGGCATCGTCCTCAAGCTGGACGGTCAGCTGTGGACCGTCACCGACTTCCAGCACGTGAAGCCGGGCAAGGGCGGCGCCTTCGTGCGCACGACCCTGAAGAACGTGCTGAGCGGCAAGGTCGTCGACAAGACGTTCAACGCCGGCCTGAAGGTCGAGACGGCCACCGTCGACAAGCGGACGATGACCTACCTCTACCAGGACGGCGCCGACTACGTCTTCATGGACGGCGACACCTTCGACCAGATCCCGGTCTCCGCGGCCACCCTGGGCAGCGCCTCGGACTACCTGCTGGAGAACACCGAGGCCATGGTCGCCGTGCACGAGGGCGTCCCGCTGTTCGTCGAGCTGCCGGTCACGATGGAGCTCGTCGTCCAGCACACCGACCCGGGCCTGCAGGGCGACCGCTCCACCGGGGGCACCAAGCCCGCGACCCTGGAGACCGGTGCCGAGATCCAGGTGCCGCTGTTCGTCACCACCGGCGAGAAGCTCAAGGTCGACACCCGCGACGGCCGGTACCTCGGCCGGGTCAGCTGACCTGTGGCTGCCCGCTCCAAGGCCCGCAAGCGCGCGGTCGACGTGCTCTACGAGGCCGACCTGCGCAGCAGGGACGTCATCGAGCTGCTGCGTGAGCGCGTCGCCGACAGCAACCCGCCGGTCTCCGAGCACGCCGTCCGGCTGGTCGAGGGCGCGCACGAGCACGCCACCGAGATCGACCGGCTGATCGGCGAGCACGCCGACGGCTGGACGCTGGACCGGCTGCCCGACGTCGACCGGGCGATCCTGCGGATGGCGGTCTTCGAGCTGCTCTGGGTGCCCGACGTCCCGGACGCCGTGGTGATCGACGAGGCGGTGGAGCTGGCCAAGGCGCTGTCCACCGACGACTCGTCGTCCTACGTCAACGGCGTGCTCGGCGGCATCATCCGCCGGGAGATCCCCACCGCCTGACCGACGCAGAAGGGCCCCTCCCGCGGTGCGGGAGGGGCCCTTCTGCGTGGGGTGTCAGCGCGGGGAGCGGCGACGCTCCCAGTCCAGCGGCTCGTCCTCCTCCTCGGAGGTGGCGTAGCCGGTGCCGTCGGCGCCGGGGGAGAGCACGCCCCACTCGATGAGCCGGCTGGTGAGCTCGTCGGGGCTCATGTCGTAGATGATCGCCAGCGACTTCAGGTCCTCGGCGCGGATGGACAGCACCTTGCCGTTGTAGTCGTGCCGCTGGGCCTGGATGGTCGAGGCGTACCGGGCCAGCGGGCCGGCCTCGTCGGCGGGCAACGAGCCCAGAGACTCCAGGTTCAGCACGATCTTGGTGGTCTTGGTGACCGCCGAGCTCGGGCGGGGGTCGGGCAGCAGCTCGGCCACCGGGACGCCGTAGAACACGGCCAGCTCGGAGAGCCGCTGCACGGTCACCGCGCGGTCGCCACGCTCGTAGGACCCGACGACGACGGCCTTCCAGCGGCCGTGCGACTTGTCCTCGACGCCCTGCAGCGACAGGCCCTGCTGGTTGCGGATCGCCCGCAGTCGGGCGCCCAGCGCCCGCGAGTAGTCGGTGCTCATCGGTGTCCTGCTCACTGGAGGATCGGGGGGTCGGTCGTGCTGGTCACGCTGAGTACGGCCTGCTGGTCACGGAGAGTACGCGGTAGCGGGCCTGCGCGACACCGCTACCACCCCGATCGGGGGTGCGTCGTCGGGCGCAGGTCACACCGGGGGGTGCGCTAGCGTGCTCGCCGGACCAGAACCACTCCTTTAACGACCCGTCCCGTGAGGCGGGGAAGGAGGCCTGATGGCCCCGCCATCGACCTTGTCATCCGCCGGCCCCGGCGACCCCCAGCAGCTGCTCTCCGCCGACGACGTCCCCCGCGTGGTGGACCGGATCGCGCACCAGCTCATCGAGCGGGCGGCCAGCTCCACCTCCTCCGGCGACGGCCTCGCCGACCTGGTGCTCATCGGGATCCCCACCCGCGGCGCCCCGCTGGCCCGCCGGCTGGCCGCCCGCATCGAGGCCTTCACCGGCACCGCGGTCGACGTCGGCACCGTGGACATCACCCTGTACCGGGACGACCTGCGCACCCGCGGGGTCCGCGCCCTGGAGGACACCCGGCTGCCCGACGCCGGCATCGACGGCCGGCTCGTGGTGCTCGTCGACGACGTGCTCTTCTCCGGCCGCTCGGTCCGGGCAGCGCTGGACGGGCTGCGCGACGTCGGTCGCCCCCGGGCGGTCCAGCTCGCGGTGCTGGTGGACCGCGGACACCGGGAACTGCCGATCAAGGCCGACTTCGTCGGGAAGAACGTGCCGACCTCGCGCAGCCAGCAGGTCAGGGTCCGGCTGGCCGAGGTCGACGGCGAGGACGGCGTGACGATCACCGGGGGCGAGCAGTGAAGCGCCACCTGCTGGAGGCCGCCGACCTCGACCGTGCCGACGCCACCCTGGTGCTGGACACCGCCGCACAGATCGAGTCCGCGCTGGCCGGCCGCGAGGTCAAGAAGCTGCCCACGCTGCGCGGCCGCACGGTGGTCAACCTCTTCTTCGAGGACTCCACCCGCACCCGGATCAGCTTCGAGCTGGCCGCCAAGCGGCTCTCCGCCGACGTCATCAACTTCTCCGCCAAGGGCTCCAGCGTCTCCAAGGGCGAGAGCCTCAAGGACACCGCGCTCACCCTGGAGGCGATGGGCGCCGACGGCATCGTCGTCCGGCACGGGGCCTCCGGGGCACCGCACCGGCTGGCCACCTGGGTCGCCGGCAGCGTGGTCAACGCCGGCGACGGCACCCACGAGCACCCCACCCAGGCGCTGCTGGACGCGTACACGATCCGCCGGCGGCTGGGCCGGCTCGAGGGCGTGAGGGTGGTGATCACCGGCGACGTGCTGCACAGCCGGGTGGCCCGCTCCAACGTCTGGCTGCTGCACACCCTGGGCGCCGAGGTCACCCTCGTCGCGCCACCCACGCTGCTCCCGGTCGGTGTCGGCTCCTGGCCGGTCACGGTGTCCTACGACCTGGACGCCGTGCTGCCCGCCGCGGACGTCGTGATGATGCTGCGCGTGCAGGGCGAGCGGATGAACGCCTCGTTCTTCCCCTCGGCCCGGGAGTACAGCCGCCGCTACGGCCTGGACGCCGAGCGGATGGCCCGCCTCTCCGACGACGCCATCGTCATGCACCCCGGCCCGATGAACCGCGGCATGGAGATCGCCGCGGACGTGGCCGACTCACCCCGCTCGACGATCGTCGAGCAGGTCGGCAACGGCGTCAGCGTGCGCATGGCCGTCCTCTACCTGCTGCTCGGAGGCCCCGCGTGACCGTCCTGCTGAAGAACGTCCGGCCCTACGGCGAGGACGCCGTCGACCTCCTGGTCAAGGACGGCGTCGTCGCCGCGATCGGCGCCGACCTGTCCTCGACCGCGCAGACGATCGACGCCACCGGGCTGATCGCGCTGCCCGGCCTGGTGGACCTGCACACCCACCTGCGGGAGCCCGGCCGGGAGGACACCGAGACCGTCCTCACCGGCTCCCGGGCTGCCGCGCTGGGCGGGTACACCGCGGTGCACGCGATGGCCAACACCGACCCGGTCGCCGACACCGCGGGCGTGGTCGAGCAGGTGTGGCGGCTGGGCCAGCAGGCCGGGCTGGTCGACGTCGTCCCGGTCGGGGCGGTGACCGTCGGCCTGGGTGGCACCCAGCTCGCCGAGCTCGGCGCGATGGCCGACAGCGCCGCGACCGTGCGGGTGTTCTCCGACGACGGGAAGTGCGTCTCGGACCCCGCGCTGATGCGCCGCGCCCTGGAGTACGTCAAGGCGCTGGACGGCGTCGTCGCCCAGCACGCCGAGGAGCCCCGGCTGACCGTCGGCGCCCAGATGCACGAGGGCGACCGGTCGGCCCGGCTCGGGCTCACCGGCTGGCCCGCGGTCGCCGAGGAGGCGATCATCGCCCGCGACGTCCTGCTCGCCGAGCACGTGGGCGCTCGGCTGCACGTCTGCCACGTCTCGACCGCGGGCTCGGTGGAGCTGATCCGCTGGGCTAAGTCGCGCGGGGTGCAGGTCACCGCCGAGGTCACCCCGCACCACCTGCTCCTCACCGACGCGCAGGCCGAGGGCTACGACGCCACGTTCAAGGTCAACCCGCCGCTGCGCACGGCCGAGGACGTCGCGGCGCTGCGGGCCGGTCTGGCCGACGGCACGATCGACGCCGTGGCCACCGACCACGCCCCGCACGCCGGTGAGGACAAGGAGTGCGAGTGGGCGGCCGCCCGGCCCGGGATGCTCGGGCTGGAGCAGGCGCTGTCCGTCGTCGTCGACACCATGGTCGACACCGGGCTGCTCACCTGGCGCGAGGTGGCCGACCGGATGTCGGTGCGGCCCGCCGAGATCGGCCGGCTGACCCACCAGGGCCGCCCGATCGCCGTGGGCGAGCCGGCCAACCTGGTGCTGCTCGACCCCACCGCGCGCGCCGTGGTCGACCCGGCCGCGCTGGCCAGCAAGAGCCGCAACAGCCCGTACGCCGGGCGCGAACTGCCCGCCCGCGTGGTGCACACGCTGCTGCGCGGAGAACTGTCGGTGCTCGATGGGAAGGTCCAGAAGTGAGTGAAGCGCTGCTCGTCCTCGAGGACGGCCGGGCGTTCCGCGGCGAGTCCTACGGGGCCACCGGGACGACGGTCGGCGAGGCGGTGTTCTCCACCGGGATGACCGGCTACCAGGAGACGCTGACCGACCCCAGCTACCACCGCCAGGTGGTGGTGATGACCGCCCCGCACATCGGCAACACCGGGGTCAACGACGAGGACGACGAGTCCCGCCGCATCTGGGTGGCCGGCTTCGTCGTGCGCGACCCCGCCCGCCGCCCCGCGAACTGGCGGTCCACCGGCACCCTGGACGCCGAGCTGGTCGACAACGGCGTCGTGGGCATCAGCGGGGTGGACACCCGGGCGCTGACCCGGCACCTGCGCGACCGCGGCGCCATGCGGGTGGGCATCTCCACCGAGCTGCTGGACGCCGACGAGCTGCTGGCCCGGGTGCTCGCCGCACCCTCGATGAGCGGCGCGGACCTCGCGCCGGAGGTCACCACCGAGCAGGCCTACGTCGTCCCGGCGGTGGGGGAGCGGAAGTACACGATCGCCGCGCTGGACCTGGGCATCAAGGCCGCCACCCCGCGGCACCTGGCCGAGCTCGGCGTGGAGACCCACGTGCTGCCGGCCACGGCCACCGCCGCCGAGCTGCTGGCCGCCGGCCCCGACGGGGTCTTCCTGTCCAACGGGCCCGGCGACCCGGCGGCCAGCGACTACGCCGTCGACGCCGTCAAGGGCGTGCTCGACGCCCGCCGGCCGCTGTTCGGCATCTGCTTCGGCAACCAGATCCTCGGCCGCGCCCTGGGTCTGGGCACCTACAAGCTGCCCTTCGGCCACCGCGGGCTGAACCAGCCGGTGCTCGACCGGGTCACCGACTCGGTGCGGGTGACCAGCCAGAACCACGGCTTCGCCGTCGACGCCCCGCTCGACCGCGCCTCCGACACTCCCTACGGGCGGGTCGAGGTCAGCCACGTCGGGCTCAACGACCAGGTCGTCGAGGGCCTGCGCTGCCTCGACGTCCCCGCGTTCAGCGTCCAGTTCCACCCCGAGGCCGCCGCCGGCCCGCACGACGCCGCACCGCTCTTCCAGCGCTTCGTGGACATGATGGAGGCCGACCGTGCCCAGGCGTGACGACATCCAGCACGTGATGGTGATCGGCTCCGGGCCGATCGTCATCGGCCAGGCCTGCGAGTTCGACTACTCCGGCACCCAGGCCTGCCGGGTGCTCAAGGCCGAGGGCTTGCGGGTCAGCCTGGTCAACAGCAACCCGGCCACGATCATGACCGACCCCGAGGTCGCCGACGCCACCTACGTGGAGCCGCTGACCCCGGAGTTCGTCGAGAAGGTCATCGCGAAGGAGCGCCCCGATGCGCTGCTGGCCACCCTGGGCGGGCAGACCGCGCTGAACCTCGGGCTCGCGCTGCAGGAGAACGGCGTGCTCGAGCGCTACGGCGTCCGGTTGATCGGGGCCGACGCCGAGGCGATCAACCGCGGCGAGGACCGGCAGCTGTTCAAGGACATCGTCCGTTCCATCGGCGCCGACGCCCCGCGCTCCACGGTCTGCGGCACCGTCGAGGAGGCACTGGCCACCGCCGCCGAGGTCGGCTACCCGGTGGTCATCCGGCCCAGCTTCACCATGGGCGGGCTGGGCTCGGGCTTCGCCACCGACGAGGAGATGCTGCGCCGGATGGCCGGCCACGGCCTGGCCGACTCACCGGTGCACACCGTGCTCGTCGAGGAGTCGGTGCTGGGCTGGAAGGAGTACGAGCTCGAGCTGATGCGCGACCACACCGACAACGTGGTGGTCGTCTGCTCGATCGAGAACATCGACGCGATGGGCGTGCACACCGGTGACTCGGTGACCGTGGCGCCGGCGATGACGCTCACCGACCGCGAGTACCAGCACATGCGCGACGTCGGCATCGCCGTGCTCCGCGCGGTCGGGGTGGACACCGGTGGCTGCAACATCCAGTTCGCGGTCAACCCGGCCGACGGGCGCCTGGTCGTGATCGAGATGAACCCGCGGGTGAGCCGCTCGAGCGCGCTGGCCTCCAAGGCCACCGGGTTCCCGATCGCCAAGATCGCCGCCAAGCTGGCCATCGGCTACACCCTCGACGAGATCACCAACGACATCACCCGGGTCACCCCGGCGGCGTTCGAGCCCACGCTGGACTACGTCGTGGTGAAGATCCCGCGGTTCGCCTTCGAGAAGTTCCCCGGCGCCGACCCCCGGCTGACCACGACGATGAAGAGCGTCGGCGAGGTCATGAGCATGGGCCGCAACTTCACCGAGGCCCTGGGCAAGGCGATGCGGTCCACGGAGACGCCGCAGGTGGGCTTCTGGACCGGCCCCGTGCAGCCCGAGGCCACCGCCGAGGAGCTGGTGGAGCAGCTGCGCACCCCGCTGGACGGTCGGCTGTACGTGGCCGAGCGGGCGCTGGCCGCCGGGGCGAGCGTCGAGGCCGTCGCCGAGGCGTCCGGCTTCGACCCGTGGTTCGTCGACCAGGTGCTGCAGGTGCACGAGATCGGCACCGCCGTGCGCGAGGCGCCCTCGCTCACCCCGGAGCTGCTGCGCCGGGCCAAGCGGCACGGGTTGAGCGACCGGCAGATCGCCTCGCTGCGGCCCGAGCTGGCCGGTGAGGACGGCGTCCGGACGCTGCGGTGGCGGCTGGGCATCCGGCCGGTCTACAAGACCGTGGACACCTGTGCCGCGGAGTTCGAGGCCACGACGCCCTACCACTACTCGACCTACGACGAGGAGACCGAGGTGGCGCCGCGGGAGAAGACCGCGGTGCTGATCCTGGGCTCGGGGCCCAACCGCATCGGGCAGGGCATCGAGTTCGACTACTCGTGCGTGCACGCGGTGATGGCCCTGCAGGACGCCGGCTACGAGGCGGTGATGGTCAACTGCAACCCCGAGACCGTCTCCACCGACTACGACACCGCCGACCGGCTGTACTTCGAGCCGCTCACCTTCGAGGACGTGCTCGAGGTCGTCGAGGCCGAGCGCGCCGCCGGGCCGGTCGCCGGGGTGATCTGCACGCTGGGCGGGCAGACCCCGTTGGCGCTGGCTCAGCGGCTCAAGGACGCCGGTGTGCCGGTGCTGGGCACCGCCCCGGAGGCGATCGACGCCGCCGAGGACCGCGGCGAGTTCTCCCGGGTGCTCGCCGACACCGGGCTGCCCGCCCCCAAGCACGGCACCGCGTTCCGGTTCGACGAGGCCCGGGCCATCGCGGCCTCCATCGGCTACCCGGTGCTGGTGCGGCCCTCCTACGTGCTGGGCGGGCGCGGCATGGAGATCGTCTACGAGGACGCCACGCTGGAGGCCTACCTGGCCAAGGCCACCGACGTGAGCCCCGACCACCCGGTGCTCATCGACCGGTTCCTCGAGGACGCCGTGGAGATCGACGTCGACGCGCTCTACGACGGCACCGAGCTGTACCTCGGCGGGGTCATGGAGCACATCGAGGAGGCCGGCATCCACTCCGGTGACTCCGCGTGCGCGCTGCCCCCGATCACGCTGGGCTCCACCGACCTGCGGGCGATCCGGGCGGCGACGGAGAAGCTGGCCGCCCGGATCGGGGTGCGCGGGCTGATGAACGTGCAGTACGCGCTCAAGGACGACGTGCTCTACGTCCTGGAGGCCAACCCGCGGGCCAGCCGCACGGTGCCGTTCGTGTCCAAGGCGACCGCGGTCCCGCTGGCGAAGGCCGCGGCCAGGATCGCGGTCGGGGAGACCATCGTGCAGCTGCGGGCCGCCGGCGTGCTGCCCGTGCAGGGCGACGGCACCGACACCCCCGACGACGCCCCGATCGCGGTCAAGGAGGCGGTGCTGCCCTTCAACCGGTTCCGCACCGCCGAGGGCCTGGGCGTGGACACCGTGCTGAGCCCGGAGATGAAGTCCACCGGCGAGGTGATGGGCCTCGACGCCGAGTTCGGCACCGCGTTCGCCAAGTCCCAGGCCGCCGCCTACGGCTCGCTGCCCACCGGGGGCACCGTGTTCGTGTCGCTGGCCAACCGGGACAAGCGCTCGGCGGTCTTCCCGGTCAAGCGGCTGGCCGACCTCGGGTTCACCGTGCTGGCCACCGCCGGCACGGCGCAGGTGCTGCGCCGCAACGGGGTCGCCTGCACCGTCGTCGGGAAGTACTCCGACGGGCCGGGCAACGTCGTGGAGGCCATCCTGGCCGGGGAGGTGGACATGGTCGTCAACACCCCGTTCGGCGCCCCGGGCAACTCCGGTCCGCGGCTGGACGGCTACGAGATCCGCACCGCGGCGGTCACCGCCGGCATCCCGTGCATCACCACCGTGCAGGGCATGGCGGCAGCCGTGCAGGGCGTGGAGGCCCTGCGCCGGGGCGACATCGGGGTGCGCAGCCTGCAGGACCTGCACGCCGCCCTGGCGGTCTCGCGGGCCGCGGCGCTGGAGGCCGCCCGGTGACCGACGAGACCTCGACCGGTGAACGGGTGTTGCCCCCGGTGCCCGGCACGGTGCGGGAGAAGCTCGGTCAGCCCGCCCCGCCGCCCGAGCACGACCCGGTCCAGGGGCTGGCCGTGGTGGTCGGCAGCCGGCCGGTCAGTGCCTACACCGAGCTGACCCTGGAGGCGCCGGACATCGCCGACGTCGCCCAGCCCGGGCAGTTCGTCGCCTTCGCCGTCGGTGGGCCCACCTCGGCGATGCTGCTGCGCCGTTCCATCGCGATCGCCGGGGTGGGTGACGGCCGGTTCTCCGTGGTCGTGTCCGCCCGGGCCGCCGGGTCCACCTGGCTGGCGGGGCTGCGGCCCGGCGACGAGGTCGACGTGGTCGGCCCGCTCGGCCGGCCGTTCCCGCTGCCCGCGCCGGGCACGCCCGCGCTGCTGGTCGGCGGGGGGTACGGCGCGGCCGCCCTGGTCGGGCTGGGCGGGCTGCTGCGCTCGCGCGGGCACGAGGTGGCCGCGGTGGTCGGGGCCGGTGACGAGGCCCGGTTGTGCTCGGTCGACGAGCTCACCGAGGTGGCTGCGCCGTTCGTGGTCACCACCGACGACGGCAGCGTCGGACGCCAGGGGCGGGTGACCGGTCCGGTCGCCGAGCTGGTCAGTGGTGCCGGGGTGGTCTACGCCTGCGGTCCGATGCCGATGCTGGAGGCCGTCGCCGGCCTGGCCACCGACCGGGGCGTGCCGTCCTGGGTCGCGGTCGAGGAGTCGATGGCCTGCGGGATCGGGGTCTGCATGACCTGCGTGCTGCCGGTGGTCGGCGCCGACGGACGCAGCCGGTTCGCCCGGTCCTGCGTGGAGGGCCCGGTCTTCGCCGGGGACCGTGTCCGGTTCCGCGACGTGGGCACGCTGCCCCCCGACGTGGTCGGCGCCGACGCGATGGGCGTGGCCCACACGCCCGCGATCGAGGGGGAGACGCCGTGACCGCCGCATCGGAGCTGGCCGGATTCGACCTGGAGGCCCCCAGCGTGGACATGCAGGCCTCGATCGGCGGGAGGCCCGTGGTCAGCCCGGTGCTCACCGCCTCGGGCTGCTCGTCCTTCGGGCAGGAGCTCGACCCGTTCTTCGACCTGGCGTCGATCGGGGCGGTGGTGACCAAGTCGGTGCAGCTGCGCCCCCGGTCGGGCCGGGCCACCCCGCGGATGGCCGAGACGCCCAGCGGGATGATCAACTCGATCGGGCTGCAGGGGCCGGGCATCGAGGGCCTGCTGGCCGACGAGCTGCCGTGGTTGGCCGCGCGCGGCGCCCAGGCGTTCGTGTCGATCGCAGGGTCGCGCACCGAGGACTTCGCCGAGCTCGCCGAGCGGCTGCGCGGCGCCCCCGGGGTGCTGGGCCTGGAGGTCAACATCTCCTGCCCGAACGTGGAGAGCCGTGGCGAGGTCTTCGCCTGCAACCCCGACGCCTCGGCCGAGGTGCTCGCCGCGGTGCGCGCGGCCGCCGACCCCGCGCACCCGGTCTACGCCAAGCTCACCCCCGACGTCACCGACATCGTCTCGGTGGCCCGGGCCTGTGCCGATGCCGGCGCCAACGGCCTGTCGATGATCAACACCCTGCTCGGGCTGGTGATCGACACCGACACCATGCGCCCGGTGCTGGGCGGGGTCACCGGCGGGCTGTCCGGCCCGGCGGTCCGGCCGGTGGCCCTGCGCTGCGTGTGGCAGGTGCACCAGGCGCTGCCCAACGTGCCGATCCTGGGCATGGGCGGCATCCGCACCGGCCTGGACGCCCTGCAGTTCGTGCTCGCCGGTGCCGGGGCGGTCTCGGTGGGCACCGCGGTGTTCAACGACCCGTCCGCCCCGGCCCGGATCCACGCCGAGCTGGCCGAGGCGCTGGGGGAGCGGGGCTTCGGCCGGCTCGCCGACGCCATCGGTTACGCCCACCGGGCACCCGAGGAGTCCTCCGGACGGCACGGCCGGTGAGCGCCGCCTTCGGTGCGCGGCTGTCGGCCGTGGTCGCCGAGCGCGGCCCGTTGTGCGTCGGGATCGACCCGCACCGCGAGCTGCTGCTCTCCTGGGGTCTCGCCGACGACGTCGACGGGCTGCGCCGGTTCACCGACGTGGTGGTCGACGCGCTCGCCGGGTCGGTCGCGGTGCTCAAGCCCCAGTCGGCGTTCTACGAGCGGCACGGCTCCCGCGGTCTGGCGGTGCTGGAGGACGCCGTGGCTGCGGCCCGGTCGGCCGGGGCGCTGGTGCTCCTGGACGCCAAGCGGGGTGACATCGGCTCGACGATGGCCGGCTACGCCGCGGTGCTCGAGCCGGGCCACCCGCTGCACGTCGACGCGCTCACCGTCAGCCCCTACCTGGGCCCGGACTCCCTGCAGCCGGCGGTCGACGCGGCGCAGCGGCACGGCGGCGGGCTCTACGTGCTGGCCCGCACGTCGAACCCCGATGCGGGCACCTTCCAGCACGCCGTGGTCGAGGGGCGGTCGGTGGCGCAGGCCGTCGTGGACACGGTCGGCCGGTGGAACGGCCCGGCCTCCCGGTCCTGGGGGGCGGAGCTGGGCGCGTGCGGTGTCGTCGTCGGTGCCACCCTGCCCGGGCTCGACGTCGACCTGACCGGTCTCGGTGGCTCGGTGCTGGCACCCGGCCTGGGCGCCCAGGGCGGGACGCCGGAGGACCTGCGGCGGCTCTTCGGTGACACCCAGGCCGTCGTCCCCACCGTCTCGCGGGACGTGCTGGCCGCCGGCCCGGACGTCCCGGGCCTGCGGTCCGCGGCCGCCCGGTGGGCGCACGCCCTGCAGCGGTGACCCGGCTGCGGGTGGCCGCGGCGGTGGGCCTGCTGGTCGTGCTGTCGGGGGTGGCCACGTTCTGGTGGACGAACACCCACCCGTCGGTCTCCTACGCGGGGTCCTCCGAGCCGTCGCCGGCCTACGGGAGCACGCTGACCCTGCAGCTCGACGACCCGCCGTTCACGGTCTCCTGGGACACCGGACACCTGGTCGGGCTCGCCCTGCTCGTGACCGGCCTCCTGGTGCTCGCCGGCGTCGCCGGGTTCGCGCTGGGCCGCCGCAGCCGGGCCTGAGGCCCACGCCGGACCGCTGAGCAGGCCGGGGCCGGCAGGTGCGTCCTGGTCGGGTTCCGATCCCGGCCGTGACCAGATCCCCGGTGGACGACAGGTGACGCCGAGGTGGCCCCCGGCGCGACCAGCAGTCATCACGCTGAGTAGCCGGACGGGGGCGTGTCGTTTGGTGGAGCAGCACAACGGGTCCGCCCACGGGCCCCCGGGGGGCACGTGACCTGCGCGTTCACGGTGACTAGGTTGGCCGCCAGGCTCTAGCAGACGGGCCACCCCCGCACCCCCTGCTCGTCCACCCCCCACACCCGAGATCCCCCGCCGGCGGGAGAGCCGCCGGCACGACACGATTGGTTCACCGTGCCTCTCCCCGAGCTGTCCCCCGAACAGCGCGCTGCTGCCCTCGAGAAGGCCGCCGCCGCCCGCAAGGTCCGCGCCGAGCTCCGCGAGAAGCTCAAGAGCAAGGGCACCTCCGTCGGCGACGTCCTCAAGCAGGGCGACACCGACGAGATCATCGGCAAGATGCGCGTCTCCGCCGTCCTGGAGTCCCTCCCGGGTGTCGGCAAGGCCCGCGCTGCGAAGATCATGGAGCGGCTGGAGATCTCCCCGACCCGCCGCGTGCGTGGCCTGGGCGCCAACCAGCGCAAGGCCCTCGAGGCCGAGTTCGCCGGCGACCAGTCCGCCTGACCCGCACCCCCCGACCCGACCCCGAGGACTGCCGAGAGTGGCTCGACCGCCTGCCCGACTGACGGTGCTCTCGGGACCCTCCGGGGTCGGGAAGGGGACGGTCGTCGCCGAGGTACGACGACGGCACCCCGACGTGTGGGTGTCGGTGTCGGTGACCACCCGCAAGCCCCGACCCGGCGAGGTCGAGGGGGAGCACTATCTCTTCCTCGACGACGAGGCCTTCCAGTGGCTGATCGACAACGACGGGCTGCTGGAGTGGGCGGAGTACGCCGGCAACCGCTACGGCACCCCCCGGGCCCCCGTCGAGGAGCAGCTGGCCTCCGGCAACCCGGCGCTGCTGGAGATCGAGATGCAGGGCGCCCGCCAGGTGCGCAGCCGCGCTGCCGACGCCCAGCTGGTCTTCCTGGCCCCGCCGTCGTTCGAGGAGCTGACCCTGCGGCTGTCGGGTCGGGGGTCCGAACCGGCCGACGTGATCGAGCGTCGGCTGGCCATCGCGCGGGCCGAACTGGAGTCCGTCGGGGACTACGACGTGGTCGTGGTGAACGACGACGTCGCCCGGGCCGCCGACCAGTTGGTAGTCTTGCTGACTGCGCCACCACCGGCCTGAGCGCAGCACCCTGCGATCGGCCCCCAGCGCACCGTCCTACCGAGGAGTCCCACGCCCGTGTCCGGAGTCGCACCTGCCCCCGAGGGCATCACCAACCCGCCGATCGACGAGCTGCTCGAGCGCACCAGCAGCAAGTACGGCCTGGTCATCTACGCGGCCAAGCGGGCCCGCCAGATCAACGCCTACTACAGCCAGCTCTCCGAGGGCCTGCTGGAGTACGTCGGCCCGCTGGTCGACACCGCCCCCCAGGAGAAGCCCCTCTCCATCGCCCTGCGCGAGATCAACGAGGGCCTGCTGACCCACACCGCCGGCGAGAACTGAGCGCCGACACCCCCGAACTGAGGAGACCCCCGGCCGCACGGCCGGGGGTTTCGTCGTCCCTGGAGAAGATGGAGCCCATGAGCCGGATCGTGCTGGGCGTCGGGGGCGGCGTGGCCGCCTACAAGTCGGCGCTGCTGCTGCGCGCGCTCACCGAGCGCGGGCACGACGTGCGGGTGGTGCCGACGGCGTCGGCGCTGCGGTTCGTCGGCGCGGCGACCTTCGAGGCGCTCTCCGGCAACCCGGTCAGCACCGAGGTCTGGGACGACGTCCCCGAGGTCGCGCACGTCCGGATCGGCCAGACCGCCGACCTGGTGCTGGTCAACCCGGCGACCGCCGACCTGCTGGCCCGCGCGGCGTCCGGTCGGGCCGACGACCTGCTCACCGCCACCCTGCTCACCGCACACTGCCCGGTGGTCTTCGTGCCGGCCATGCACACCGAGATGTGGCTGCACCCGGCCACCCAGGACAACGTGGCCACCCTGCGCCGGCGCGGTGCCGTCGTCCTCCCGCCCGCGGTCGGCCGGCTCACCGGCCCGGACTCCGGGCCCGGCCGGCTCCCCGAGCCCGCCGACGTCGCCGCGTTGGCCGAGGTCGTGCTCGCCGGCGGGGCCGCGGCCCTGGCCCCGGACCTGGCCGGACGCCGCGTGCTGGTCAGTGCCGGCGGCACCCGTGAGCCGCTGGACCCGGTCCGCTACCTGGGCAACCGGTCCTCGGGCCGGCAGGGCTGGGCACTGGCCCGGGTCGCCGCTGCCCGCGGCGCCGAGGTCACCCTGGTCGCCGCCAACGTCGAGGACGGCGCCCCGTTCGGCTGCCGCGTCGTGCCGGTCGGCTCCGCCGAGGAGCTGCAGACGGCGATGGTCGAGCACGCCCCCGCTGCCGACGTCGTCGTCATGGCCGCCGCGGTCGCGGACTTCCGGCCCACCGCGGTCGCGACCACCAAGCTCAAGAAGGGCAGCGGGAGCGAGCCCAGCGAGGTCGCGCTCACCCGCAACCCCGACGTCCTCGCCGGGCTGGTCACCGCCCGACCGGCGGGGCAGCTGGTCGTCGGGTTCGCCGCGGAGACCGGGGACGCCGAGGCCGACGTGCTCACCCACGCCCGCGCCAAGCTCGCCCGCAAGGGCTGCGACCTCCTGGTGGTCAACGACGTCTCCGGCGGGCAGGTCTTCGGCCGGCCGGACAACGCGGTCACCGTGCTGGCGGCCGACGGGTCGGCCACCGAGGTGCCCACCGGACCCAAGGACGTCGTCGCGGCCGGGATCTGGCACGCCGTTGCAGACCGACTGGGTCCGCGCCGGTAACCTCGTCGACCGGTGCCCCGTCCGACCGGACCGGAGGCGCCGAAGACCGTCAGCAGGACCCAGCACCACCGGAGTGCGCAGCCGCGCAGCTCACCTCAGTCCGCCCAGGGAGTCCCGAGTGTCACGTCGTCTGTTCACGTCCGAGTCGGTCACCGAAGGACACCCGGACAAGATCGCCGACCAGATCAGCGACGCGATCCTGGACGAGATGCTCACCCAGGACCCGCGCAGCCGGGTCGCCGTCGAGACGATGATCACCACCGGCCAGGTGCACATCGCCGGTGAGGTCACCACCGGCGGCTACGTCGACATCGCCAAGGTCGTCCGCGAGACGATCCTGGGCATCGGCTATGACAGCTCGCGCAAGGGCTTCGACGGTGCCTCCTGCGGCGTCAGCGTCTCCCTCGGCGCCCAGTCGCCCGACATCGCGCAGGGCGTCGACGTCGGCTACGAGACCCGCACCGGTGCCGCCGACCGCGCCGCCGCCGCCGAGGACCTCATCGCCAGCCAGGGCGCCGGCGACCAGGGCCTGATGTTCGGCTACGCCAGCGACGAGACCCCCGAGCTCATGCCGCTGCCGATCGCGCTGGCCCACCGCCTCTCCAAGCGGCTGTCCGCGGTGCGCAAGGACGGCTCGGTGCCCTACCTGCGTCCCGACGGCAAGACCCAGGTCACCGTGGTCTACGAGGACGACCGCCCGGTGGGCGTGGAGACCGTGGTCGTCTCCTCCCAGCACGCCGAGGACATCAGCATCGACACGCTGCTGACCCCCGACATCGAGGAGCTCGTGGTCCAGCCCGAGCTCGCCGCGCTCGGCCTGCCCACCACCGGGCACCGGCTGCTGGTCAACCCGACCGGCAAGTTCGTCATCGGTGGCCCGATGGGCGACGCCGGCCTGACCGGTCGCAAGATCATCGTCGACACCTACGGCGGCATGGCCCGCCACGGTGGCGGTGCGTTCTCCGGCAAGGACCCGTCGAAGGTGGACCGCTCGGCGGCCTACGCCATGCGCTGGGTGGCCAAGAACGTCGTCGCCGCGGGTCTGGCCCGCCGCTGCGAGGTGCAGGTCGCCTACGCGATCGGCGCCGCGAGCCCGGTCGGTCTGTTCGTGGAGACCTTCGGCACCGGCACCGTCCCGGACGACGTGCTGGAGAAGGCGATCACCTCGGTGTTCGACCTGCGCCCCGGTGCCATCGTCCGCGACCTGGACCTGCTCCGGCCGATCTACCGGCCGACCGCGGCCTACGGGCACTTCGGTCGCACCGACCTGGACCTGCCGTGGGAGAAGACCGACCGCGTCGACGCGCTGAAGTCAGCCGTCTGACCACCCTCCCGATCCCCGACGACCCGGGTCGCCCGCAGCTGCGGGTGGCCCGGGTCGTCGTCGACGTGCCCCTGGCGCACCTGGACCGGCCCTTCGACTACGCCGTCCCCGACGACCTCGCCGAGGCCGTGGTGGCCGGCTGCCGGGTGCGGGTGCGGTTCTCCGGCCAGCTGGTGGACGGCGTCGTGCTCGAGGTCGGCTCGACCACGACGCACACCGGGAAGCTCGCCGCGCTGGCGAAGGTCGTGTCGTCCGAGCCCGTGCTCACCCCCGAGGTGGCCGAGCTGACCCGCGCGGTCGCCGACCGGCACGGCGGGGTGATGACCGACGTGCTGCGGCTGGCCCTCCCGCCGCGCCGCGGTGCCCCGGAGAAGCGGCCGGTCGCCGACCCGCCGCCGGCCCCGGAGCCGCCGGACCCAGCCGGGTTCGCCCGCTACCCGACCGGCGAGGCCTTCCTGGAGGCCCTCGCCCTCGGCCGTCCGGTCCGGGCGGTCTGGACGGCGCTGCCGGGGGAGGACTGGCCGACCCGGCTGGTCGAGCTGTGCCGGGCCACGTTGTCCGGCGGCCGGGGTGCGCTCGTCGTGGTCCCCGACGGCAAGGACCTCGACCGCCTCGCCGCGGCCGCGGCCAC